>JAMCQY010000114.1 GCA_023381945.1 Deltaproteobacteria bacterium
CCGGGGAAACAGTCATCTCCCGGCCGGCTGCTGAGCCATTCATTAAATTGGGCCACCAGTTCCCAAAATTGGGCCACAGCCGTTTCTCCCGCCGGGGTCAGCCAGGCTCGTCCGCCCTGGCGCCCGCCAAAAGTCCGCGAAACCAGTTCTTCTCCAGACAGGCGATTCATGTTGGCCACCAGGGTCCAGGCATGGCTGTAAGCCATTTCCATGGCCCGGGCCGCGGCCGCGATGGAGCCGGTTTCCCTGATCTTCTCCAGGAGAATCACCCGGCCCCAACTCAGGAAGGTTTCGCCCTGCTTCTCCAACCAGAGGCGCCCTTTGATCTGCACCCCCTGGAATTCGGGGCTTGCCGCCAGGGCGGTGCCCCGGCCGTGATTGGGCCTTTTGCCTTTCATGACGTTATCCTTCATGGAGAATAGCCAAAATCACCGCCAATTTCAATCGAATTTTTGCAATTTTCCTCAGGCCAGACCTGGGTTTTGCCGTACGGCATTCAAGCCATTGCAAACCGTATTTTATTGTCATCCTGCACGAAATCAAGGAGTCAACGTACGGATCGCTATCTAACCAATCAAAATTTAAGGAATATTTTCTAAGTTATCCAAGTCTCTATCCTTTGGCGAAAGCTCTTTCCAAAATAGTCACTATATGCCAAACTACAATTGGCTAGCCTTGCTGTTCATTTACGTTGCACCAGAGACAGTTGATTCTCTTACCTGAACGCCGGCGACCCCGAACAGATTACCAAGGAAGGGGTGCTATGAAAAAAATCTATATCCTGGATACCAACGTCCTGTTGCACGATCCAGAATCCCTGTTTTCTTTTGAAGATAATAATATTGTCCTGCCGTTGTCAGTTATTGAGGAATTGGACCGGATCAAGAGAAGAGGGGACGACGTAGGCCGCAACGCCCGGGATGCCTCCAGAAAGCTGGACGATCTGAGGCTGGTGGGGCACCTGTCCGAAGGCGTGCCGCTACCGAACGGCGGCTCTCTGAAGATCGAACTGAACGGGCATCAGAACCATGACCTGCCGAATGGGGTCGATCTGACTAGCGTGGATAACAGGATCCTGGCCCAGGCTTATCATTTGATGAAAAGCGCCAATACCCCGGTGGTCCTGGTTACCAAGGATTTGAACCTGAGAATTAAGGCCGACGTCCTGGGCATCGCCACCGAAGATTTCTACAGCGATAAAGTTGACTACCATAAATTGTATAAAGGCGTCCGGGAACTCTATATCTCCCGGGAAGAAATCGACCGGTTTTACCAGGAAGGGTCCCTCGACTTCAGCGGAGACAATCTCTATCCCAACCAATTCTGCATCTTAAAGCTCCAGGAAAAGCCCTCCGTTTCGGCCCTGGCCAGGTATACCGATCAAAAACTCAGCAAGCTGGTTTATGAAAGTAAGACGGTTTATGGCATCAAGGGCTTGAATAAGGAGCAGAAATTCGCCCTGGAGCTGCTGCTGGACGACCACCTCAAGATCGTTACCCTGGTGGGCAAGGCCGGCACCGGCAAGACCATCCTGGCCCTGGCCGCGGGTCTGGAAAAGGTCTTCGAGGGGAACGGCAAATATAACCGGCTGCTGATCACCCGGCCCATCGTGCCCCTGGGCAACGACCTGGGCTATCTCCCCGGCGACAAGGAAGACAAGATCCGGCCCTGGATGCAGCCAATTTACGACAACCTGGAGTACCTCTGCAACGAACATATTCGGCCCAATGGTTCAACCGAATATTTGCTGAGCAATGGCAAGATCGAGCTGGAGGCCCTGACCTATATCCGCGGCCGCAGCATCCCCCGCCAGTTCATCATTTGCGACGAAAGCCAGAACCTCAGCCCCCATGTCATCAAGACCATCCTCACCCGGGTGGGCCGCGGCAGCAAGATCATCTTCACCGGCGACCCTGAGCAGATCGATCATCCTTATCTGGACGCCTCTTCCAATGGCCTGAGCTACCTGGTGGAAAGGATCAAGGAAGAGGGCATCTCCGGGCACATTACCTTGATTAAGGGTGAAAGGTCAGGGGTGGCCGAGCTGGGCGCCAGATTGTTGTGAGAAACAGAGTTCGAATTTTTCACCGCTACCAAATCCCCCCTATCCCCCCTTTTGCAAAGGGGGGGAACTAAAGGTCCCCCTTTGAAAATGGGGGATTTAGGGGGATCTAAAAAATCAGCAAACCGAATTAAATCTCGACCAATGAACAAGGCGGCGGCCCAAACCGCTGCCTTGTTTTGGCCTATGGGGTGACGATGTTGAACCGGGGATCGAACTTATCCAACAGCAAAAATAACTCGCCCAATTTTTCTTTCTGGCCATCAATCTTGAGATCGCCGCCGGCGAGTTTGGCCTCGAGCGCCGGCTTGCCGCCCAGGATCACTTGATCAAAAGTTGCCCGGGTCAGTGTAACGGTGGCGTCGGCCCCCTGCACCTGCTTATTGGCCGTGTGATTCAGGGCGCCGTTCTCCAGGGCCAGGACGTATTGCTCCTTGGTGTACCGGCTCTCCTTTTTATGGCCTGAAGCAGGGGCGGACCCAGGTGTCCGCCCTTATTGAGGGCGCACGCGGGTGCGCCCCGGCAATTAGACAGGTATTACTCCACCCGCTTAAGGGGCGGCGGGACCCAGGCGCCCTCCAGGACACTCCGTTTGGGAAAATCCAACGCTTAGGCAATCGCCCCTCCTTTCCCAGCCGCCCCTGCGATGGGCTCAAGCCCCGCATCTTAATGGGTCCGGTTCTTTAAGCAATCATTAAGTTCTCGGGATTTCCATAAAATGCGCCTGGAGCAATAATCGGACTGGAGAGCAAAATGAATTTTTCCTTGACAAAGGACAAAGCTTTACAATAAACATATTTATTTATATTAATATATTGAGGAGGGGCACTGTTGATGGCTGAAGCTGTACTCTTTGATCTGGTGATCATCGGCGGCGGTCCCGGCGGCCTGACTGCCGGGATATATGCCATGCGCGCCGCGCTCAAAACCATACTGATTGAAAAAGGGCTGCCCGGCGGCCAGATCAACCTGACCGAAAGCGTGAAAAATTATCCAGGTTTTGAGAATATCAGCGGTTTTGACCTGTCCCAGAAGTTTTTGCAGCACGCCCAGGCCTACGGGCTGGAAGTGCGAAACGCCGAAGTGGTTGCAGTGGAACCGGGATTAAAATTTCATACCATTCGGTTAGCCAACGGTGGCACGCTAAATACCCTGGCAGTGATCCTGGCCACCGGCGGCAGCCCACACAAGCTGGGGATTCCTGGGGAATCGGAATATTACGGCCGGGGAGTATCCTACTGCGCCACCTGCGACGGCTTCTTTTTCCGCGGCAAGACCGTGGTGGTGGTGGGCGGCGGCGACACCGCCCTGGAGGAGGCGCTTTACCTCGCCAAGATCACCAAGCAGGTTTACCTGGTTCACCGCCGGGACGCCTTTCGGGCCAGCCGGATTTTGCATCAGCAGGTGGAGCGCGAAGGCAAAATCCAGGTCTTATGGAATACCGTGATTACTCAAGTGAAATCCAATGCCAGCGGCGTTTATGCGGTTGATTTGCAGGACACGCAGACGAAGGCCGCTCGGGAATTGGCCACGGACGGCGTCTTCATCTTCATCGGCTTTATGCCCAACAACCAATTGGTGCCCGCCGGGATTCGCCTGGATCATGAGGGCTACGTGATGACCGATGAACGCTGTCAGACCAATATCTCGGGGATCTTCGCCATCGGCGACCTGCGGCAGAAAAATGCCAAGCAGATCGTCATTGCCGCCGCGGATGGCTGTACCGCAGCCCTGTCCGCGGCCCTGGATGTGGAAATCAAAAAGAATCATAACAACCAGTCTCCCCAGGGATGAGGAACAGGATTATCAAGACGCCAATCTCCCTACAGCCCTCGGGCGCCTCAGAGGGTCTCGAGGCAGGGACGCCCTTGGAGCAATCCCTAGAGATGGTGGCCTTTGTGGCCAGGACTCTGGCGGATGAAAATCGTCTGCGGATTCTGTTGTGCCTTGATAATGGCAAAAAGTCGGTCTCCGGCATTGTCGAGGAACTGAGCCTGTCGCAGCCGCTGGTGTCCCATCACTTGAAGGAACTGCGCCGGGCCTTGCTGGTCAGGGTGGAGCGCCGCGGCCCCTTTGTATATTACGAGCTGGCCGACAACCGGATCCTGAATATTCTGGCGGCCCTGAAAGATCTGGCCTCCGACCTGCTGGCCGCCCGGACGAGCTTTTGATTTTTAGTTGTCAGCTATCAGCATTCAGCTATCAGCTAAAGCAAAAGCAGTGAAATATCTGATTTGTCCTGTTCTTAAGCTGACGGTTGAAAACTGACCGCTGAATGCTTTAAAGTCTTAAAGGGAATGAAATGGGCAGGCAGGCTCGGCAAACAGAAGTAATAATAAGCCAAGGGGGCGGACTTGACTTCTACCCTGCCCCCTTGGGCCAGGTTAAGCCGTTGTTTTACTTCTCCTTAGGCTTTTCAGCCTGCTGCTGGGGTTTGGCAACTTCGGCCTTGCCTTTCTTCAAGGAACAGCCGCAGCCGCAGGTGCTTTTTTGCTCTGCCATCCTGCTCACCTCCTTTCTATTTAGGTATTTAAGTAACTACTTAATTATTGAGAGAAAAAAAAGCGCCCACCTATTTCGACTTCAGCTCCTCAATTCTCTGGCGAACATTTTCCAGTTCATTTTGCAGGTCCTGCGCATATTGCTTCAAGGACTCCAGAGGGGTTTCGCGTCGCTCTTTTTCCCGCCAATGGCCGCTGCCCCGGCAGCCGCAGGTGCAGACCTCCGACAGCCGGCGCCGGTATTCTTCCAAGACTTCGGGATTAACGGCATACGGAATCCAGTATCCCTGGCGCTCGCTCCTGACCAACCCGGCCTGTTTCAGAATTTTAAGATGCTGCGAAGCCGCCGCCGCGGTTATGCCCGTCAGTCGGGCAATTTCTTTGGCCCCCAAAGGGCCTTGACCCTTCAAGAGTTCAAGGATTTTTACCCGGGTTTCCACCGCCAGGGCCTTGAACATTTCGGAGATTTCACATTCCATGAACGGTAACCGATTAAGCATTTAAGTGATTGCTTAAATATATATTATCATCCAACCCCTTTGTCAAGTCTTTTTTGAAAAAATTTTTATAGCAATTGCCAAAAGTTTTTTCCTAAATGTGGTGTACGCAACTTCTCAAAATCCCCCCTATCCCCCCTTTTTCAAAGGGGGGAACTCAGTGGAATTCCTTTAAAAGTCTCCCTTTGAAAAAGGGGGATTTAGGGGGATTTGAAAAGCCAGCCACCAGAAGAAACTTTTGGCAAACACTATAAAAGGAGAAAAACCATGCTCAAAGTCAGATTTTTCCTGAACGAACCCAACGGCAAGCCGTGAAAGCATTTCCTCCAGATGATGCCCAGGTTGGGCCAAAAGTACCGTTTCGAATGCGAAGTCATCTCCAAGCCCATTGCCGAATACCAAGCGGATGAATATTTTGAATTAGACCTGCCCACGGCGCCAGCAGTAATGGTGGCTGACGAGATCGTGGTGGAGGGCGCCGACGTGCCCGAGGATAAGATCGAGGCCGTCATCTGCCGGCATCTGGGACTGCCTGAGCCGGAGCCGCAGAAAAAGGGCTTCTTCGGAAGGCTCTTAGGCGGATAACCAGAGGCATAAAGGAGCCTTATGCCGACCGAAAAACTCAGAAAAACCGCCCTGATCAAGGCGGCTATCCTGGCGGTCTTCGTGGTGGCGGCTATCCTGGCGGTGCGTTATACCTCCATCAAGGACTTCCTGACGGTGGCGAGGCTTGGCGGTCTCCTTGAAGCCGCAGGCTGGTGGGCGCCCCTGGCCTTTATCCTGATTTACGCCGCCGGGATCTGCCTGTTTATTCCGGGCACCCTGCTCACCACCCTGGGGGCCGCGATTTTCGGCCCCTATTGGGGTTTCTTATATGTTTGGATCGCCGCCATGCTGGGAGCCACCGGCGCCTTCCTCATCGGCCGCTACCTGGGCCGGGAATTTGCCGCCTCCCTCATCGGCGGCCGGCTCCGGAAATACGATGACGCCATTGAGAGGAACGGCTTCGCCACCGTGCTCTACCTGCGCCTGGTCTATTTCCCTTTCACCCCCATGAACTTCGGCATGGGTCTGACCAAGGTAAGGTTCAGGGATTATTTCTGGGGCACCGGCCTGGGCATCCTGGTGGGGACCTTTATCTTTACCTTCTTCGTGGGCACCGTCAAAGAAGTCTGGGCCACCGGCCACTGGGCCAACCTGCTGAACTGGAAGGTGTTCTTCTCCCTGGCCCTGTTTATCGGGTCACTGTTCATTCCCAAAATCATCAACAGGCTAAAGAATTGGCAAGACCTTAAGTCCCGTTAAGATGCTGACCCAAGCAATTTTCACTGCCAAATTTATCCAAATTTCCCGATAGTTATCCCATTGTTGGCAAATATTTTTTTTTAGATATTATGTCAAATTATTAGCTTAATTCTGATTGCGGATTATTGCCAAGCCTCTTTCCGCCTTGAGGAATCACCCTCTTTTGCCCCTAAAAATCCCAAGGTATGGCTGATATAAGGGGTCCATGACTAGCAGGTTTCCGGGACAATCCGATTACAACCTTTTCGTTTACGGTCTAGCCTTCATCGGGCTGGGAATCGTCTCCTGCCTTCTCTCCAAAGACATTAAACAACGGCTTGCCTGGATTTGGCTGGCTCTCTTTGGCTTTGCTTACGGAGTCCGCATCTGGCTGGATCTGCTGGCCCAAGTCTGGCAAGAGACGGTATGGCTTGGAGCTTGCCGCTGGGGGCTCTTAGCCGCATCTTTCCTATTCCTGGCTGAATTTGGGCGACTTGGCCTGGTTCGGCAACGGAGCCCGGGGCCGGGGCGCTGGCTTTTGGGAATCCTGGCGCTCTTTGGCTGCCTGGGAGCCCTGTCGGGCTGGAAGGGATTGAGCGCCACCACCCGGTATCTGGGGTTGATTGGCGGCCTGTCAGCGGGTTTAGCCCTGTTCAGGGAAGGCCACCAGAATAATCCCCCAGGCAAGACCTGGCTGATTGGCGGAGGAATAAGCCTTCTCCTATATTCCCTGACCATCGGTCCGGTAGTTCACCCGGCTGCTTTCCTCCCGGCTGCGGTGCTCAATTTCCAGATGTTCACCGAACTGAGCGGCCTGCCGGCAAGGCTCCCGCAGAGCTTTCTGGCAATGATGATCACCGTCATAATCCTGGGTTACCTCCAGGCCACCTGGCCGGTGGACCTATCTAAGAGTCGCCGATGCCGCCTCCGTTATATGTACGGCACGGTCGCGGCCCTGGTGATTATCCTGGTGGCGGGCTGGATACTTACAAAATTCTTGGGCAATTTAGCCCTGGAGCAGATCCGTAAGGACACCGTCGGCCGCAGTAATCTTATCATTCAGCGCCTCAGCTTCGAACTGGAACAAGCCGAAGCTGCGGCCAGGGCCATGTCCGGCTCTCCCTGGCTCAGACCCGCCCTGGTGTCGAAATCGCCCCAGAGCCTGGCGAAGGCCAACTCGGTATTGGACCGCTACCAATCACACTTCGGCGCCTCTCCGGCCTATATTTTGGATCGGAACGGCGCCACCGTCACTTCTTCCAACCGAAATTCCCAGCAGAGCTTTGCAAACCATAATTTTGCTTTTCGGCCATATTTTCAAGAAGCCGTTATGGGCTTGCCGAGCCGCTATTTCGCCGTCGGGGCGATCACCAAAAAGCCGGGGTTTTTTGCGGCCTATCCGATTGTGGCGGGTGGTGGAAGGGTGGTGGGAGTGGCCGCGCTCAAAACGCCCCTGGATAAATTTCAACAGGAATTACGGGAAAGCGATCCGGCCTTTCTCCTCGATCCCCACGGCGTCATCTTTTTAAGTAGCCGCCCCAGCCTGGACCGCCAAAGTCTATGGCCCGTAGCCATATCTGTAGCTGATGTCCAAAAATCACAGTTCGGCGTTAGCGATTTTAAGCCGGTATTTCCCCACGTCCAAGCGGACGGGGCCGAGGTGAGGATGGCGAACCAGACTTATCTGTTTTTTCGCCAATACCTCAACACTCCGGCCACCCTGGGCTGGTCCCTGGTCTTGCTGGCTCCGGACAACATGTTGGTGTTCTATCGCCTGGTGGGCGTCGCCGCGACCTTTACCATGATTTTATTTACCCTGCTGGCGGCCGGCAGCAATCTATACATCAGGGAAGGAGCTAAACGCACCATTGCTTCCGAGGCTCGCTTTCGGGCCATGTGCGATGCCGCGCCCGAGGCGGTGTTTGTCTTCGACACCGCCACCCGGAAGATTCTGGACGCCAATCCCATTATGTCCCAGTGGCTGGGTTACAGCCTGGAAGAACTCCTCAACCTGAAGATCGATCAACTCCTGGTTTCGGAGCCCTTGGATAAGGAAGATTGCTGGCAATGTTCAGCGAAGCTGAAGCCGATCTCGTGTCACCGCTATCGCCGGAAGGATGGCTCCCTTATTGAGGTGGAATGCACTACCGCCACGCTGTTCTACGACCATCAGTTAATGGAGCTGGTCTTCGCGCGGAACATCACCGAGCGCAAGCGGGCCGAAGAGGCGCTGCGGGATTCGGAAGAAAAATATCGCCGGCTGATGGAAACCGCCAATGATGCCATCTTTACTGCCGATCTAAAAAGCGGCATTATTGTGGATGCCAACCGCAAGGCGGCGGAGTTGTTGGCCAGGCCTCCGGAAAAACTCATCGGATTGCATTATAGCCAACTCTTTTCTCACGAAGACGCAGAACGTTACCGGGATCTGTTTCGCCAGTTAGACTTGAAGGGCGGATTCATCGAAAGTGATATTCAGGTGATGGACAGCGCCGGCCGCGGCATACCCGTGGAGATCAGCACCAGCAGAGTGAAAGTGGGCGGCAGACACCTGGTTACCGGCATCTTTCGGGATATCTCGGAACGCCAGCGGGCCGAGGAAGAAAAGGCCAGCCTTACGGCTCAGCTCATTCAGGCCCAGAAAATTGAAGCTATCGGCACCCTGGCGGGGGGCATCGCCCACGACTTTAATAACCTCCTCACCGGCGTCCTGGGCAATATCAGTTTGGCGATGCTGGATCAGGAAGAGGACAGCCCCAGCCGGGATAGATTGACCGCGGCGGAAAAGGCCTGTCTCCAAGCCCAGAGGCTGGCCCGCCAACTGCTGACCTTTGCCAAGGGCGGCGCCCCGATTAAGGAGCTGATTTCTTTAGAGAGCCTCATCACCGAAACCGCCTGTCTCGCCGCCATTGGCTCCCGGGTGAAATGCAAATTTAACTTCCCGGATAGTCTCTGGGCCGCGGAAGTGGACCCCGGACAAATCAGCCAGGTCTTCCAAAACCTGGTGATCAATGCTATTCAGGCCATGCCGGCCGGTGGGACGATCACAGTGCAGGGAGAAAACCTGGAAGTTGGGCAGCAAAATGAACTTCCCCTCAGCGCCGGCCGATATGTCAAGATCGTCGTGCAGGATCAGGGGATCGGCATCTCCCCCAATTATCTTCCGAGAGTCTTCGATCCCTATTTCACCACCAAGCCAGGCGGGAACGGCCTGGGTCTGACCACGGTATATTCCATTGTGAGGAACCATGGCGGACAAATTATGGTGGAGTCAAGCCTGGGCAGGGGCACGACCTTTCAGGTCTTTCTCCCGGCGGTCACCCGGGAGGTCGCCCCGCGCCGGGAGGAAAATCGTCAGGTATCATCCAACCAGTTGAAGATATTGGTGATGGATGACGAGGAAATAGTGCGGGACCTGTTGGATAAAATGTTAGGCCATCTCGGCTACCGGGCGACTTTAGCCAAAGATGGGGCCGAAGCCTTGGAACTGTTCATTGCGGCCCGGGAAGCCGGAGAGAATTTTTCCGCAGTGATTCTGGATTTAACCGTTCCCGGGGGCATGGGAGGAAAAACCGCTTTGGAACAATTTTTGAGAATCGATCCCCAAATCAAAGCTATCGTTTCCAGCGGTTACTCCGACGACCCGACCATGGCCGAATTTGCCCAAAACGGCTTCAGCGGCGTTATTACCAAGCCTTACAGGATTGCCGAACTGAGCCGGGTTTTAAATCAAGTGCTTGCCAACCATCTCGTCATCACAGCTAAAGAGCTTTCCTGACCCCGACGCTCGATTTATCTCTAATACCAGGTGCAGTCAAAAGGAGATTTTGTAGGGCGGACCCATGTGTCCGCCTAAATAAGGGCGCACACGCGGGTGCGCCCCTGCAACAGACATTTCTTGTTCCTCGGCTGCAATTTGCTGCTCTCCTGGGAGAGAACCCGAATCAGCCTGTCCCGCTTCACTTAGTACTGTCGGATATGCTACAGAAGTGAAGCTAATCCTCCGGCTCATCTAACTTACGGTAATATATGCTTTTATTGCTCTCCTTGCTGGCTGATAGGCTACCGCAGAAAAAAGTGCAGCATTTGCTAGAGGCTGCATTTCCTCTCACCGTTCTCGCGTCATTCTTTTTTCTTGAATTTCAAAATCTTAGGCCTACAAACCTCCTGGTACATCCTTTGCAGTATTAGTTGCGGTCTAGCCTATGACCGGTTTTAGAAATTCACCGTTTCGAGCCTTCCCGGGGTTTTTGCCTATGCTGGGTGCTTTTCCTGTGCTGGCTGTTGGCTAAAACTTTGCCCTATCTGCCGCCTACAGGTTTTTAAAGCAGGCGTGTAATCAAGCAAGAGGGGAGAAATATGGATCTTTACGAAGCCATTCATCACCGTCGCAGCCACCGTCTTTACAAGCCAGACATGCCGAAACGTGAGGCCCTGGAACGGGTGGTGGAAGCCGGCCTCTGGGCCCCGTCCGGCATGAACACCCAGTGTTGGGATATCACCGTATTGGCCGGCAAGGCCCGCGACGGCTTAGTAGACCTGATCAACCTGTCCCTAAAGAAACTGGTCCCGATCATGCAACAGGCCGGCGTCACCGAAACCAGCCAGCAGCGGGTGGCTGCGTTTTTCAAGGACCTGGGGAGAGCCCCGGTGGTCATCGCCGTGACCATTTGGAAATGGGACGCTCCCGGCGCCGGCAACTTTCAAAGCGGCGCCGCCTTGATGCAGAATATGCTGCTGGCGGCCCATGCCGAGGGTCTGGGGACCTGCTGGATGACCGCGGGGAGCCTGGTGGAAAAGGAAGTCCTGGAGTACCTCGGCAAACCTAACCAGAGTCTCCTGGCCATCACCCCCATCGGTTACTCCGCCAAGGAACCGCCAGTGCCGCCTCGCAAAGAGCGTCCGGTGCGGTGGCTGGGGTTTGAGTAGGGGCGGGTTTAAAACCCGCCCCTACGGAAAATCAACCGATCTTTTCGCAATAATCATTCTTAGCCTTGGTATCTTTCCAGGAGGATTTAATGGATTTTCAGCTCACCGATGAACAGCGCATGATCAAGGAGACCGTGTACAAATGGGCAGTCAATGAACTGGGGCCGCTGCAGGAAAAGATCGATGAGGAAGACTGGTTTCCCCCCGATTTTTTCAAAAAATGCGCCGAAATCGGCATCCTCGGCATCACCATAGACGAAAAATACGGCGGCCTGGGCGGAGACGTGCTGATGCAGACCCTGGCCATCGAAGAGATGAGCCGCATCTGCCCGGCCCTGGCCATGACCTACGGGGCGCACTCCAACCTCTGCGCCCACAATATCCACCGGAACGCCAGCGAAATGCTCAAAGAGAAGTATTTGCCGCCGCTGGTCAACGGCGCAAAGATCGGCGCCATGGCCCTCACCGAACCCAACGCCGGCTCCGATGCCATGAGCATCCGCACCCGCGCGGTGCGCCAGGGTGACAAATATCTCCTCCGGGGCAGCAAGATCTTCATCACCAACGGCACGGTGGCCGACACTCTGCTGGTCTATGCCAAGACCGCGCCGGAACAGGGCGCCAAGGGGATCAGCGCCTTCATCGTGGAGAAGGATTTTCCCGGTTTTTCGGTGTCCCGCAAGCTGAAGAAATGCGGCATGCGCGGCTCCCCCACGGCGGAGCTGATCTTCGAGGACTGCGAGGTGCCGGCAGAAAACTTGGTGGGCCAGGAAAATATGGGCGTGCACGTCATGACCAGCGGGCTGGACGCGGAGCGCATCGTGTTGGCCGGCGGTTCATTAGGCATGGCGCAGCAAGCCCTGGAATATTCCATCCGCTACTCGGTGGAGCGGGAGCAGTTTGGCCAGCCCATCGCCAATTTCCAGATGATTCAGCAGAAGCTGGCCGACATGTACACCCGCACCGAGGCCGCCAGACTGCTGGTTTACCGGGCCGCCGACCTGGCCCAGAAATCCCCCCGGGGCGGCAAAGGCACGGAACTGAACCGCCTGGCTGCCGCGGCCATCCTCCTGGCGGCGGAAACCGCCACCTGGGTCTGCGGCCAGGCCATTCAGATTCACGGAGGCTATGGCTACTGCCTGGAATTTCCGGTGCAAAAGCTCTGGCGCGACGCCAAACTCTACGAAATCGGCGCGGGCACCAGCGAGGTCCGGCGCATGATCATTGCCCGGGAACTCACCCGGGAAGCCTTTGCCCGGAAGGCGCAGCGATAACGGAGGTTTGGCAGATGCGGTTTAAGGTCCCGGACCCCGACTTCGAAAAACGTGTACGCGGCAGTTTTAACCGGCAGAAGCTGATGAGCGCCATTGGCGCCGAATTGACCAGGCTCCTGCCGGGCGAAGCGGAGATCAGCCTGCCGTACCGGGACGATTTGACCCAGCAGCATGGCTTTGTCCATGCCGGGATCATCGCCACCATTGCCGATACTGCCTGCGGCTATGCCGCCTTCAGCCTCATGCCCGCCGACGCCGCAGTGCTGACCGTCGAATACAAAATCAACCTGATGTCCCCGGCCGTAGGCGAGCTCTTCCTGGCCCGGGGCCGGGTCATCAGGCCGGGGAAGACCCTCAGCGTCTGCACGGCTGAGGTCACGGCCCACGATCAGGGAAAATCTAAACCGGTGGCCACCATGCTGGCGACCATGATGGCTCTTATCAATCAAGCCGGTTTGACCGGCTAGGCGACGGTTGCCTGAGCCGACGGAGAAATCATGAGTGAACCGTTAATTCTGGAGGACAGGCAGGACCGGGTGGCCGTGCTTACCCTGAACCGGCCGGAGGTGATGAACTCCTTCAACTTCCCGATGCTTCTAGCCCTGAAGGAGAAGGTGGAGGCGGTGCATTTCGACCCGGAGGTCCGGGTGGTGATCATCACCGGCGCAGGGCTTAAGGCCTTTTGTGCGGGCGCCGACCTGAAAGAACGCGCCACCATGAGCGAGGCCCAGGTGCGCCAGTTCATCTTTACCATTCGCAACCTGTTCACCTTTATCGAATACTTGAACAAGCCGGTGATCGCCGCGGTCAACGGCATTGCCCTGGGGGGAGGGACCGAACTGGCCCTGTCCTGCGACATCCGCCTGGCCTCGGCCACGGCCGCCATGGGGCTGACCGAAACCCGGCTGGCCATTATTCCCGGCGCCGGGGGCACCCAGCGGCTGCCGCGCCTGATCGGCCGCGGCAAGGCCAAGGAGCTGATCTTTACCGGCCGCAAGGTCGACACCCGGGAGGCCCTGCAGATCGGGCTGGTCAATAAGGTCTGTGAACCGGAGGCATTGCTGGATGAGTGCAAGGCCATGGCGGGGCAAATCTGCGAGGCCGGCCCCATTGCCATCCTGCAGGCCAAATACGCCATCAACTTTGGCCTGGAGGCCGATCTGCATACCGGTCTGGCCATTGAATCCAATGCCTACTGGGTGACCATCCCGACGGAGGACCGGCTGGAAGGGCTGGCGGCATTTCGTGAAAAGCGTAAACCGGTGTATAAGGGTAAGTGAGATGCAGCGGACTATCTTCAGATTGGGAGATGAATCGTTATGACTGATTCCATCAAGCTTACCCGGGACGCCGAAATCGCCCTGGTCCTGTTGAACCGGCCCCAGGCCTTCAACGCTATCAACCCGGAACTGGTTCAGGGCCTGACCTCGCAGCTCATGAGCCTGGCAGGCGACCCTGAGGTACGCGGCATAGTCCTCTCCGGCGAGGGCAAGGCCTTCTGCGCCGGCGGCGACCTGAAATACTTCCTGAGCTTTCCCGGCGGCCCGGCCCGGGCCATTCATCAGACCGCCGGCTATTTTCATCAAGCCATCATCGAGATTCGCCGCATGGAGAAACCGGTCATCGCCGCGGTCAATGGCGTGGCCGCGGGCGGCGGCTTTTCCATGGCCCTGGCTTGCGATTTTCGGGTCATGGGCGAATCCGCCGTGCTCAAACAGGCCTATACCTCGGCGGGCTTGAGCCTGGACGGCGGCGGCTCCTTCACCCTGCCCCGCCTGGTCGGCCTGGCCCGGTCCCTGGAGATTATCGCTTTCGACCGGCCGATCAAGGCTGATCAAGCCCTGGCCTGGGGCCTGGCGACCAAGGTCGTGCCGGATGCTCAGGTGGTCACCGAAGCCATGAGCATGGCCCATGAACTGGCCGGAAGGTCGCTCCACTCCTTCGGCTGGGCCAAGCGCTTGCTCACCGACTCGTTTGACAGCGCTTTTGAAGCTCATATTGAGCGGGAGCGCCGGGGGCTGGCCGAGTGCGCCGGACATCCCGACGGACAAGAGGGCCTGAAGGCCTTCGTAGAGAAGCGCAAGCCGGTGTTTATGAAGTAATGTCTTGATGGCACAGGCGTCCGGCTATGCGGCGCAGGCCAAAGCGGCAATCATAGTGCAGGGTGTTAAAGCCCCCCCTTTGAAAAAGGGGGATTTAGGGGGATTTCATGGGTGTATTAAAATCCCCCCTACCCCCCTTTAGAAAAGGGGGGAGATAAAAAAACACTTACAAAGCCTTTCCAATTATGAAAAATCACTGATTCCACATCAGGCGAACCTGACAAACCAAAGGAGCACAATGTCAGATAACCGCACCCATTGGGAAAGTGAGGAAGCGAAGCTGGATGAGCTGGCCTATCAGGCCGTCTGGCCCGGCGGCGAAAAGGCGGTGCAGCGCCTGGCCAAGCAAGGCAAACAGCCGGTCCGGGCCCTGATCGGCAAGCTCATTGATCCGGACACGGAATTCTATGAATTCAGCCGGATTGCCGGCTTCGGCATGGATTATCCGGACGTCTACGACGTGCCTTGCGGCGGGCTGGTGACCGGGCTGGGGAAGATCCACGGCAATTGGACCATGATCTTTGCCAATGACAGCCGGGTGAAAGCGGGCACCTATTTCCCCATCACCCTGAAGAAACATATGCGGGCCCAGGCCATGGCCGAACGCTGCGGCCTGAACTGCGTCTACATCGCCGATTCCGGTGGCGCCTATCTGCCCATGCAGGCCGAGGTTTTCCCGGACGACCAGCAATTCGGCTCCATGTTCTACAACATGGCGCGCATGAGCGCCATGGGCTTAAAACAGATCACCATGAGCACCGGCGGCAACACCGCGGGCGGCGCTTATATCGTCTTTATGGCCTGCCAGTCGGTGATGATCGATCAGATGTCCTACTCCTTCCTGGGCGGCCCGCCGCTGGTCAAGGCGGCCACCGGGGAAGTCATTTCGGCGGAAGATTTGGGCGGGGCCCGGGTGCATACCCAGCGCTCCGGGGGCGCCGACCATCTCTGCGAGTCTCAGGATGAGGCCATAGCAACGGTGCGGGAGATTCTGGCGCTCGAGCCGCCGCAAAAACTATACAGCCATCGCTATGAGGAAATGCCGCCCCGGGCGCCGGTGGAGACCATCTACGACCTGCTGCCGGCCAACGTCCATCAGGGTATCAACACGCGCGCCTTTCTCCAGGCCATTGCCGATGACAGCCAGTTTGCCGAATACAAACGGCCCTACGCCCCCGGCGTCGGCGACAACATCATCACCGGCAAAGTCCGCCTCAAGGGCCTGCCGGTGGGCGTCGTCGCCTCCAACGGCATCGGCATCATCTTCGCCCAGGCGGCCCAAAAGGCCACGGAATGGGTCGTGCGCTGCTGCCAGGACAAGATCCCGCTGCTTTTTATCCAGGCCTCGCCGGGCTATATGGTGGGCTCGGATTCCGAACACTTCGGCATCGGCAAATACGGGGCGGATATGGTGCGGGTGGTGTCCTGCGCCCAGGTCCCCCGGGTGCAGTTGGTGATCGGTCCCGACAACGGCGCGGCCAATTACGGCATGTGCGGCCGCGGTTATCGGCCGCATTTTCTCTTTTCCACCATGCGGGCCCGGACTTCGGTGATGAGCGGCCGTTCCGCGAGGGAAGTGCTCATGTCCATCGAGGAGCGCAAGCGCGGCAAGCCCATGAGCGAAGAGGAAAAACAGACCTTCCGCCAGCAGATGATCGACAAGTACGACGGCGAGGCCCACCCCTTTTTTTGCGGGGCGCGGCTGCTCAATGACCGGGTGCTGAAATTCAAGGAGATGCGCGGCTGGCTGGCCATGGCTTTCGAGGTGAGTCTGCTCAAGCCCATCGGAGACCCCATGTTTGGGAATTTGCGGTTTTAGAAGGTATTGTAGGGGCGGACCCGCGTGTCCGCCCTGAGGGCGCACACCTGGATGTGCCCCTACGCACAGGCGTACCGACGGCGTCTTTGTGGGTTGAGCGCTACGCACCGAAA
>JAMCQY010000317.1 GCA_023381945.1 Deltaproteobacteria bacterium
GCCAGCAGGCCCAGGATGAACAGCACGACCATCAGTTCGATGAGGGTGAAACCGGCTTGCCGCTGTCGTCTATCTTGCAAAGGTAGTTTTCCTCCTAAAAATTCCTTACTTATTGTCGGGACGCATACGCGCCTGTGCCAAAAGGGCGGACACACGGGTCCGCGCCTACATCAAAATTGAATCTCATAGAGATTGAGAATGGGCAGCATTAAGGAAACAATGAAAAAGGCCACCAGCACGGCGGTGCCCAGGATCAGCACCGGCTCCAGCAAGGCCATCAGCCGTTGAACCGCAGTACGGGCGTCATTTTCTAATGACAGCGCCGCGGACAGGAGCATGTCTCCCAGGTTGCCGGTTTCTTCGCCAATGGCGACCATCTGCAAAAACAATTCCGGGAACATGCCCACCTTTTTCAATAAGACCGACAGCTGCTGCCCCTTTTCCACGTTGGCCAGCACCCCGGTAAGAGAACGCGCCAGGAAGCGATTGGCCACGGAATTGATCACCACCTTGAGGGAGGTGACCATGGGGACTCCATTGTTGAGCAGGGTGCCCAAGGTCTTGGCGAAAAAGGCGGCAGCCACCCGCCGGCTTAAATCTCCCACGAAGGGAGCGTTTATTTTGAAGCGGTCTATGGCCATCTGGCCCTGGGGGCTTTTAGCCAGGCGCACCACGATCATGACCGCCAGGGCGGCCAATAGCCCCAACGCCCACCAATAGGAACGGAAACCGTGGCTTAGGGCCAGCAAAACCTGGGTGCTCCAATAGAGGTTCGGCCCCATTTGCTTGAAAAAATCCTCGAAGGTCGGCACCACGAAGAGGAGCATGAGGGTGAGCAGGAGGCACGCCACTGTTACCAGGATGACAGGGTAGATCAAGGCGGAGACCAGATAACTGCGAAAGTCGCTCACCGTCTTGAGGTAATCCCCCAGGCGCTCCAGGGCGTCGTCCAGGAAGCCGCCGGTTTCGCCGGCCGCGACCAGGCTGACGTAAAGGGATGAGAAGACCCGGTGCCGCGCCAGGGCGTCGGAGAGGGTTTTGCCCCCTTGCAGGTCCCGGTGCACCTGGGCCAGGATCTCCTTCATCGAGGCCCGGCTGGTGACATCCTGGAGGGCCTGGAGGCTGCGGTCCAAGGGGAGCCCTGCCTTCAGGAGTGCTGCCAGTTCCTGAGTGAAGTGCACCACTTCCTTGAGGGGCACACGTTTGCCGCGGCTGGTTCCCAAGCCGCCTTTCCAGCCTGCGGCCTCTTCTTTCGGGCTGATACGCAGGGGGATGAGGCCGCCTTGTTGGAGGTGCTGCACCACCAGGCGTTCCTCCCGGGCCTCCAGGGTGCCGGTGACCACGTTGCCGGTCGAATCACTGGCCCGGTAATGATAAAGGGGCATATCTCGCCTATTCCTGTATTATTTCAATGTCATGGCAAAAGATTTGGTGGGCAGTGCCCACGTTTACTGACTACTGGCCACCGACAAATTGCTATTCCTGGGTCACCCGGAGGACTTCCTGGGTTGTGGTAAGGCCTTGAGCCGCTTTGGCCCAGCCGTCTTCCGCCATCGTCTGCATCCCTTGAGAGACCGCGGCCTGACGGATGGAGGCGGCCTCTGCCCTTTTCAAGATCAATTGGCGAATGGCCTCGTCCACCAATAACAGTTCGTAGATTCCGGTTCGACCCTGGTAGCCGGTGTTCGCACAGGCAGGGCAACCCTGCCCCATGAACAGTTGGGCCGGTTCCTTGGCCGGCAACCCGTTGGGCGCATTTTTCTCCAATTCCAGCCGGGCGGTTTCCGGCGGCAGGGGAATGCGGCATTCAGGACAGATAAGGCGCACCAGGCGCTGCGCCAGGATGCCCACCACCGCCGAAGCCAGTAGGAAGTCCTCGACCCCCATCTCCAGCAGGCGGGAGATGGCCCCGGCTGCGTCATTGGTATGCAGGGTGCTGAAGACCAGGTGACCGGTGAGAGCAGCATGCACTGCAATTTCGGCGGTTTCCCGGTCCCGGATTTCGCCCACCAGCACCACGTCCGGGTCCTGGCGGACAATGTGACGCAAAGCCCGGGCAAAGGTGAGGCCGATGCCGGACTTCACCTGCATCTGGGTGACGCCAGCCAGACGGTATTCCACCGGGTCCTCGATGGTAATAATCTTTTTATCGGGTGAATTGATGATTTCCAGGGCGCCATACAAGGTAGTGGTCTTGCCGCTGCCGGTGGGTCCGGTGACCAGGAGCATGCCGTAGGGCTTGTGAATCAGCTCGTTGAACTGCCGCAGTTCCCGGGCCGGAAAACCGAGACGATTCAGATCCAGAATAACCTTTTCCCGGTCCAGGATACGGATAACCATGCTCTCCCCCAACAAAGTGGGGAGGGTGGACACCCGGAAATCGATGTCATGGCCCTCGACCTTGAGGCGGAAGCGGCCGTCCTGAGGCAGCCGGCGCTCGGCAATGTCCAGGCGGGACATGATCTTCAGGCGGGAGAGAATCGCGGCCTGCAAGCCTTTGGGGGGCGATTCGGCCTCATAGAGGAGACCGTCCCGGCGATAGCGCACCCGGAAGGAGTCTTCATAAGGCTCCAAGTGAATATCGGAGGCCCCCATCTGGATAGCCCGCAGCACCAGGAGGTTGACTAACTGGATGATGGGCGCTTCCCGGGCCATATCCCGGAGGTGGCCGATCTCGGCGGTTTCCTCGGAAACTGAGTCCAGGTCCTCCGGCTCCAGGTCGCCCACCAGCCGGGACATGGCGCTTCCCGGCCGGTAAACCGTATCGATGAACTCCAGGATCTCCTCTTCGACGGCGGGCAGCGCGGTGATCTTGTCCCCCAGGACCACTTCCAGGGCTTGCAAGGCGTCCCGATCATCAGGATCAGCCATAGCCGTAACAACCTGCCCGTCTTGCCGTTTCAAGGGCAGGCAACGGTTTTCCTTTAAGAAACGAACGGAGAGACCTTCGAAGGGTTCGATGGGCCCCCAATCCTTCAGACTGGCAGGATGAACATCCATAAATCAGGGTCCTTTGGGTCCGGGCAGTTGGCTGCGGTTTACCAGAAAGATCAATCCTCCTGCCCCGGGGTGGCTTGAGTGGGAGGGGCGGGAGGGGCCGGTTGGGCTCCCCCGCCACCCATGGGCACCGGTGGTTTGGCTTCGGTACCGGGCGTTGCCTGAGGCATCACCGGCTGCGGCAACCCAGGCGGAGGGGGACCCATCGGCCTGGGAGCTGGTGGTGAAAATGTGTCTGGTGATGTCTCTGCGGGGGCCGGGGGCTGGACCTCTTCGGGCTTTTCCACCGCGGCAGCCGGCGATTCATTAGAGATATGCAGGGTGCCCTCTTTATCCGTGAAATGTTGGATCTTGCTAATCCCGGGCTGGCTCCAAAGGACAACCCCAATAAGAGCGAAGATTAAGCTCCAACTTATTCTAACCGGTGCTCCCGGCACCATCGTTTTTCCGTCTCGGCGACTATTTTTATTCAACATTTTTAATAAGTAATTCTAAGTATTGAGGAAGCAAAAGGCAAGGAGGGGATCCCAGTCCGCAATCTCATTTTTATTTATACATTATTAAGTGTAGAAATGAAAGAGCAAGAGGTTCTGGAGAATCCATGAAGAAGGAGTGAGCTGTTGAACTTCCTCCTGATTTTCCTTGCAGTTTTAGGTAAGAATTTCGTTTAGGGCGGCGATCACCCGGTCCTGGTCCCCTTCGGGCAACTCAGGGTAAAGGGGCAGGATGATGCCGTGGTCCAGCAGGAATTCGCTCACTGGCAAAGGACGCCGCAAGGGCAGGTCCCGGTAGGCCGGTTCCCGATGAGCGCACATCACTCCCCGGCGGGTATGAATGCCCCGGCCCAGCAAAGCCTGCATCAGCTCCATCTGGGACAGGGGGGAGTCGTTGGTCAGAATGATCCAGAAGGACTGCCAGTTGCTACGGGCAAAGCCCGGCTCCTGCGGCAAGGTCAGATAGGGGTTGGCGGACAGGCCCTCCCGGTAGCGGGCCGCCAGGCGCCGGCGGGCCGCCACCAGGCCGGGGAGGCGCTTGAGCTGCTCCCGGCCCACGGCCCCCTGGATGTCGCTGAGGCGGTAATTATAGCCCACTTCCGGGTATTGCTCGAACATCACTTTGGCGGCGCCGTGGCGTTCGGCGGTGGACAACGACATGGCGTGCGTACGGAGGCGGGCCAGGCGGGCCATGATCTCAGGGTCGCGGCCGGTGACCATGCCACCGTCGCCGGTGGTGAGGACCTTGCGGGGATGAAAAGAAAAAGTCGCCAACAGTCCCCGGGGCCGGCCGATGGGCTCCCAGAGGCCGTTATCCAAGATTATTTCCGAGCCTGTGGCGCAGGCCGCGTCCTCCACTACAGCCAGGTTATGTTTTTGCGCTATCTCCAGAATCCGCCCCAGATCACAGGGCATCCCCAACTGGTGCACCGCGAGGATGGCCCGGGTGCGATGGGTGACGGCGTCTTCGATGAGGCCCGGATCGAGGTTGCCCGTTGCCAGTTCCACGTCCACGAAGACCGGCGTGGCCCCGACGTAGCGCACGGCATTGGCCGTGGCGATGAAAGAGGAACTGACCGTGATAACCTCATCGCCGGCCTTCAAGTCCAGGGCCAGCAACGCCAGGTGCAGCGCCGCGGTGCCGCTGGAGCAGGCCACCGCCAGCGGCGCTCCCGTAAGTGCGGCGAACTCTTTCTCAAAGGCCTCCACCTCCGGGCCCTGGACCACCCAGCCGGAAAGGATGGCCCGCCGGGCCGCGGCGGCCTCCTCCTCTCCCAGGGTCGGCCGGGCGACGGGTATAGGGGCAACTTTTTCAGTCATAGCGCTTTCCTTAACAGGTTCAAAATCGAGGTAACTGTATCATGAAAAGGCACAGGCGAGACGCCTGTGCCACCAGTCTTTAATCATGGTGCGTAGAACGCACCCTGCACGGGCGACCCAGCGGGTCGCCCCTACTGCTCACTGCTTACTGCTTGCCGCTCACCATATCCCAGGCCAGGCGGGCGGCGCCCAGAAGGCCGGCATCGTTGCCGAGTTTGGCCGGGCTGACGCTGACCTCCTCTGGCGGAAAGAGGGTAAGCCGGCGGAAAATCTCTTCAGACATGGCGGGCTGGAAGACCTCCCAGGCCCCGGAAAAGCCGCCGCCGATGATCACCCGGGAGAGACCCAGGAGATGGACCGCAGCCGCGATGGCCTGGCCCAGGCTGCGACCCACCCGCTCGAAAGCCCGCCGGGCCAGGGGGTCGCGGTTCAAGGCGGCCACCACCAGGGTCTCGCCCCGGATGGCATCGGGATCGGTGGCATAGAGCTCCTTGAGCCAGGACGGGGCGCCCTGGGCCAGTTGCTCCTTGACCCAGGCCACGGTCCAGGAGGCCGAAGCCATGGTCTCCAGGCAGCCGCGGTTGCCGCAATGACACTTCTGGCCATCCGGTTCCACAGTGATATGGCCGATCTCGCCGGTAGTTCCCTGGGCGCCCTGCCACAAGCGGCCGCTCAGGATGAGGCCGCCCCCCACCCCGGTTCCCAAGGTAATGCCCAGCAGGTTCGCGTAGCCGGCGCCGGCCCCCAGCCAATGCTCGCCCAGGGTGAAGAGGTTGGCGTCGTTTTCCAGGAATACGGGGTAGGAAAGTTTCGGCTGCAAGTGCTCAGCCAGGGGGCAATCATTCAGGGCCGGGATGTTGGGGGAGACGGCCACGCGGCCTTTTTGGGAGAGAATCCGGCCGGCGATGCCGAAGCCTGCTCCCTTGATTTCGAGCTGTCTATTGCCAGCTTCTGCACCAATAACCTCCAGATCCCCGGCCAATGTGGAGATTATGGCCCCTTGATCAGGCATGGTTGACGTAGCCCGTTCCTTACGGGCCAGGATTTCACCTCTGCGGGAAACCAGGGCCAGGCGGACGTTGGTGCCACCCAAATCTATCCCCACTACCGCCGTATCTTTTGCCATCAGGGTTTGATCTCCGCAAACAGTTCCTTGATAGCTGAGGCTGCCACAGCTCCGGCCCGCACCAGACGGGGAGGACTGACGGTTACGTCCACGATGGTGGAGGGTGCGCCGCCGGGGCATGGGCCCGCGTCCAGGATCAGATCCACCCCATCACCAAATTCTCGAGCCACCTGCGAAGCCGTGGTTAATGGCTCGCGGCCGGAACGGTTGGCGCTGGTGCCGGTCAGCGGCAATCCCAGGGCCGCCATCAACCGGCAGACCAGGTCCTGGCGCGGCAGACGAAGCCCAATGGTGCCGGTGCCGCCGGTGAGCAGCGGCGGCAAATCAACCCGCGCCGGGAAAATCAGGGTCAGCGGGCCGGGCCAAAAGGCGGACATCAGACGCGGGGCCGCCGCCGGCATCTCCCGCACCACCTGAAACAGCATCTCCGGCCCGGCGATCAGCACCAGGACCGGTTTGGCCGCCGGCCGCTCCTTTAAGGTGAAAAGCCGGGCCAGGGCGGCCGGATCAAAGGGATTGACCGACAGGGCGTAAAAGGTTTCGGTGGGCAGCGCCAGGACGCCCTTGGACCGGAGCACCCGCCTTGCCTCGGCGAAGAAAGCTTCGGCTTGTTCTTCCTGCCAAACCCAGATGCGCGCCATGCCTCATAATAACTTACCGCGATCCCTTCTCGCAAGGGATTAGCGGTTAGCTGCCAGCTTTCGGCGCTCAAGCCAATAAAATCCTAATTCCTAGCCTTACCGGTGAGGTGGTCGATATCCAGCCGAAGTACCATGGTCTTCGATGCAAAATTGGCCGCCACCTCCCTACCCTTCTCAATGTGGTCCGGGTCGCTATAATATTTTTCCACGAGGTCGATTAAGATATTTACCTTTTCTTCATTGTTCTGGATCTCGACAACCTTGCCGAAAGCCATGGCACTTTGATATTTCATGCTGTATTTATTCGGCAAGGGCTCGGCTCCTCCCACCACACAGAAGCTCACTTTATTATTGCGGCGCAGATACTCTAATTTTTTTCCTTCCAGGGCGCAATGCAAATATATGCAGTCATCCTGATAAACATAACTGAGCGGCACGCCATAACCGTAATCATCGCCCGCGCCCATGGATAAGACGCCGTACAGCCCGTTGGCCAGGATCTTTTCGGCCTCTGGACGGCTCAACTCCCGGTCTTTCTTTCTCATTTGTTGGAACATGTTATCTTCCCTCTGATTTATTTAAACGTTGCCGGCGCACCTCGAACAGGACTACGGCCCCGGCGGTGGCGGCGTTGAGTGAGCCGATTTCCGGCGCAGCCTGAGGAATGGCCAGGACCAGGCCGCACTGCTGCCGCACCCGGGGGCGCAGGCCCTTTTCTTCGCCGCCGATGACCAGGACCAGAGGCCCGGTGAGATCGGCCCGGTAAATACTTTGAGCGGCTTCAGCGTCAGTGCCGATGACGAACAGCCCGGCATCCTTCAGGCGAGCGAGGCAGTCGGCCAGGTTGGTGACCCGGTAAACCGGCAGATATTCCAGGGCCCCGGCCGCAGCTTTGGCCACCGCCGGGGAGACACCCGCGGCCCGGTCCTTGGGGATGATAACCCCATGGGCTCCGGCGCTCAGGGCGCTGCGGCACAGGTTGCCCAAATTCATGGGATCGGTGAGGCTGTCGGCGGCCACCAGCAGGGCGGGCTCGGTCAACTCCGGCAGGCGGTCCAGCAGATCCGTCTCGGAGCGGTAAGCATAGGCGCCCCGCCGGGCCATAATCCCCTGGTGATGCGTGGTGCCGCAGAGGCGGTCCAGAGCGGCCCGTTCCTGGATGCGGAGGCGGATGCCGGCAGCCCGAGTCAGGCGCCGCACCTCGTCGAGCCACGGCCCCCTTATCCCCTGGGCAACGATGACCTCTTCGATGGGGCTTTCCTTCCGGCGCAGGGCGGCCAGGACGGGGTGACGGCCATAGATGATTTCAGTCATAAGAGCGTCTTCTCGTCCCCAAGCTCTAGCTTGGGGACGCAAATTTCAGCGAAGCTCTGCTTCGCTTTCTTTCGAAGCAGGGGCTTCGGGCCAAAAGGCCGTTCCCAAGCTGGAGCTTGGGAACGAGGAAAACACCCAAAACCATAAAAATCTTTGCAACCAGAAGTTTTAAGTTGCCCCTCCCTTGAGGGGAGGGAGCAAACCGGCTAAGGTTTTGATGGACTACCGGCTTTAACACGCGAACCGATTTAAGAGCAGAAAAAATTTGCCTTTTTGTTATTCATCCTTAAGCTTTTTGGGCCTGCGCTCTTTCGCCTGGTCCCTTCGGCTATTACTTTTATAGAACAAAGGGTATAATCAAATTATAATTTTATCACAGTTAACCCCTCATGGATGCAGAACTTAATCAATTTTATCAGCATCTGGCCGCGGAACGGGGCCTAGCGCCGCTGACCGTGGCCGCCTATGCCGGCGATCTGCAGGAATTTTGGCAGTTCGCCGAAAAGCAAAGGGTGGCGGCTTGGGGTGCGGTGTCCCTGGACCTCTTGAAGGATTATTTGGCTACCTTGGAGGGCCGGGGCTTGGCGGCCCGCAGCCGTTCCCGGAAGCTCTCGGCTTTGCGCCAGTTTTTCCGGTTTTTGCAGCGGGAGGAGAAGCTCAAGGCCAACCCGGTGGAGCTCCTGGACTCCCCCCGTTTGCCCCGGCGGCTGCCCAAAGTTTTGGGAGAAGATGAGGTGGCGGCCTTGCTGAACGGGCCGGACCCGATCACCCCCCTGGGCCAGCGGGATGCAGCCCTGCTCGAGCTGCTTTATGCCACCGGACTCCGGGTTTCCGAGCTGGTGGGCCTGACTTTGAAGCAACTGGACTTACGGCGAGGAGTAGTGCGGCCGCTGGGCAAGGGTTCCAAAGAGCGGGTGGTGCCCATGGTGGCGCAGGCTACCGAGAAGATTGAGCTTTACCTGGCCCAAGGCCGGGTACAACTGCTCAAGGACCGCCAGAGCCCCTATCTTTTCGTCAACAACCGCGGGGGCAGGCTAACCCGCCAGGGGTTCTGGAAGATCTTGAAGCACTATGCCCTGAAGCAGGGAATTGTGGGTTTGAGCCCGCATACTTTACGCCACTCCATGGCCACGCATCTGCTTTCCCGGGGGGCCAATTTGCGAGTCATCCAACTGCTGCTGGGCCATGCCGATCTGGCCACTACCCAGATCTACACTCATTTGGACGCGGCGCGCTTGAAAAAGGCGCACGAGAAGGCCCATCCCCGCTCATGAGGCGCAATAATAATAATCACGGAGAACGGGCTGCTTCGCCCCGGACGCTGGAGGTGGTTACCACCCACCTGAACGCCGATTTTGACGCCATGGCCTCCATGGTGGCGGCCAAGAAGCTTTACCCGGACGCCATTCAGGTCTTCCCGGGCTCCCAGGAGCGTAACCTGCGGGACTTTTACATTCGCTCCAGTTTCTATTTCCTGGATTTCGCCCGGAGCCGCAACGTGCCGCCGGAGGAGATTAAGCGCCTCATCCTGGTGGACACCCGGCAGTCTTCCCGCATCGGCAAGTTCGCCGAAGCAGCAGCTTCCGGCGAAGTGGACATCCACGTCTATGACCACCATCCCGACTCTCCGGACGACGTCCACGGGAGCCTCGAGGTGGTGGAGATGACCGGCTCCACCACGGCCATTCTGACCCGGCTGATCCGGGAGCGGGGCCTCACCCTGACCCCCCAGGAGGCCACGGTCATGGCCCTGGGGATCTTCGAGGACACCGGCTCTTTCACCTTCACCTCCACCACGCCCCAGGATTTCGAGGCCGCCGCCTTCCTGCTAAGCCAGGGGGCGGACCTCAACGTGGTCTCCGAGATCATCACCCGGGAGCTGAACGCCGAACAGGTGGCCCTGCTCAACGACCTCCTGGAGCACTCCACCAACTTCCACGTCAGCGGCATCGAGGTGGTTCTGGCCCGCACCACCGCCAGGGAGTATGTCCCGGATTTCGCCGTGGTGGCCCATAAGCTCATGGACATGGAAAATATCCAGGTGCTCTTCGCCCTGGCCCAGATGGAGGACCGGGTCTTTGTCGTGGGCCGCAGCCGCCTGCCGGAGGTGGATGTGGCCGAAATCCTGGCCGAATTAGGCGGCGGCGGCCATAATTACGCCGCGTCCGCAGCCATCAAGGACCAGCCCCTGGTCCAGGTGGAGGAGAGGCTGCGCCAGGTCCTGCAAAAACGGGTACACCCGGGGCGCCGGGCCCGGGAGATCATGTCGTTCCCGGTGAAATCAGTGACGCCGGACATCACCCTGGAGCGGGCCGAACTTATCCTGAATCGCTATAGCATCAACGCCATGCCGGTGGTTACCGACAGCCAGCTCTTGGGGGTAATCACCCGGCAGGTGGTGGAGAAAGGCATCTACCACGGCTTGAAGAGCCATCCGGTGAAAGACTACATGACCACCGAAGTGATCACGGTGGACCCGGAGGCCACTTTGCCGGAGATTCGGGAACGGCTGCTGGTCCGCAGGCAACGCATCCTGCCGGTGGTGGAAGACGGCGAAATCATCGGGGTCATCAGCCGCACTGATATCCTGCACTTGCTCAGCAGCGACGAAGAAGAGGGCCAGTGGTCACAGCCAGTGCGCACCAAGAACATCGTCTCCCTGCTGCGCGAGCGTCTGCCCCAAAAGATCCTGGAAATTCTCCAACAAGTGGGGGCAGTGGCCGCGGAATTAAATTTTCAGGCCTACGTGGTGGGCGGTTTCGTTCGAGACCTGCTGCTGCGCCATGAGAATCTGGATATCGACATCGTCATCGAAGGCGACGCCATCGTTTTCGCCCGGCTGTATGCCTCCCGCTATGGCGCCCGATTCCGGGAGTTTCAGAAATTCAAGACCGCGGTGATCATCTTCCCCGATGGCTTCAAGATTGATGTGGCCACGGCCCGCACCGAGTATTATGAAGCCCCCGGGGCCTTGCCCATCGTGGAGTACAGCTCCATCAAAATGGATCTTTACCGCCGGGATTTCACCATCAATACCCTGGCCCTGAAGCTTAACCCGGGGGAATTCGGCACCCTGCTGGACTTTTTCGGGGCTCAGCGGGATTTGAAGGAGGGGCGCATCAGCCTGTTGCACAACCTGAGCTTCGTGGAGGACCCGACCCGGGTCTTCCGGGCGGTGCGCTTTGAGCAGCGCTTCAAGTTCCGCATCAGCAAGCTCACCGCCAACCTCATCAATAACGCGGTACGCAACAACTTCTTCGACCGTCTCTCCGGGGCCCGGCTGTTTCAGGAACTCAAGCTGATCCTGCAGGAAGAGAACCCCACCCCGGCAGTGGCGCGGCTGGCGGAATTTGACCTCCTGAAGGCCGTCCATCCCCGGCTGGCCTACGGCGAGGCTTCCCGGGCCATGCTGGAGCGTATCCAGGCGGTGCTCTCCTGGTACGACCTGCTGTTTCTCGAAGATCACTACCGGCGCTGGCTGGTCTATTTTCTGGGTTTGGTGGAACCGTTCAGTTCCAGGGAACTGACTGATATGCTTAAGGGTTTCAACGTTTCCCCGAAGCTAGCCGAAAGCATAGTCCTGGGCAAAGAGGCCGCGGATCGAGCCCTCGTCAATCTATTCCGCCTGGGGGAGCCCAGCCGCAGCCAAATCTATCATCTGCTGGCGCCGCTGGAGACCGAATACCTGCTTTATATCTTGGCCAAATCCCGCCAGGAGGCCTCGCGGCGGTTCATTTCACTCTTCTTCACCCACCTCAAGAAGCTCAAGCCGGAACTGCGGGGACGAGACCTGGTGGCCATGGGTTATCAGCCCGGGCCCCTGATCAAGGAGATGCTGGAGCGGCTGCTGGAGGCCCGTCTCAATGAGGTGGTCAAGAGCCGCAAGGAAGAACGGGAATTTATCCGGAGGTCCTTCGGCCCGCCTTGATTTGATTTCCCTGTCTGCGCATAGTGAGACTCATAGCAATTGCCAAAAGTTTTTTCCGATAGAGCCACTTGCAAAATTCATTTAGAGAAGGAAGAATCTTCTTAATTGCCGGATAATTCCCTGGTGGCACAGGCTTTCTATCCTGTGCAAGCGCAGGCTGAAGCCTGCGGCTACATTTTGCAAGAGGCTCGATAGATCGCATTAACCCTTCACTCCGCTTCGCTCCGTTCAGAATGACAATTTTATAGGTGTGATGCGCTGCGCTTTCCCGCCCTACACCTCGATCACTGACCCCTGGCCCCTGGCCACCGGCCATTATCTCTTGCGTCTTTGCGCCTTGGCGTCTTTGCGTGAGGGCTTAGGTGGTCTCCTTTTCGTCCCGGTAAACCAGGACCGGGCGGGTGGTGAGGCGCACCAGGTTGAGGGCCTCGTCGCTCAGGACCCTGAGATACTTGGGCCGCTTGTGGCCGTAAGCACCCAAGACCAGCAGGTCGTAGCGCTCCACCGCCACCGCCTTGAGGATTTCGTCTACAAAGTCGCCCTGGGCCATCTTCTTGACCGGAGTGTAGCCGTACTCCTTCAAGGTGTCTTCGCCGGAAAGCAGGCAGGCCTCGGCAAACTCGTCGCTTTCGCCCCGCTCGGTCTCCTGGACGTGCAGGATGGTAATCTCCGGCTTCTTCTTGGCGAACAGCGGGGCGATGAACTCCAGGGCGCCCTGGTCGCATTGGGAGCCCCGGTAGGCCACCAGGATCTTTTGGATGGGCCGGAAATTACGGAGGATCAGCACCGGCTGTAAGGCGTGGTGCAGCACCTTGGCGTGCACGGCGCCCAGGAGAAAGCCCCGCAGGGAGGAGCGGCCCTGGGAGCCCAGGACGATCATGTCGTAATATCCCTGGTTGGCGAAATTGAGGATTTCGTCAGCCGGATCGCCGACGGCCACGAAGGGGTTACAGGGGATGCGGCCGCCCACGCAGATGGAGCAGGATTCGATAATCTCCTCCACGGTCTGCTCGGCCTCGGCCTCGATGGTGCGCTCCACGTCGGTTTTGGTGGTAAAAGGGGCGTAGGCGCCTTCCGCAATGGTCCCCACCACGTCAGGCTGCACATAGAGGGCGTCAACGATGGCGGTGAAATGCTCCAGCAGGTGGCAAGTATAGCGCAGGGCCTGCTGCGACTCCTCCGATTTGTCCACGGCTACGACGATCTTCATGGCGTGTTCCTCGTAGGGGCGGACCCATGTGTCCGCCCTGACGGGGGGGCACACACAGGTGCCCCCCCTACAAAAAATTATCTCATTACCAGAACTGAAGACGGGCACTTGCCCACGAAACGGCCCACCCAATCTCGCGGGAAAAAGCGGTCCAGCAAGGATTTTTTCCCCATCCACAGGGCCAGGAGGTCTTGCGGCAGTTCCCGGGCCACGGTGTTTTCGAATTCCGCCACCTCGGTCAGGCGGGTGGCCACTTGAATCTGCCGGTCCTCGTAATAGTCGCCGATCTCGATGAGACGGCGGTAAACGTCCTTTTTCAGGCCGCCTCCTCCGCTCAGGCCGATCAATTCGAGCTGAGCCCCGTGAATGGTGGCGACCTGGTTGATCATCTCCAGGGAATCCTGGCTGATATAACTCTGGTCCAGGCAGGCGACAATCTTGGTGATGGGCTGCTCCTCCTTCACCAACAGCACGGAGCAGTCGGCGTCGTTGACCACCCGCTGTGGCGTCGTTGAGCGGTCTCCCCAAAGACATTGCTCGCCTTTGGCGCAGCCCAGGACGATGAGGTCGCTTTCCTCGTCTCGAGCCTCCGTCAAGATTTCCTGGGCCGCGGCCCCATTCCTGAGCATCACCTTGAGGTCCTTTTTGGCGCCCCGGGCCACCAGCATCTCCTCCCAGCGGCCTCCCCGCAATGGGACCCACTCGTAGCGGTAATTGCCCAAGGCATAGGGAGCCAGGCCTTCGCTGACCGCCCCTTCCAGGAAGTCCTCCCGGTAGCGCTGCAGGGCCGCGAGCAGGGGTTGATCCGATTCGGCATCGGGGTCAGGTACTCCCGAGGCAATCACCCCCACAATGGTGACATCGGCCCAGGTGTTTAAGGCCAGGCGGGTCACCTCCCTCAGGGCATAGGCGCTGTAGGGCTGCTCATCGGCAGCAAACAGGATCTTCATCAGTTTCCCCTCTAATCACCCAGGGCCTTTTTCACCGACTTTTTCAATTCCTCGATCTTCACCGGTTTAGGGAAAAAGTCATAGATACGCTCCCGGATGGCCTCGATGGTGGCGTCCAGCGTGGCATAGGCGGTCAACATAATTACCTTGGTTTCCGGGTAGAGCTGATTTACTTCCCGCAGGATGTCCATACCGCTGACGTTTTCCATCTTCAAGTCGGTGACCACCAGATCATATCGCCTTTCCCGGATAGCGTCCAGGGCCAATTGGCTATCCGTAAAGGTATCCACTTCGTAGCCTTCGTTTTGCAGAATGATCCTGGCCATGTCGCACACGATCTTCTCATCGTCCACCACGAGAATTTTCTTTGGCATCTGCCGCCCCCTTACTTTTTCATTGCAGGTAGCTTGATAATAAACTTGGTTCCCTGGCCCTCAATGCTCTCCACCGCAATATCGCCGTTATGCTGCCGAATGATGCCGTAGCTCACGGAGAGCCCCAGGCCGGTGCCCTTGGTGCTCTTGGTGGTGAAGAAAGGGTCGAAAATATTGGGCAAAATATCCTTTTGGATGCCGATCCCGGTGTCCCTGACCTCCAGGATGAGGTTACCGCTTTTGGGGTCATAATCGCCCTTGACAAACAGGTCGCCGCCGTCGGGCATGGCCTGTATGGCATTAATAAACAGGTTGATCAGGACCTGTTCAATCTGAGAAGAGTCCACGTAGATTTTCGGTAAATGATCAGGCACCTCCACGTGCTGCTTCACTTTAGCCAGCTTAAAATGGTTGCTCACCAGACTGAGGCTGAGTTGGACGATCTCCTTGAGATCAACTTCTTGAAGTTCCTGCTTCTTTTGCCGGGAGAAATCCAGCAGGTTTTCCACAATCTTGCGGATGCGCTCTGTCTGATTATAGACATCTCCCATGAAAGTCTTCTTTTCTTCGTCGCCCAGCATATCATAGACGCTCAGGTAGGTTTGCGCCATCAGGGAGATATTATTGAGGGGGTTGCCCAACTCATGGGCTACACCGGAGATCAGCACCCCCAGCGAGGCCAGTTTACCCGCCTGGAGAATTTCGTCTTCCCGCTTTTCCAATTTCCGGGCCATATCGGAGATCGCCTTGATCGCTATTTCGATTTCGTTGTGCGGTGAGATGGTCTCCACCGCCACCTCATGGAACCGGCCTTCAGACACCTTTTTAATCATGCGGTCCATGATATTCAATTCTTTGATGATCAGACTGAAAAAGTATTGCCAGAGGATGAGCTGGATAACGAAAATAATGCACAGAGAAGCTATGAGCATTATGACATTATTATTTATGGTATGGCTGACACTTATTCGTTCCTGTCTGAGCAATTGTTCCGATAACGAGGTCAATTCCTGTCCCAATGTTCTGAATGATGCTTCAAAATTGTAGGGCGGTGTCTTGATTTGAATGACTTTATTGGCCAATGCCTGGTAATCTTTGAAAGTCTTCAGCAAACGATCATATTCCCTCCGCCCCTGTTGTTGCAAGATAGGAACCACCGAAGATTTGAATATCATAATGGTTTCCTGTTTTTCTTCTCCCAGCTTGACCAATTCCTGCAGGGCATTGATGTCTTTATACAAGAAGTAGTTTTTTTCGGCCTTGCGCATCTCCAGAAGGGTGATATTGACATCATCGATTATTTCGATGGAGCGTAATTTCGATAAAACGTTTTCAAAAGAGAAGTAAACAAACAGACCAAGGATACAGATCAACGTGGCCTGGAGCACTACGGCAATAATGATTCTCTGTTTAATGGTCATCTTGAGGGAACGTCGAGTCCCATAGACGAAACGGTGGAGAAATCCCGGCAAAGTCATGGCTTTTCCATTCGACTGGGCGAAAAGCAAGCCAACTAAAAAGCGCCAAAGCGGTGGGACTGTATCGCATCTTCCACCCGTTTCTCAATGGCCTCTGGGGCCAGTTCTTTTTCCAGGCGGACCATCATTTTGCGCTCAACCCGGTACGATTTGATCCACAATTTGGCGGCCGCGCCGATGCTGAGCAACCCCACTGCGGTGATGACCACATCAATACCTGACCAGGGGCCAACTCCAAAGAGCCGGGTAAAAAACGTCCCCAAAGCGATGAAGCCCAGGCCGGTGCGCAAGTAGGAAAGTTCCGTCCGCTGCTTGGCTAACAAGGTCCGAAATTGGGACAGATTGGTGCGGGACTGGGCCAGACCGGTACGGGCGCCACTCATGCGGGTACGGACTTCGGCCAGCTTATTGCGCATTTCGGCCCATTCGGTCCGGCTTTGCGACCAATCAGTACGATTCTTGGCCAGAGCGGTGCGGTCATCGGCCAGCTCAGTCCTTCTCGTGGAGAGCTCGGTACGGTGTTCCGCCAGACTGGTGCGCCGGTTGGCCAGTTCCGTGCGTTTATTGGC
>JAMCQY010000359.1 GCA_023381945.1 Deltaproteobacteria bacterium
ACTCCTCCGACTACCCCCACCAAGACCGCCAGCTCCTGAAAAAGGCCGCGAAAATAGCCCCTGACGGTAACCAAACCGAGCAGGACCAAGATCCCCAAGTCTAACAGATTCATGTACGATAGTCCCTCAAAGCCAGGAACTATCAAAAAAACCAAGAACAGTCAAGTTTGTGGCGGTGAAGTGGCTGAGGTTAGGATAAGGTGGAAAAAATGGCAAAAAATGGGGTGAGAGTGAAGCGGGCCCAAGGGCCCGCCCACCGTAAGGTTCAGCGCACTACCCGGCCTCTGAGGTCGTGCTGGTGGTAATTAAGGGCTTCCCAGAGGCCCTGGTGCTCCACTTCGTGCTCGAAGCGGGGGACGAAGCGCTCCGGCAAGTCCTCCCGGCAGGCGCAGAAGTGCTGGAACAGCTCATCAATTTTCTTCTCCATGCGCACCAGCATTCGCCACAGGAGCAGGCCGCTCACCCCGGCGAACACCCCGATCAGAGTGACCAGGGTTCCGGCGTGCACTCCCAGGTCTTGGTAGTTCATCAAAGGGCTTTTACCTCTACCAATATTTGGTTTGTGTCTTCCCGTAGGGGCGGCCCCATGTGTCCGCCCTGTTAGGGGGCACAGGCAGGTCCGCCCTTATGCATAATGTTTCTGGCCCTTAATTTAAGGCAAACGCTTTTAGGACTTGGTCACCCCGGCCCGCAAGGCCGCCAGTCCGGCGGAGCCGGTCAGACCCAAAATGAGTTCATACTGCTCCTGACTGACCCAGTTGAGAGCCCGGACCAGGGTGGCCAGGGCCAGGATTAGGGCGGAGATATAGGTCTTCTTGCCGTCCAACATAGTTACTCCCTCCATCCGGTGATTTTTACCGTCTGATTGGCGGTGTTGTCGTTATTCAAATAAAGCTTGTTGCCTTCCAATATCCGGACGTCAAAGGGCATGGCTCCCCGCCCGCCCTGAAAATCGCTGGCCGGCGGGGCGCAGTGCAGCAGCCCGCCTGGGGTGCTGCCGTCGTAGGAGATCGCCAGTTTCAGCTCAGAACCCGAAGCCGCCTGGGCAAAGCCGCACACCCCTCGGGCCGTAGGCGGCGCCACCAGGGCCAGGTCAGTCAAGGTGTAGCCGTTGATCGCTCCGGAGACAAGCTGCCTGGGACTGCGCCAGGTGGTCCGGCCGCGCTCCTGGTAAAAGGGGGCCAAATTGCCGTCGGCGTCGTTAAAAACCATACCCAAATAGCGGAAGTTGGTATTAGGAGGCAGGACCTCGAGCCAATCGCCCGGAGCCAGCCCCAGGGTGCTGCCCCCGTAGGTGAGGGTACCTAAGGTGCCGTTGTCGGTATTATGGTCGGTGACGGCGCGGGCCAGGCCCCGGGCGGCGCCGCTGAGCACCAGCATCTGGCCGTTAACCAGCTCTCCCGTTCCCCAGCCATAGCCGATGCCGGCGGTGTTGGCGGTATTGCCCAGGCTGATGGTTTGGCCGGTTTGAGAGGCCAGCCGCAGCACCGGCATGGCTTTAAGGGTGAAGATCGCGTCAGTGGCACCGGCCAGGGCATAAACCGCGTACCACTGGGACGCCTTTTCCGTGCCCCAAAGGCTGCCGGCAGTGGGGAAGTTCAGGGTCACAGGAGCGGCGTTCTCCCGGTAGCGGCCGTCGCTAAGCCCGGCGTCCAGCCATTGGCCCTGGTGCAGGGGCGAAGGAAAACCGCACATCGTCAGGCGGGCCAGGCAGTCCGGGGTGGCGTTGACTTTCAAGGTCGCCGAATCCACGTACTCCAGGACCGGGGCCCCGGCCATCTCGAAACTCTCCAGCACACCCTGTTCAATCTTATCGAAGTCGCTCTTCAGGATAACCTGGCGGCCGGTGCCGCTGCTCCATTTGCTCTGGGGGAGGTGAATCAAGCCCATAATTTTTCCTCTCTCTGTTTCTCTGCGCCCTCTGTGTCTCTGCAGTTAAAAATTTTCCGGCTCAGAGGTTTAAGGTCAATAAACATAAGCCCGAGAATCCCAGTTCTCGTCCCAGGAGCTGGCCTGATCAATGGCCCAGGCGTCCATGGCGCTGCCGGCCGCGTCCACTGCCAAGGGGTCGGTGCGCTCCAGGGGCCGGCTAAGGCTCAGGCGCACCCGGCGATGCCCCAGGTCCAGGTCACGGCCAAACACGGTGAACTCTTCCCGGTTCCAGCCGTGAAAATCGGAAGAGACTGCCACGGTATCGCCCAATTCAATCCTGACCCCGTCCAGCCAGGTCTCCACTTCGGCCGCTTCCTGCGGCGAGGCCAGGCGCTGCAGCAGACGAGTGGCCAGAAGCCCAGCGGCGGCGGGGTCTTCCAGAATCACCGGGGCGCCATAGCGAAAGTCCAGGTCTCGGACCTGCTCCCCCCAACTATTAATGGCCTCCTCATCCCGGGCCTCGCAATACTTGCCACTATCGCGGTCATAATCGGCGTAGCGCAGCCGCACCAGGTTGGCCGCGCCAGCCTGGTCGCAGGCAGAGGTAATGGTGCGGATTTGGGCCTGGTTCAGAACCACCAGGTTATCCCGCAGGATGAAGGCGAGAAGGCGATTAAACCAGTTCCAGTCACCCTGGAGCCTGGCGTACTCCAGGGCCACTCCCAGCATGAGGACCACGGCCTCCAGGCTGCCCATCTGGCCGGCGGCCAGGTAGTTGGGGGCATAATCCCATTGGTCGCCGGCTTCGCAATAGTTGAAGGGAATCAGGTCGGCATTGAGCACGTGGGGTTTGCTGTCACCCGCCATGTTAAAGAACTGGTTGACCATGGCGATGAAATGGTCTCGATCTTCCCGGGTCGAGGCAAAGGCAAATGCTTGGCCGGGCCGCCCGTTAACCGCCAGCCCGAAGGCCTGGGCCACCAGGGCATTTAACCAGCCATAATGCCGATCAGATTTATAGAGGTTGGGATAGTCCGGACTTTGACGATTAACCCGGAGGTCGTCTAAAATTTTGCGGGCCAGGTTGGAAGCCCGGGCATCCCCGGTTTTCATGTAGATATGGAGGCAGCCGATGGCTACCGCGGCAGCCTGCCCCGGGTCATAAGCGCCGCAACCGAAACCATACTCGGAGAACCAGGTCGGCAAAGAGATTTGCCCGAACTCTCCCTGACCATATTTCCCCTGGCCGTATTTTTGGGTGCCAAATCATTTCTGTCCGGCTAGGCCCAAGCCAGGTTTAACTGGTTATTCACATTCATATTATCCGGCAGGGGGCCGGGCGGTTCAAAGAGTTCCTGCACAGTGCAGGTTTGAAATAGGTTAAGCTGCAAGAC
>JAMCQY010000138.1 GCA_023381945.1 Deltaproteobacteria bacterium
CTGGACCTGATGTTCGGCCAGCACTGTGAGCAGGGCCCGAACACCCTGGCGGTACCCCTCCAAGGTGTCGACGTCGATCTTAATTCCCAAGTTGCCGCTCAATTTGTTTCTCGAGCTGTCAGCTATTAGCCGTCAGCTTTCTCTGAAGCTATCAGCTTACAGCCATCAGCTTTCAGCTTTAAAAAGATGATCATCTCTCTTGTCATTCTGTGGGAGCGTAGCGACCGAAGAATCTCGAAATTCGAGATATTTTCACTACTTTCTGCACGACAAAAATTTTTCCTTCAGAACCTTGAAACTTAAATCGCCTTTATCCTTAGCTGACCGCCGAAAGCTGATAGCTGACAGCTAAACTTTTGTTCCCCGCGCTTCCTCCAGAAATGAATCCAGGGTGATTTTCAACGATGTCGTCAAATCCGTCTTCGGCTCCCAGCCCAGGAGCCGGCGCGCCTTCTCGATGGAGGGCTTGCGGCTGGTGATGTCCTGGTAGCCTTTGCCGTAGTAATCCTCGTGGCGTGTCTCGACGATCTCTGAATAGGTCTCGTCTTGCCTATGGTCCGGGTGCTCCTTGAAAAGATCCCGGAGCAGGTGGGCCAACTCTTTGATCGAGGCCTCGTTATCCGGGGCGCCGATATTGAAGATCTGGCTGTCGGCCACGCCGCCGGGGTTTTCGATGATCTTCATCAGGGCGTCAATGCCGTCTTCCACATAGGTGAAGCAGCGTTTCTGATGGCCGCCGTCCACCAGCAGGATGGGTTCCCGCTGGATCAGGTTGAGCACGAACTGGGTCACCACCCGGGAGCTCCCCTCTTTGGCGGCGTAGAGGTCGTCCAGCTTCGGGCCGATCCAGTTGAAGGGCCGAAACAGGGTAAACCGGAGCTGCCCGGCCTCGCCGTAGGCCCAGATAACCCGGTCCAGGAGCTGTTTGGAGCAGCTGTAGATCCAGCGCTGCTTGCGGATGGGCCCCAATACCAGGACAGAGTCGTCTTCCGAGAATTCGGCGTCCGGACACATACCGTAAACTTCGGAAGTGGAGGGGAAGATAATGCGGCTGCCGTATTTGACGCACTGGCGCACGATCCGCAGATTTTCTTCGAAATCCAGTTCAAAGACCCGCAGCGGCCGCTTCACATAGGTCATGGGAGTGGCAATGGCCACCAGGGGCAGGACCACGTCGCATTTCTTGATGTGATATTCGATCCATTCCTTGTTGATGGCGATGTCGCCTTCCAGGAAATGGAAGCGGGGATGGCCCAGGGACTCATCCAGTTTATTGGAAGACGACTCTGTCCTGGTATTTTCCCAGTCCCGCTCCTTGAGAATGCGCCGGGTCAGGGCATTGCCGATGAAACCGTTGACGCCTAAAATCAGAATTTTCATTGAATTCCTAACGTTATCTCAAATATTCGCCTGCAAGGGTTTTTCAGCCCGTGCTTGCTTTGTAGGGGCGGACCCATGTGTCCGCCCATTTTGAGGGCGCACACGCGGGTGCGCTACGAAAATCTTTCCCCCACCAGGTAATCCCAGGTGGCGATGACCGGCCCCAGGAACTCCGGCTGGCCCTCCCATTGGGCCTGGGTGATGAGGAAGTGGCCCTTCCCGGTGGTCACCAGCAATCCCTCCCCGGGCAGGTGCGCCGTGACCAGGCCGGGTTCCCGGAGATCGCCCGGGGGCTCGGTCGCCGGGTCCGCCAGGGGTTTGCCGGCCCAGATGAACAGCTTCTTGCCCCAGAGGTAAGTGAAGGCCCCGGGGTAGGGGTGGGTGACGGCCCGGACCAGATTATATACCGAGACGGCGTCTTTGTCCCAGGAAATGAGGCCGTCGGCCGGCTGGCGGCCGCCAAAATATGAGGCCTGGCTCTGATCCTGGGGCAGCCGGGGCGCGGCGCCGGCCCGCAACAAAGGATAGGCCTCCCGCATCAAGGTCCCGGCGGCTACGGTCATCCTGGCAAATAAAGTCAGGGCGGTGTCCTCCGGCTGAATGGCGAGGGGGATTTGCCCGACGATGTCGCCCTTATCCGGCTTTTCATCCATGTAATGCAGGGTGACGCCGGTCTCTTGCTCCCCGTTGACCAGGACCCAGTTCACCGGACAGCGTCCCCGGTAGCGCGGCAGCAGGCTGCCATGCAGATTGAGCGCCCCCCGGCTGGGCAAGGCCAGCCACGGCTTTTTCAGCATGTGCCGATAATAGACGGAAAAGGCAAAATCCGGCGATAGCTCCCTCATGACTTCAACGAATTTGGGGTCGTTGGGGTCCTGAGGTTGGTAGACCGGCAGATAATTTTCAAAGGCCAGGTCCCGCACTGAGGCGAACCAGCGGTTCTCCCGGGGATCGTCGGCATGGGTGACCACCGCCACAATCTCGTCGCCCAGATGCCGGCAGAGATCAATGAGGACCTCCAGACAGGCATGGCCGACGTTGTGGTAACCCAGGAAGATGAGGCGCATAATCAGTAGTCAGTAGCCAGTAGTCAGTGGTCAGTTAAAAGAAATTTTATGGCTGATCCGGCTTAGGGCCAAGGGTCTGCCGGATCACATAGCGCGGCCGATGGCGCACCTCCCGGTAGATGCGGCCGACGTATTCGCCGATCAGGGCCAGTCCCAGGGTGTTCAGGCCCACAAAGACAAACAAAATAGCGAAAAGGGTGAAAACTCCCTCAACCTCCGGCCCCACGAAGAGGCGGCGCAGGAACAGGAACAGGCCGAAGAGCAGCCCCAGGAAAGCGATGGCCACTCCGGTAAAGCCCACCGCATGGATGGGCAGGTTGGAAAAGCCGGTCATCAGGTCGAAGTTGAGGCGGAGCAGCTTGATCAGGCCATACTTGGACTGGCCCCGCTCGCGTTCGGCGTGGCCCACGGGAATCTCGGCCACCCGCCGGGAAAAGATATTGGCCAGGGCCGGAATGAAGCTGGAGGACTCCTGGCACTGGTTGATCGAGTCGATCACCTCCCGGCGGTAGGCCCGCAGCATGCAACCGTAGTCCCGCAGCTTGACGCCGGTGACCCTGGACATCACCACGTTCACCAAGTGGGAGGGCAGTTTCCGGAACAAGGAATCCTGGCGGTTCTCCCGCCAGCCGCCCACGGTGTCGTAACCTTCCTCGATCTTTGCCACCAGGCGGGGAATCTCTTCCGGCGGGTTTTGCAAGTCCGCGTCCAAAGTGATCATCACCTGGCCCCGGGCCGCCTGAAAGCCGGCGAAGATGGCCTGGTGCTGGCCGAAATTGCGGTTAAACTGCAAAGCCCGGAGGTTTTCCGGGTACTTATTGTGGAGCTCGGTGAGGATTTCCCAGGAGCGGTCGCTGGAGCCGTCATCCACCAGGATGATTTCAAAGGTGCGCTCCATGTTGCCGAGAGTGCGCATCAGCCGCTCTCCCAACTCCCGGAGGTTCTCTTCTTCGTTATAAACGGGGATGATTACGGAGATGTAGGGTGCCGGCGAAGGGGTTTTCAAGGGCAGGACCTGGTTGGGCATTGATTTATAACCTTCAAGCGGATGTAAGCCCGATTAGTGATGGGAAAGGTGCCATTTCGAGCATTGCTGAAAGTGTTGATAGGGCGAAAACACGACCATCTGTATCTCGAACTACCGGTCCCAAAGCATCGTTTACTCGTGCCCAGCCTATACCACCTAAAACAGCTATCAATGGGACTCCACCAAGTCTATTCGACTCTCCTCGAAGGTTTGTGAAACGAGATGCCTTGTCACGAGCTGTGCCCCCATCATTTGTTCCTTTGCATTCTAGAATCGCTCGAAGTGTTTGTGAATTATCAAATATAACAAAATCCGGAGCCGGTGTAACCCTGACTTCAAACAGTGTCGCAATGTCTCCCTGATTATGACTCCCTGTTCGAATATATGGAACACCATTATCCTTGAACAGTGCCTCGACTGCATCCTCGATCAGATTGCCCCTTTTGGTTGACGTAGCATCTAATACCTGTCGGAAGGAACCGCCGTAGTGACGTTGATGTAAGAACAACCCAAAAGGAACACCAGCGGAAGCGAAGCTGCGTACGCTAAGCCAACCATCTTTAGTATCAGCTTTTGCGTGCTTACTTATTAGATCGCCGGGGGGAATACCAAAAAGAGAACCATCAATAATTTGACAAATAGTTTTGGCTGCGACTTTAGCCTGATCATTTGTTGTTGAGGTCCCCTTTCGCTCCATTGCATCCACTTTATTAGAGCTTAGAGGGGGGAGCCCAATCGGTTCGCCAGCCATGATTGTTGCATGTGCAAATTCTGCCTTTCTAAGACCAGTAATCGTTCGAAAAATCAAAAGCGTCCGAGGATTATCTTTCAAAATAGATGTCAATTCAGCTTCTGAAACTTTAATGAATCCATCCGTCGCTTCGTGAGTGGCAGTGTATACCCGCTCAAAATACTCTTGTCCGTAGAAATAATCTTCATGTATGTATGCAAAATCAGCGGCCAGATGCGGCACATATAATACCCGTGCAATTTCCGCATAAATACTTGGATGCTGATTAGTCCCGAAATTCATAGGAATAAGACGAAGTTGTGCAATGCGCTGATCCCAGCTTTCCGCTTCAACGATCCTTTTGATTGTGTCTTGGATTTTCGGCATTCTTAAACGACCTTAAATAAATAACCTTGAATGTCATTGTCAAAATTTTCGGCGATGCGCCGACGGGACTCCTCAACGAATTGTTCATGGATTTCAAATCCCGCGGCCTTTCGGCCAAGGCGACGTGCCACAACAATGGTAGTTCCTGCTCCAGCAAATGGGTCAATAACTATTCCACCCACTGGACTGGCTATTTTAATAAAGAACTCGGCCAGCCCTTCTGGCATTGCCGCCGTATGTGCCACTCCGCGATACTGATTGTATGTCTGTGGAACAGTCACAACGTTCCCCGGGTCCGCGCCGCCGCGCAAATAGGTCTTAGTCCGATCGCGGCCAAAACCGGCTTCCGTATTCCTTCTTCCCAGTCTATCTAATTTTCGCCTGGCGATCTCCGCGAAATCGGCTTTATATGGAACCCTAACTGCATCCAGATCAAAATATGGTTTGCCCCCACGGGCAAAATGATAAACATACTCAAAACTATCCTTGGTCCTTGGACCAAACTTGCCTGGAACTGCATTTGATTTTGCCCATATATAAGTTTCAATCCATCGCCAACCCATCCGTTGCAGGGAAAGAACCAACTCATATACGTACGGATGTCTCTGACCTTTTAACGGACCCTGCTTCGCTACTCGATTCTTGATATTTATAATGAGGCTGCCACTTTCGCATGCAGCATCAAACATAGCTTTGGCAAAAGGCAGAAACCACCCTACATAGTGATCTGGATGTATTCGACTATATGCTCTCGCATCAGCATAAGGGGGACTAGTGAAAAAAAGATCGATGCCTCCTTTAGGAAGGCGAGGCAGCAAGTCCAAGGCATCACCATGAATTATCCCTTCTGTGAGGAATTGAGATAGTGCATTAGCTTCGCCTTCGATCTGCACGCCCATCTCCAAAAGAAAAGGATATAATTCTTAAAAAAAACCCACCGCCACCTAAGGTGGCCGGTGGTCCCAAAGAAACGCGGAGCAGGCCGTAAGCCGAGTTCTGTCCCGGGTCGCCCCGGTGATGATCATTCCTCTGGGACCCCGGTTGCCCGGGGCCTCAAGCAACCTACCCGGGAGCTTCAGGCGGGCCACCCTCAAACGCTCCCCTATTTGGTCTTGCTCCGGGTGGGGTTTTCCAAGCCGGCAAGGTCGCCCTCGCCGCTGGTGAGCTCTTACCTCACCTTTTCACCCTTACCGTGGACGTACCACGGCGGTCTGGTCTCTGTGGCACTTTCCCTGGGGTCGCCCCCGCTGGGGATTACCCAGCACCCTGCCCTGTGGAGCTCGGACTTTCCTCCGGCGGCCTGACGCGCATCCGGCGATCATCTGGCCTGCTCCGCGGCCCTTTGAAATCCGAATCTTTGTTATTTTCCGGGCGGTTCGAGAACCGCCCCTACAATCATTCTACCGCGGCGGCGGCCTTTGGTCAATGGCCTGATTGGCCAGGCGATCGGCCTCCCGGTTTAATTCCCGGGGCACGTGGATCACCTCAAAAGATTCGAACTGCTGTAATTCCCGCCGGGCTTGTTGCCAGAGGGCCAGAAGGTGAGGTTTTTTTACTCTGTAGGCGCCGTTGATTTGCCGGACCAGCAATTCGGAATCGGAGTAAATTTGGATTTTTTTAATTCCCAGGTTCCGTGCCATCTCCAACCCCAGGAGCAGGCCCCGGTACTCCGCCACGTTATTGGTTGCCTGTCCCAGGTATTTCAGGTTTCGCACGGCAATCTGGCCGTAAGGGTCGACCAGGACTACTCCCACTCCGGCCTGACCCGGATTGCCCCGGGAAGCCCCATCGGAATAAAGGGACCAGGTTCCTTCTTCGAGGGTATAGTAATAATCGGCGGCGTCTTGAAAAATTGCCTGAAGCTGATCCTGGGTAAGGCCGAATCGTTCCCGCACCCGGGCCAGGTCGCCGCCTTCGGCCAAGGCCCTGAAGACCTCGGCAAATTTAACTTGTTCGCCCATTCACCTTCTCAGGTATGAGCCTCTTGGGCCGCTTCCCCTTCGGCCTCTTCCTCCTGCCAGTAGAGGATGCGCTGGCAGTGCGGGCATTGCAGAATCTCCACGCCCTTCTGGAGGTCGATGAATTGCTGGGGCAGAATGTTCATATGGCAGCCGAAGCAGACGCCTTCGTTAACCGGGGCGATGGCGGTGCCATTGCGGCGCTGGCGGATAAACTCATAACGCTTGAGGAGCTGGGCAGGAACTCCCTTGCGCAGCTTTTTCCTCTGTTCTTCCAGGCCCGCCCGGCGCTCTTCCAACTTCTTGACGGCCTCGGCCACTGCCGCCGACCTTTGGGCCAGAACGTCCTGGCGCTCCTTAATCTGCGCCTCTATCTCCGCGAGAGTCCGCTTCTGGGCCTCCATCTGTTCCAGGAGTTCCAACATGCGGGTCTCCCGCTGGTCCCGCTGATCTTCTTTGAAGGCGATTTCTTTGAGCATCGCCTTGTATTCGATGTTGCTCTTGATCTCCATTAGCCGGCTGCGACTCTTTTTGATGCTGTCTTCCATTTCCGCGGTTTCAGTTTCCAAATCCCGCCGCTGCTTTTGCAGGTCCTCCAGTTCCTGCAGGCCGGCGGCCTGCTGGGTCTTCAGCTCCTCCAGGGCCGCCTCTTCGGTCTTGAGTTCGCCCGGGAGCCTTTCCAACTCCCCGACGACCTCCTGAATAACTTTATCCAACTCCTGGACTTCAATAAGTTTGCTTAACTCCGGTAACAAGATAGACCTCCGTGATACCGTTTTTCGGTTAGCTTTTTTGGGTTAAAAAATGGCAAACGGCGTTTGGGGCGACTGCGCTACGTTAACCCTCACGTCCAGCCCCGCGGCCGCGAAAAAGCCCCTGAGTTGTTGGGCCCAGGGGCTCATAAATACTGCCTCACTGCTGTAATGGCCTACTTCCAGGACGGCAAAATCCTCCAGGCTCTCAGGTGAGACTTGATGGTGCCGCACCTCCCCCGTGATGTAGGCCTGAGCTCGCCGCTGCCGGGCCGTCTGGATGAACTCGCCGCCGCTGCCTCCCAGCACCGCCAGGCGCTGCACTGTTTGCGGCGGCCGGCCCCAGACCTTCACAGCATCGACCTGGAAAATCCTTTTTGCCAAGGAAATCACCTCGTCAAAGTTCTTAGGGGCCGGCCAATTACCGAGGCGGCCAAACCCGCGGGCGGCGCCGGGATTTTTCAGGGGATACAGATCGTAGGCCACTTCTTCATAAGGATGCACCTCTTGCAGATGAGCCAGGGCGGCAGGTAGAATGGATTCGGGGGCCAGCATTTCCAGGCGGACTTCTTCAGCCTGAGCAAGTTGCCCAACCTCCCCGCGAAACGGCTGCGCACCTTCCATGGGTCGATAAGTGCCTTGACCCCGGACGCCAAAGGAGCAGTGGGAATAGCGGCCAATAATTCCCAATCCGGCCTCGGCTAATTGATCCCGCACCAGGTCCTCGTAAGCGAGCGGCACAAAGACCGTCAGCTTATACAAATTATCGCGGCTGGTCTCGGCCAGAACCTCCACCTCGGTCAGCTCCAAAGTCCGGGCCAGATAATCGTTTAAACCTTCAGGGGCCACATCCAGGTTGGTGTGGCAGGAAACCGAGGCAATCCCGGCCCGGATCAAGGTGCTGAGCAATTTACCAGCGGGTTGGTCTTCCCGTACTTGGGCCAAAGGCTGATAAATCAGGGGATGGTGGGTCAGGAGGAGTTGGGCTCCGAGTCCCTGAGCTTCCCGGATCACTGCCGGGGAGGCCTCCAGGGCCACCAGGACCGTGGTTACCGGGCTGGAAGGATCCCCCACCTGGAAGCCGGTACGGTCGCCGGGGGCTGCCCAGACCTGCGGATATTGGGCGTTTAGCAGGTTAACGATCTCTTGCAGCGTGGCTCTCATGGGACATAAAAAAGGGGTGCGCAGAAAGCACCCCCGGGGTCAGGCCCCTCAAAAACTGCCGCTCCTTGTGGATATATGATTATACCCGTGCCCCCCAGGTCGATGGTGGGCCCACCCGGATTTGAACCAGGGACCGTCCGGTTATGAGCCGGTTGCTCTGACCGCTGAGCTATGGGCCCGCTAAGCATTGGCTCGGTGGGAGCTCCTAAAGTTCTGCCGGGTGCGGCACCCGGTCAGCTCCCGAAAATTTGGTTGCCAACTTATGAAAAAAATCGACAGGGGCGGGCTGACCCCGCCCCTCGTTTAATTATACCTCTACTCCCCAATTCTTCAATAGGCCAACGCAAATTCAGCAGCCAGTAAGTTTTATGGAGAACAGCCGCCCTCGGCTGTCCTTTTGCAGGCGAGGGCGCCTGCTCTCCGTCTTCCCTCTGAATATTGGCACAGAATAAGTTCCGTCTTCAGTCTCCGCTCCTCAAGTCTCGATAAAGCTCTTCAAGCGGGTGCTGCGGGACGGATGCCGCAGTTTCCGCAGGGCCTTGGCCTCGATTTGCCGGATGCGTTCCCGGGTAACCTCGAAATCGCGGCCCACTTCCTCCAAGGTATGATCGGTCTTCTCGCCGATGCCGAAGCGCTTGCGCAGCACTTTTTCTTCCCGGGGGGTCAGGGTGGCCAGCATCCTCCGGGTTTGGTCGGCCAGATTGAGATTGGCCACCGCTTCCATGGGCGTGGAAATCTTTTTATCCTCGATGAAATCGCCCAGGTGGCTGTCTTCTTCGTCGCCGATGGGAGTCTCCAGGGATAGCGGCTCTTTGGCGATCTTCAGGACCTTGCGCACCTTCTCCAGGGGGAACTCCATCTTTTCGGCGATTTCTTCCGGCGTGGGCTCGCGGCCGATTTCCTGGACGAGGTAGCGGGAGGTGCGGATCAGCTTGTTGATGGTCTCGATCATGTGAACCGGGATGCGGATGGTGCGGGCCTGATCAGCAATGGCCCGGGTGATGGCCTGCCTGATCCACCAGGTGGCGTAGGTGCTGAACTTGTAGCCCCGCTCGTATTCGAATTTTTCCACGGCTTTCATCAGGCCGATATTGCCTTCCTGGATCAGATCCAGGAATTGCAGCCCCCGGTTGGTATATTTTTTGGCAATGGAGACTACCAGCCGCAGGTTGGCCTCGACCAGTTCCCGCTTGGCCTTTTGGGCCTGATACTCGCCTTTTTCCGCCTTCACCATGATGGACAATAAGCGCCCGGCGGCCATGCCGGCTTCAGATTCCACTTTGCGCAGGCGCTTGCGGGCCTGGCTCCAAATCTCTTCCAACTCGGCCAGGCGCTCCGGCGTTACCTTCGGAGGATCGGGAATAACCCCGCCGTTCTCCCGGCGGCTGCGCTTCAGGTTGCGAAACTTGGTGACGTTCAGGCCGGCCGCGCTCAAACATTTCTCCATGCGCTGCTGACATTCCCGCACCATGCGGCCGTAAAGCCGCAGGCAGTTGAGTATCCCTTCGAGATGATGCCTTTCTAACCGCAGGCCCTTCAAACTGTCCACCATCTTGCGGCGTTCTTTGCCGATTTTTTGCTCAAACTGCTGCCGAGCCTCATCCTTACGGGGCAGGGAAGCGGCTTCCTTCTGCCACTGGCGGATTTTTTCATCATGGGAACGCAGTTTCTGAATCAGAGCAATGACCCGGGATTTCGGCGTGGGCAGGTCCATGGGGTCGTCATCTTCAAAGCCGTCCTGGCCGGCCTGGGGCGAGAGTTTATCCTGCTCCAGCCGGGTGGTAAGTTTCATGATCTCTTTTAAGGTGAGGGGCACCTCCAACAGGGAGTGAAGCACCTCTTTCTCCCCCTCTTCGATGCGCTTGGCGATCTCCACTTCCCCCTCGCGGGTGAGCAGGGAGACGGTGCCCATCTCCTTCAGATAAAGGCGTACCGGATCATCCAGCTTGGCCCCCCCTTCGGGCTCCAGGCTCAGGTCCCCCTCCACTTCACCGATCTCCATCGGCGAAGCCATGGCCAGGCTGGCGACTTCGGCAGGCGGCAAGTCCAGTTCGTCAAAGATCAGGATATCCTTCATCTGTTCGTTCAAGAGACATTCGGGGGATAGTGAGTCATTCAGGTCATCCACGGTGATTAACGCGTCATCATCGCCTATGGGCATGATTTCCTGAAACCCATCCATGCCGATTCCCTTGTTCATCCATTCTCTCCTTTTACGGTGGCGCTGAATTTTAAGGCTTCCAGTTGGCGGTCGATCTCCTGCCGCTGGGCCAACAAGGCCGTAAGGTCTTCGTCGCTTTCCTTCGCGGCGGCTTGTTGCAGTCTTTCTTTTAACCTGGCCGAGACCTTCTTGAGACGGCGTATCTCCAGGTCCCGGCGCCATTCTTCGGCCAGGAGATCTGTTGTTGAGCCGCTTAGTTCCTCCTCTGTTAGGGTTAAGGCACAGATTTGCTGGCGGAGACTCTCCCTCTCCGCCTGCTGCACCAGCAAGCCATGGTCCAGTTGGCCATGCGTCTGACAATTCTCAATAATCAGAGCCAGGAGTTCCTTCAAATCCCCATTGTCGAACTCCACGGCCCATTGCTCCAATTCTTCCAAAACTATGGTCCGGGGATGGCTCAGGACCCAGCGCAGCAGGGCCTTTTCCAGGCTGACGGTGACGCCTGCGGCCGGCCTGAGCCGGCTGGCGGAGATGGGGGCGAAAGAGGCCAGGCTCTGGCGCAGGACCCCTTCATCCACTCCCAGGCGCTGCGCTGCGGTCTTCCGCCACAAATCCTGCTCCAGCGGATCGGTAATGGCCTGGAAATAAGGCCGCAGCTCCGAAAGTACGCGCACCCGGCCTTCCACCTCCAGACCGTGGGTCTGAATCAGCCCTTCCAGCACAAACGTGAACCAGGGCTGGGCCGCGTCCCAGGCGTTTTGGAAAATCTCCACACCCTGGCTGCGGGCGTAGTCGTCCGGGTCCTGGCCGGCGGGCAGCGCCAGGGCGCGCACCGGCAGGCCCTCCATCGCGAAGAGCGGGAAGGCCCGCTGCATGGCCTTGACACCCGCGGCGTCGCCGTCATAAACCAGGACCACTCTGTCCGCCAGGCTTTTCAACAGGCGCACCTGCTCCCGGGTGAGCGCGGTGCCCAACGTCGCCAGGACGTTGGCGATGCCTTGGTTTTGCAGCGAGATGAGGTCGAGGTAGCCTTCCACCACCAGGGCCGTGTGGCTCAAGCGCAGGGCGTCGGCGGCCTGCGGCAGGCCGTATAAGGTGCGGCCCTTGTGATAGAGTTGAGTTTCTGGGGAATTGAGGTATTTGGGTTCGCCCGGCCCGATGATGCGGCCGCCGAAGGCGATCACCCGGCTTTGGCGGTCGAAGATCGGGAAGATGATGCGGTGGCGGAAGCGGTCGTAGAAGCCGCCGCGCTCCCGGGGCATCAGCAGGCCGGCATCGTGAGCCGCCTCGAGGGAGAGGCCGCGGGCCTGCAAGTGGCGGCGCAAGGAGTCCCATTCGTCCACGGCGTAGCCCAGGTGAAAAGCCCTGATCACCTCCGGCGTCAGGCCGCGCCTGGCCAGGTATTCCTGGCCGGGCTTGCCTGCGGCGCTGTTCAGGGTGGCTTCATAAAAACTCGCCGCCACCTGATTGATCTCGTAAGCCCGGGTGCGTTTTCCGGCTGAACGCTCACCCTCCGGCCCCAGGTCCTTCAGCGGCAGGGTGATGTTGTAGCGCCGGGCCAGTTCTTGCGCGGCCTCCGGGAAGCTCAGGCGCTGGTGCTGCATGAGGAAAGAAATGACATTGCCCCCGGCGCCGCAGCCGAAACAATAAAAAATGCCCTTCTCCGGGGAGACCGTGAAAGAAGGGCTGGTGTCGGCGTGGAAGGGGCACAGTCCCAAAAGATTTTTGCCCTTTTGCACCAATTGGACATATTGGCCCACGACCTCTTCGATGCGGGCCGCATCCTTGATCTCCAGGAGTTTGTCTTCCGGGATAAACGCCATGTTCAGTTGCCAGTAGCCAGTAGTCAGTTGCCAGTGGTTAGTGGTCAGTTGTTAGTTATCGTTATCAGTCAACCTACCCTGTCGTTTTTTTCTGGTAGCGCAGGCTTCCAGCCCGCGCTTTTGGTGCGGTGCGCACCCTACATTTTTTTCGGTGGCACAGGCATCTGCCTGCGCCGTAGGGGCGGACCCGTGTGTCCGCCCTGCTTTTCACCCTCTCCCCCGACGGGGGGAAGGGGCCGGGGTGAGGGGGAAATCAAACCTTCGCCACCCCCACCCTAACCCTCCCCCCTCAAGGGGGAGGGAATTTTTTCTCTCGTTCCCAAGCTCCAGCTTGGGAACGCCATTGTCTTGCCAAGCTCTGCTTGGCCTGTTAGCGTTTGGGTGGGGCGGGCCTCCGTGCCCGCCATGCCCCGCAACATTCTTTCTCGCCAGACTTTGCCTTTTCACCCTAATCCTTTAAATCCACCACCGTCACCCCAGGATTAGCGTCAGCATGCAACTCCTTCACCGAACCGTGGCGCTTCAGGTGTTCCCAGACCGCCTTCTTCAGGCGCCCGGTGCCGACGCCGTGGATGATGTCCACGTGTCCGGCGCCGTTTAACAGCGCCTGGTCGATGAGCCGGTCCACCAGGGGCAGGGCCTCGTCCACTCTGAGACCAATGATGTTCAGATTTTGAACCAATTCCCGGGGCGGCAGGCAAACTAAAGATGTCGTCGCGCCTTTTTTGGGCGGGCCCGCGGCCTCCGCGGGCCTCACTTCTTCGGGAGAAATCCGGATCTTCATATGACGCACCTGCACTTGCAGGTGATCCCGGTCATCCTTCGCCAGAATCTCGCCGGTCAGTCCCAGGGCCGGCAAAAAAACCTTTTGGCCGGGCTCGTATTCCGCAGCGGGTGGGGGCGTAATGGCTGGGGCGGGCGTTAACTTTTTCAGCAAATCGGCTTGGCGCTGGGAGAACTCCTGGCGCAGCCGGCCCCAGGATTCGCCGCCGCTTTGCAGCAGCTTGACGATGTGCTTGAACTGCTCGTCCGCTTTTTTTATGGCCACCATGGCTTCTTTTTTGACTTCAGTTTCCAGCCGCTGCCGCTCGTCTGCCAATTTCCGGTGCTCTTCCGCCAACTTCCGGTTTTCGGCTTCTAACTCCCTGGTCCGCGCCGCCAGCTCGGACTCCTGCCGGGCTAATTCCTGCTGAGCCGCCTCGACCTCGCCCAGCAACCGGTAAGCGCGCAGTTCGTCCTGGTCGAGATAGCGCTCGGCCTGGGCCAGGATCTCAGGGGAGAGCCCCAGCTCCCGGGCGATCTTCAGGGCATTGGAGGCTCCCACCACCCCGTAAGCCAGGCGATAAGTGGGCCGGCGGGTCTGTTCGTTAAAGACCACCGCCACATTCTCAAAGCCCTCGGTGCGTTGGGCAAACCCCTTGAGCAAGGGAATATGAGTCGTTGCCGCCCCATACGCCCCCCTCTGATAGAAGACTTGCAGCAGTGCTAATGCCAGCGCTCCCCCCTCGGTGGGATCGGTGGCGGTACCCAGCTCATCCAGCAGGATGAGATCCCTTCCCGGCATGGTATTAAGCATTCCCAGGGCTTTTTTCAAGTGGGCCGAAAAAGTACTCAAACTTTGCTGCAAATCCTGGGGGTCGCCGATATCGGCAAAAACATGGTCAAAGGGGCAGAACTCGCTGCCTTCGGCCACCGGTATGGGGATGCCGCTCTGCACCATGAGGGTGAGCAGCCCCATGGTCTTCAGGGCCACGGTCTTGCCGCCGGCATTGGCCCCGGAGATGATAATCCAGCGCTTTTCCGGGGTGAGCGTCAGGTCGATGGGCACGACCTCGGGCGTCCCGGGTTCCTCCCGCTGGCGCTGAATCAATAAGGGGTGCCGCGCCTCTCTAAAATCCAAACCGCCGCGGCTCCGCCAAATGGGCTCCCGCGCCCTAAAATCCCGGGCGAACAGCACCTTGGCCTGGATGGCGTCCGCCTCCGCCAAGGTGGCCAAGGTCTGGCGGATATCCTCCAGCGCATCCCGCACCAGATCAGTAAGCCGCCGCAACACCAGTTCCTCTTCCCGTTTTTCCCGGTTGTGCAAGAGGTTTAAGGCGTTGTTGTGCTCCACGATGGCCAGCGGCTCCAGGTATAAGGTCGCTTTGGTCTGGGACTGGTCGTGGATGATGCCGGGAATGGCCCCCCGGTGGTCGGCTTTGAGGGGGATGACGTAGCGGCCGTGGCGCTGGGAGATGATGGGATTTTGCAAGGCGCCCTGGAATTCCGGTTTAAAAAAATTTTGCTTGATTTCCCGGTTGACCCGCTCCCGGGTCTCGGTGAGTTCCCGGCGCACCCCGGCCAGCCCGGGGCTGGCCTGGTCCAGGATAAAATGATGGGGGCTGATGCACTGCTGGATCGCTTCCTTGAGGCGGGAGAGGTCCTTGAGACCGCCGGAAAGGGCGACCAGGCTGGGGGTGAGCGTCTCGTTGGACTTGAGATAAGTCTTCAGCAGCCCGGCCTGGCGCAGCACCTGCAAGATCTCGTTGAAGGCCTCGGGCGGCAGGAGGCTGCCCCGCACGGTCACCTTTTGGAGCCACGGCGCTAGATTGGAGAAGTCATCCAAGGGGGAAGCCCCTTCCCGGTTCTCCAGTTCCTGCCATTCCCTGATTTGCTGAAATTTTGCCTGAATCTGACTAAGGTCGCTTGAGGGTGCGAGGGCGCCGAGAAAATCCCGGCCCAGAGGCGCGACGGCATACTGCTGCACGACCCGGATGAGCCCCGGAAACTCCAGGGCGCTCAAGGATTGCTCCGCCATAGCACTCCAAGTTTAAATGAAGATTGGAAAGATTACGAACTCAAGCGCCGCCGCGCCATCTCCTGGACCATCTTGCCATCAGCCCGACCGGCCAGGCGGGCCATGGCGGTCTTCATCACCCGGCCCAAATCTTTAGGGCCGGCTGCCCCCAGTTCTGCAATGATCCCGGATACTTCCGTTTCTAATTCTTTAACGCTCAGTTGTTTGGGCAAAAAAGAGAGGAGGACGCCAAGTTCCTCCTCCTCTTTTTTGGCTAAGTCGGGGCGCCCTGCCTTGCTGTATTCGGCACTCGCTTCCCGACGCTGTTTGGCCTGGGTGGCGACCACGGCGAGCAATTCGTCTTCGGACAGGCTGCGCTTCAACTCCACCTCCCGATAGCGAATGGCGCTTTTCAGCATTCGCAACGTGGACGCCGCCACCGGCTGTTTGCTTTTGAGGGCCTCTTTGAAGGCCTGATCAAGCTGCTGATAAAGGGACATTTAGGCCCCCTCGATCTTGCGCAGCTTCTTCAAGGCCCGCTTTTTGGCCGCCAAAATTTTTTTCTTCCGCTTAATGCTGGGTTTTTCGTAATGTTCCCGCTTACGAATCTCAGAGAGAATCCCGGCCTTTTCGCATTGCTTTTTAAAGCGCTTTAAGGCGACCTCGAAAGGTTCGTTGGGTTTGACCCTGACGCCGGGCATCCAAATATCGCCTCCTCCCGTGTCAGATAACACCTATAGCAATGACCTCGTCCCCCTTGACGCGACTTACGTACGTTTCAATTGAAGAAGATTGCTGAGGCCAATAAGGTGATAGTTCTGAAACGATTATTGTTTATCATCTATTTTAAAAGTGTCAAGCGCTTTTTTCTTTCTGGAGTCAAATTTGCCCCTTCCATAAATTATCGGTCTGGCCTGCAAGAAAGATTATAACAGAGCTTAAAAAATCTTCCGGTGGCGCTGGCGTCTCAAGCTCGCCAACCTCAGCAGG
>JAMCQY010000005.1 GCA_023381945.1 Deltaproteobacteria bacterium
CACCCTCACCGACCCAAACCTCACCCGCTCTATGGAGCATTTGGCCGAGACCGAAAAGAAAAAGCTCTATAAGATTAAGAAGGACGCCCAAGACTGCTTCTGGGAGATTTCGGCCGATTGGAACCAGCTTTACGTCAACCTGATGCTGCGCTCGGTCGACTGGCTGTCGCAGCATCTTTTCGAGGGGGTCCATTTCGACCTCGAAGGCTTTGAGCGGGTGAAAGACGCCGGGCAAAACGGCAGCCTGATTTTTGTCCCCTGCCATAAGAGCCACCTGGATTACCTGCTCCTGAACAACCTGATTTACTTGCACCACATGCACCCGCCGCGCATCGCCGCGGGTAAGAACCTGTCCTTCTGGCCTTTGGGTCCTATCTTCCGGGGCTCCGGCGCTTTTTTCATCCGCCGCCGCTTTCTCGGCGGCAAGCTCTATGCCGAGGTGCTCTACACCTACATCAAGACCCTGATCAGCAGCGGCTACAATCTGGAGTTTTTCATCGAAGGGGGCCGCAGCCGCACCGGCAAACTGGTGCTCCCCAAGCTGGGCCTCATGAACATGATCCTGCGGGCCTATGAGGAAAAAGCCGCCCCGGACCTAATGTTTGTCCCCACTTTCATCGGCTATGATCAGGTTCCGGAAGAAAAGGCCTACCTCAAGGAAATGGAGGGCCGGGCCAAAGAAGACGAATCGGTGGGCCAGTTGGTCAAAGCCAGGAAATTTCTGCATAGGCGCTACGGCCGGGCCTATATCCAGTTCAGCGAGCCTATCTCCCTGAATGAATTCCTGGGCCACACGCCGGAAGCAACTTCGAGGGGCAATCAGCTGCGTAACCACGCCCAGACCCTGGCCTCCCGCATTATTCAGGCCATTAACGACATCTCGGTGGTCACCCCCTTTTCCCTGGTATGCGCCGCCCTGCTCACCTACCCCCGCAAAGGAGTTTACCGCCGGGAGCTGCTGCAAATCATCCAGGTACTCTACGATTATCTTCAGACCAGGAAGGCGCCCCGGGCAGACTCTCTGGAGAGCCTCACCCCGGCGGTAGAAGAGACTTTGGCCCAATGTGAAAACCGTAAACTCATCACGCCCATCGAGAAGGAAGAAGGCCTCACCGACGAACTCGGGCTGGGCGGCTACAGCATCGACGAATCCAAGCGCCCCCTGCTGGAATACTACAAAAACAATATCATCCACTTCTTCCTGCCCGCTTCCCTGGTCGCCCTGGCTATCCTGGCCAGGCAGGGGTTTGAATTCGGCCGGGAGCAGGTGCTGGCGGATTTTGCCTTTCTCAAAGACTTTTTCAAGAACGAATTCATCTTCGGCGCCACCGAACCCCAGGCCCAGGTGGATGAAATCCTGGCATACTTTGCCTCCCGGGGGGTAATCATCAACCTGGACCCCCAGACGGCCACTTATACCCTATCGGCCTCCGGTCTTAAGGAACTGGCCTACTTCGCCAATATCCTCTACAACTACTTTGAATCGTATTGGATCGTCTTCCGCTCCATCAAATACCTGCAAAAGAAACCCCGGAGCGAACGGGAATTCCTCAAGCGCATTCAATCCATCGGCCAGAAACTCTACAAGCTGGGAGAAGTGGAGCGGGCCGAAGCTTTGTCTGAATCCGCCTTCCAAAACGCTCTGAAACTCTTCGGAGAAAAGGGCATCGTGGTAAAGAAATCTCCGGAGGGCAAAGGCGCCACCACCTTCAGCCGGCCCGCTGACGAAGACGCTAGAGAATTCTACGGCCGCCAACTGGCGCGGTTTTTGAGAAGGTAACCGAAGAGGGAAAGGATTTTTGGGGGAAGCCCAGGAATTTTATACCTGCACTTCCAACGTGCATATGTAGGGGCGACTCGCTGGGTCGCCTTTTTTTTAGAGGAATTTGGTAGGACAGGCGTCTCGCCTGTTTCCATTACGACCTGCCGGACGAAAATTCACTTCTTCTCTAATGCTGCCCACACCAAGTCTACGGCCTGCCGGGCGGTGTCGGCGCGTTGCAAGCCGCGCAGGTCCCAAGCGGCCTCCAAGGCCACCACAGGTTTGCCCAGTTTGAGGGCGATGGCGGCCTCCGAGATAGTACCGTAGTCGCCGTCCACCGCAATGACCGCGTCAGCAGAATGGGCAACGAGAATATTGCGGGCGTGGCCCAGATTGGTGGCGACGGTGTAGGTCAGGTAGGGATTGGCCCGGCGGCGGTCGGCATCCGGCAGGATACCCAGGCTGACGCCGCCAGCCTCCTTCGCGCCCCGGGCCGCGGCGGCCATCACCCCGCCCAAACCGCCGCAGAGCAGCACGGCCCCCTTTCTCGCCACCTCCCGGCCCACCTCCCGGGCCAGGGCCGCGATCCCGCTGCTCACCGAACTGCCGCCAATTACCGCAATATAAATTATCTTCATAATTCCGGCTCGTTATCCGCAATGCTGATAAGCGGCAGAATTGGTCTCAAGGCCTGCCTTTCTTCTAGATTGGAAAAAATTCTGATTATTATAAAATAAATGGCATGGGAATGAGCAGTCAAATTTAAACGGGGCAGCAGTTCCTGTCTCAAACCTCAGTATGCTTTTCGGGTCAATCAGGTTATTCTTACCTCTCGGACTCAGCCTCACCTTAATGGTGGCCGCCTGCGGCACCGTGCCATACACCGGCAGACATCAACTGCTCATGGGTTCCGAAAGCGGCGAGGTCTCGTCAGGTTTACAGACTTTTCAAGCCCTGAGGCGCCAGTATCGGGTTTGCGGAGATCCGGCCATCAACGACCTGGCCTTTCGAGTCGGGAGCCGCATCGCCGCCGCGGCCAGCCGCCCGGATTATCACTGGGAATTCGTCGTCCTGGTCAACGATAAGGAAGCCAACGCCTTTTGCCTCCCCGGGGGCAAGGTGGGCATCTTTACCGGCCTGCTGAAATATACCCGGGATGAAGCGGGGCTGGCCACGGTGATCGCCCACGAGGCCGCCCACGCCCTGGCGCGCCACGCCGGCGAACGCCAGAGCCAGGGCCTGTTGGCCCAGCTTGGCGGATTGGGGCTCGGGCTGGGGTTGGGCGGGGTGGGAGGAGGGGCCGGAGAGGCCATTTCGCAGGCGTACGGCTTGGGGACCCAATTTGGCTTATTACTCCCTTACAGCCGCAAACAGGAGCTGGAGGCCGATAAGATCGGGCTTATCCTCATGGCCAAAGCGGGCTACGATCCGGCCCTGGCCCTGGATTTCTGGCGGCGCATGCTGGCCAAAGACGACCAGA
>JAMCQY010000315.1 GCA_023381945.1 Deltaproteobacteria bacterium
GGAAGAAAAATATCGCCGGCTGATGGAAACCGCCAATGATGCCATCTTTACTGCCGATCTAAAAAGCGGCATTATTGTGGATGCCAACCGCAAGGCGGCAGAGTTGTTGGCCAGGCCACCGGAAAAACTCATCGGATTGCATTATAGCCAACTCTTTTCTGCGGAAGACGCCGAACGCTACCGGAATCTGTTTCGCCGGCCGGGCATGAAAGGTGGATTCATCGAAGGTGATATCCAGGTGATCGACAGCGCCGGCCGCGGCATCCCCGTGGAGATCAGCACCAGCAGAGTGAAAGTGGGCGGCAGACACCTGGTTACCGGCATCTTTCGGGATATCTCGGAGCGCCAGCGGGCCGAGGAAGAAAAGGCCAGCCTTACGGCTCAGCTCATTCAGGCCCAGAAAATCGAAGCCCTTGGCACGCTGGCCGGAGGCATCGCCCACGACTTTAATAACCTCCTCACCGGCGTCCTGGGCAATATCAGTCTGGCGATGCTGGATCAGGAAGAGGACAGCCCCAGCCGGGATAGATTGACCGCGGCGGAAAAGGCCTGTCTCCAAGCCCAGGGTCTGGCCCGTCAACTGCTGACCTTTGCCAAGGGCGGCGCCCCGATTAAGGAGCTGATTTCTTTGGAGAGCCTCATCACCGAAACCGCCTGTCTCGCCGCCATTGGCTCCCAGGTGAAATGCAAATTTAACTTCCCGGATAGTCTCTGGGCCGCGGAAGTGGACCCCGGACAAATCAGCCAGGTCTTCCAAAACCTGGTGATCAATGCTATTCAGGCCATGCCCGCCGGCGGGACGATTACAGTGCAGGGAGAAAACCTGGAAGTTGCGCAGCAAAATGAACTTCCCCTCAGCGCCGGCCGATATGTCAAGATCGTCGTGCAGGATCAGGGGATCGGCATCTCCCCCAATTATCTTCCGAGAGTCTTCGACCCCTATTTCACCACCAAGCCAGGCGGGAACGGCCTGGGTCTGACCACGGTATATTCCATTGTGAGGAACCATGGCGGACATATTATGGTGGAGTCAAGCCTGGGCAGGGGCACGACCTTTCAGGTCTTTCTCCCGGCGGTCACCCGAGAGGCCACCCGGCGCCGGGAGGAAAATCGTCAGGCATCATCCAAACAGTTGAAGATATTGGTAATGGATGACGAGGAAATAGTGAGGGACCTGTTGGATAAAATGTTAGGCCATCTCGGCTACCGGGCGACTTTAGCCAAAGATGGGGCCGAAGCCTTGGAGCTGTTCATTGCGGCCCGGGAAGCCGGAGAGAATTTTTCCGCAGTGATTCTGGATTTAACCGTTCCCGGGGGCATGGGAGGAAAAACCGCTTTGGAACAATTTTTGAGAATCGATCCCCAAATCAAGGCCATCGTTTCCAGCGGTTACTCCGACGACCCGACCATGGCCGAATTTGCCCAAACCGGCTTCAGCGGCGTCATTACCAAACCTTACAGGATTGCCGAACTGAGCCGGGTTTTAAATCAAGTGCTTGCCAACCATCTCGTCATCACAGCTAATGAGCTTTCCTGACCGCAACGCTCTATGGCAATCGTGAAAGTGATCTCTAAATTGTGTCCTCCTGCGGAGAGAACCCGAATCACCCTGTCCCGCTTCACTGAGTACTGTCGGATATGCTACAGAAGTGAAGCTAATCCTCTGGCTCATCTAACTTACGGTAATATTTGCTTTTATTGCTCTCCTTGCTGGCTGATAGGCTCCCGCGGAAAAAAGTGCAGCATTTGCTAGAGGCTGCATTTCCTCTCACCGTTCCCGCGTCATTCTTTTTACTTGAATTTCAAAATCTTAGGCTTACAAACCTCCTGGTACATCCTTTGCAGTATTAGTTGCGGTCTAGCCTATGACCGGTTTTAGAAATTCACCGTTTCGAGCCTTCCCGGGGTTTTTGCCTATGCTGGGTGCTCTTCCTGTGCCGGCTGTTGTCCACGACGCTGCCCTATCTGCCGCCTACAGGTTTTTAAAGCAGGCGTGTAATCAAGCAAGAGAGGAGAAATATGGATCTTTACGAAGCCATTCATCACCGTCGCAGCCACCGTCTTTACAAGCCGGACATGCCGCCCCGGGAGGCCCTGGAACGGGTGGTGGAAGCCGGCCTCTGGGCCCCTTCCGGCATGAACACCCAGTGTTGGGATATCACCGTGTTGGCCGGCAAGGCCCGCGAGGGATTAGTAGACCTGATCAACCTGTCCCTGAAGAAGCTGGTCCCGATCATGCAACAGGCTGGCGTCACCGAAACCAGCCAGCAGCGGGTGGCTGCGTTTTTCAAGGATTTGGGGAGAGCCCCGGTGGTCATCGCCGTGACCATCTGGAAATGGGATGCTCCCGGCGCCGGCAATTTTCAAAGCGGCGCCGCTTTGATGCAGAATATGCTGCTGGCGGCCCACTCTGAGGGTCTGGGGACCTGTTGGATGACCGCCGGGAGCCTGGTGGAAAAGGAAGTCCTGGAGTACCTCGGCAAACCTGACCAGAGTCTCCTGGCCATTACCCCCATCGGTTACTCCGCCAAAGAACCGCCGGTGCCGCCTCGCAAAGAGCGGGAGGTGCGGTGGTTAGGATTTGAGTAGGAGCAGACCTATGTGTCCGCCCTTGGGCGCACACACAGATGCGTCCCTACGATCAGTGAAAAAATGTCTGGACAGGCGCCTTGCCGGCAAGCGCTTAAATCCCCCCTCCCTTGAGGGGAGGGGGTTAGGGGGAGGGTGGCAATCGCCTGTCACCAAAAAAAGGAGACGCCACCCCCTCCCCAGCCCTTCCCCCTCAAGGGGGAGGAGGGTGTTTGCTCGTAAGCCATTGTCAGGTCGAAGCATTGTGCTATTGCTAAATAAGATTGAAGGGGCTTATTTTTCAGGAGGATTTAATGGATTTTCAGCTCACCGATGAACAGCGCATGATCAAGGAAACCGTGTACAAATGGGCAGTCAATGAACTGGGGCCGCTGCAGGAAAAGATCGATGAGGAAGACTGGTTTCCCCCCGATTTTTTCAAAAAATGCGCCGAAATCGGCATTCTAGGCATCACCATAGACGAAAAATACGGCGGCCTGGGCGGCGACGTGCTGATGCAGACCCTGGCCATCGAAGAGATGAGCCGCATCTGCCCGGCCCTGGCCATGACCTACGGAGCGCACTCCAACCTCTGCGCCCACAATATCCACCGGAACGCCAGCGAAATGCTCAAAGAGAAGTATTTGCCGCCTCTGGTCAACGGCGAAAAG
>JAMCQY010000327.1:0-2469 GCA_023381945.1 Deltaproteobacteria bacterium
CATTAACGCCCTAACCCTGAAGCCGGCGCAGTGCGCCCTGTGGCTGCGTCCCTATAAAGAGAAGAAAGCCAACTGGTTTTATCGCGGCTTCAACTGGGTTTACGGCAAAATGGAAAGGGGCTATGTCGGCCTGGTGTCCAGGATGGTGCGGCGCCCGAAAAATATGTTGTTGGTATTTATTGCCATTATGATCCTCAGCGTCATTGGGTTCATCCGCCACCCCACCGGCTTTTTGCCCACCGAAGATCAAGGTTACGCCATAATTGTCACCGTACTGCCCCAAGGCGCCGCGCAACCCCGGGCGATGGCGGTATCCGACAAAATCAACACCATTCTCAAGAATGAGAAGGGCCTGCTGGCCTGGGTGACCATTGGCGGGCTCTCCATTCTGGATTTCGCCAACGTCTCCAACATCAATACCACCTTTATCGTCTATAAACCTTGGGATGAACGCGGCTCCGAGCTGAGCCAGGACAAAATCCTGGCCGACCTCCGGCCGAAATTGGCCGGCATCGATGAAGCGCTGGTCTTTGTGGCGGTGCCGCCCCCTATCCGGGGGCTCGGGCAGTCGGGCGGCTTCCAGATCATGATTGAAGACCGTCAAAATCTAGGACTGGATCAGCTGCAAAAGGTGACCCAGGAGGTTATCAGTGCTGGCAATGCCCAGTCTGGACTGAGCAGCCTGCAGACCACCTTCAGCGCCCGTAGCCCTCAGCTTTACCTGGATATCGACCGGACCAAGGTGGAGTCGCTGCAGATTCCGTTGAGCAACGTCTTCGATACCTTGCAGGCTTATCTGGGCTCCTCTTTCGTCAATCTCTTCAACAAGTTCAACCAGGTGTTCCAGGTCTACATTCAGGCTGATGCTCCTTATCGTCTCCAGCGGAAGGACATCGATAATCTTTATGTCAGGAATAATCAGGGGGAAATGGTGCCCATGGGGGCCCTCCTCAAAATTGACCGGATGCTGAGTTCCGAATTGATCACCCGCTACAATCTTTATCCTGCCGCCCCCATTATCGGTATGGCGGCGCCGGGTTTCAGCTCCGGCCAGGCCCTCAACTTGATGGAACAGGTGGCAGACAACACCCTGCCACGGGGCATGGCCTACGATTGGACCGCCACCGCCTATCAAGAAAAAAGAGTGGGGGCCCAGGCCTATTTCATCTACGCCCTCTCCATCACCCTGGTCTTCATGGTGCTGGCAGCCCTTTATGAAAGCTGGACCTCGCCCGCGGCCATCATCCTGGTGGTGCCCATGGCCCTGGTAGGGGTGCTCCTGGCCCTGACTTTCCGGGGCTTCGACAATAACCTTTATACCCAGGTGGGCCTGGTGCTGATGATCGCCCTGGCCAGCAAAAACGCCATCCTCATCGTGGAGTATGCTAGAGAGTTGCACGCCGACGGCCTATCCATCACCGAGGCCGCCATCGAGGCCACCCGGCGGCGGTTCCGCCCCATTGTCATGACCTCCTTCGCTTTTATCCTGGGGGTGGTGCCGCTGCTGACGGCTGGTGGGGCCGGGGCCGCCAGCCAGCGGGCCATTGGCACCGTGGTCTTCGGCGGCATGCTCTCCTCGACCCTGCTGGCCATCCCCTTCGTGCCCGTCTTTTTCGTCCTCTTGCAGACCCTGAGTGAGAGGCGGCAGGCAAAAAAGGAAGAGAGCTGATTACCTGATTATAGAAATGCGCTCAAAGGAAAATTCGAAAAGGAGAAGGAAAAGCAGTAACCCGCAGGGGTCAGGGATTAGAAGCCAGGGTCAGAAAAGGCACAACCCTTTTGTTCGCTGCGGAACCTCAACAGCCACCGCCTGGCCATGCCGGACATATCAGTTTCGAGACCGAAGTTTCGAATTTTCCGGGAAAGAGGTAATCGCTCCTTTCTCATGGCTAACATGAGCTTGATCCTGCCGGGACGTCAGCCCACCCTGAAGCAGGCAATACTAACCCTTTCAGATGGTTGCGTTCTGATTATCTAGCGCATTAGCCGGGTTGTTGCTGGTATTGATGAGCGGGGCGAGACGAGCTGGGGCGAAGCGAAGAGGCAGTCAGTTTTCAGCCAGGGCGCACATCCTTTTGCGCCCACAGACCCGATAATTACTTAGCCGCCTTATGGTGAGAACCGCGGGCTCCGAACCCTCTCTCCTTGGCCATCTTGCTGCGCTGGTCGGAATATTCCTTACACACTAGAGGGTATTTTTTGGGATCCAGGCCGAATCTCTTGAAGTATTCTTTGGGCAATAACTTGTGAGCTTTGCGGATGTGGGCCTTTAGGGTGCGCATCTTTTTACCGCATTCCAGGCAGACCACGTATTTCTCTTTGACAATATCCTTTAAAGGCACTGGCGGTTTCTTTGTTACTGCAGCTTCTTCGCCTTTTTCCGGGGCCTCGGCCTCCGGAATTGCCGCACCGGATTCCATGGCAGCCAGGACATTGTAAACCTCTTTAATTTCCTCGACCAACTCTTGG
>JAMCQY010000327.1:2479-3219 GCA_023381945.1 Deltaproteobacteria bacterium
AGTTCAGTCATAGAAGCGTGGGAAATCACAATTTGCGACGTTAGCCTTAATACCTCGGTAGCCATGGCATCCTCACTTTTGATTTAAAAAATTAGTTTTACTGATTAAATATTGGATTTATTCTTATTTTGTCAAGTATTTTATTATGTACCCAATTAATTTTTACTATTGAGAGAGATCAGCCGATTGGCGGACATTAGGGTGAAATATTTTGGCCGCCCGACGGGGGTGACCAGCAATACCGAACGGTCACTTGCTGGAAATAGCCGTCCAAACTTTTAAAGTTCATTTGGGAAAATTGGTCCTGTTATTAGGAAAACTTCTCCCTTCGGCCTTGATAGCAAAAGGCAGACTTTTGACTTTTGCTGACTATACGGAGCGTCCTATGCTTTTACGCATGTTCTTTTTGTCATTCTGAGCCGACGAAGACGGCGAAGAATCTAGACCCTTCGCTTCGCTCAGGGTGACAACGATACGCAAATATTTATGACGCTATGTATAAATAATTTACCGGCAAATCTTTCAAAAATTTCCTTTTTCAAACTTTTTCCCAAAATTGGGTTATAAACCACTTGCTTAAGGAATAGCCGCGACGAGTTGCGCTTGTCGCCAAGGTAGTTATCTTTAAATCGGAGCCGGCCCGTATCCGCCTGGGAAATGAGCGGTGCAGAAGGAATAAGTTGCCATGCCCATCCTCGATCTGTTTACGAGAAGACGAATCTGCCACCTGTTGGTGAACC
>JAMCQY010000111.1 GCA_023381945.1 Deltaproteobacteria bacterium
CGGGGTTTCGACCGGACCCAGTTCGCGGACACCATCGACTCGATGTGCCGGGATTGTTACCGTTGCGTCCAGGGGTGCCCCCGGGAGCTGATCTTCAAGGCTATGAACCCCCAATACCGCAAGTTAGGGGATGATTACTGGACGCCGGAAATCATTGCGGTGACCTGGAATCAGGCCGAAACCGGCAAGATCCCGGTCTCCGGCGCCGGCTACGGCGGAGCCTTTGCCGGCGAGGGCTTCGACTCCTGTTGGACTGACATGTCGGAGATCGTCCGGCCCACCCGGGACGGCATCCATGGCCGGGAATACATCAGCACCACTGTCGACCTTGGGCGCAAACCCATGTTCCTGGCCTTCGATGACCAGGGCGAGATGCTGGTTACTCCGGCACCGCTGCTGGAGATCCCCCTGCCGGTAATTCTGGCGGAACCGGCCATCAGCGCTGACCCGCCCCGGCTGCGCCAGATCATGGCCGCCGCGGCCCAGAATCTGGGCACCCTGGCGGTCGTGCCCCCGAAAAGCATCGGTGAGGACCTGCTGCCCGCGGCCGACCGGCTGGTGCCGATGCTGCCGGCTGGTTTTAAGCACCTGGATGACCCGCTGTTGGATCAGGTGCCGGCGGTGGAAATTCCGGACCACCCCGGGGTGATGGCCGAGATGGAAGCCCTGAAGCAGCGTCATCCGCGGCTGATGGTCTGGATCAAGGTGCCGGCGGACAGCCAGGCTCCCGAGCGAGTTTCGGCCCTGGCCGCGGCGGGCGCCGGGGTCCTCCACCTGGCGGGCTCGGATCACGGCCGGGGGGTGGGAGACGCCAGCGAGACGTACCTGAAGGATATGATCCGCCGCTGTCATCTGAGGCTGGTTCAAGACCGGCTGCGGGACGCCGTCACTCTGCTGGCCGGCGGCGGCATCGCCTTGGCGGAGCATGTGGCCAAGGCTATTGTCTGCGGCGCTGACGCCGTCCTGGCGGACATCGCCCTGCTCCTCTCTTTGGAATGCCGCCTGTGCAAGGACTGCCAGGATGACAATCCCTGCCCGATCGAGCTGGATAAACTCAACGTTAAACGGGGAGCGCAGCGCATGATCAACCTGGTAGGCGCCTGGAACAACCAGCTCCTGGAAGTCATGGGCGCCATGGGCATGCGGGAAGTCCGCCGCCTGCGCGGCGAAGTCGGGCGAATCATGTTCAAGGAAGACCTGGACAAAGAGATCTTCGCCCCGCTCTTCTCCCGGCCGGAGGGCGAGAGCCGGCGGGTGGGGGAGTAGGGGCGGACCCATGTGTCCGCCCACTTGAGGACGCATACGCGGGAGCGCCCCTACGGGCAATCGCGGAGGTTTGCCCCACCAAGGATAAAATCAAATTATAAAAATTTAAGAAGATCTATCCATATGTCACTAGCAGAAAAACTCGATACCATGGAAGCCTGGTCAGAAGGCCAGCCCTGGCAGCCGGTTCCCACCCCGAGCCGGTTCCGCACGCCCTTGAGCAAGTACCGGGTGTGGCGCAACGAATCCGCCTGCATCAAGTGCGGCAAGTGCGTGGAAGTCTGCCCTTACGGCGTTCACACCAAGGCCGGCAGCTATTTGCGGCGGCCCAAGAGCTATCGCTGCCTGGGCCTGGCGTGCCAGGAGAAAGAATTTTACTGCGTCAATAAGTGCCCGGCGCAGGCCTTGAAGGTCAGCATCCACCCGGTGTACAGCACCTTGGGGGACAAACGCTGGCCAGCCGACCTGCTGCTTTCCACCTGGTGGCAGGCGGAATGGGGCAACCTCCCCTACACTGACCTGGAATACCGCCTGGGCGCCTCCGGCGGCGGTTTCGACAAATTGCGCTTTCTCTTTCCCAAGCATCGCCCGGATTTCAAACTGAGCCACGAGGATATCTCCCTGGAACTGGAAATCAACAAACGGGGAGACGGCCGGCCGCAGATAAAACTGGGCGTACCCTGGTACGGCGGCGGCATGTCTTTCGGATCGGTCAGTATCAACACCATTTTGAGCCGCATCCGGGCCGCCACCCGCTTCAACACCATGGTGTCCACCGGCGAAGGCGGCTTTCCGGAAGACCTTTATCCGTATTCCAACAACATCGTCACCCAGGTGGCCACCGGACTCTTCGGGGTCAGGGAGGACACCATACAGAGGGTGCGCATGGTGGAGTTCAAATACGCCCAGGGGGCCAAACCCGGCCTGGGCGGCCATCTGCTGGGCGACAAAGTGACCCCGGCAGTGGCGCGCATGCGGGAGTCGGTGCCCGGCAGCGCCCTGTTCTCCCCCTTTCCGTTCCACAGCGTCTACTCGGTGGAAGACCACAAGAAGCACATCGACTGGATCAAGGAGATCAACGCCCGAGCCCTGGTGTCGGTGAAGGTTTCCACCCCCACCGACGTGGACATGGTGGCGGTGGGCAGCTATTACGCCGGCGCCCATGTGGTCCAGTTGGACGGCAGCTACGGCGGCACCGGGGCGGCCCCGGATATTGCCAAGAAGAATATCGCCATGCCGGTGGAGTACGCCATCCCCAAGGTACACCAGTTTCTCAAGGCCGAAGGCATCCGGGACCAGGTGACCCTGGTGGCCTCCGGCGGCATCCGCAATGCCTATGACGTGGCCAAGGCCATCGCCCTGGGAGCCGACTGCGTACAGATCGGCACCGCCGACCTGGTGGCCCTGGAGTGCCTGCGCTGCCATAACTGCGAGTCCGGCCGCGGCTGCGCCCGGGGCATCGCCACCACCGACCCGGAGTTGGTGGACCTGATGACCATTGAATGGGGCACCAACCGGATCAGCAATATGTACTACTCCTGGAGTTACATCTTAAAAGAGATCCTGCGGCGCCTGGGACTGAGGTCTATCCGGGAACTGGTGGGCCGCACCGACGTGCTGGCGCATCTGGATTACTTCGAACGGCCGGTGGAAGACGATTTGAGGAGATAGCTGTCAGCGGTCAGCTTTCAGCGATCAGCTAAAATATAAAGGCAAATCCCCCCCGCCCCCCCCTTTTACAAAGGGGGGGAACAAAAGTCCCCCTTTGACAAAGGGGGATTTAGGGGGATTTAAAGATTTACGTAAAACGTCCAACGTCTATAGCCTGCGGCCGCCGGAATCCGGCGTGCACGTCACGCCTTATAGGCAATTGATAATTAAAGAGGATGTAAATGAAGTCCAAGGCCAGTGCTAATAACCATTGGGGCGTGCAACTGCTCAATACCCGCCAAGAATTCGCCAATCCTTATCCTGACGGCCGCATCCAGAAGGCCGCGGATGAGGGCGGCTGCGGGGTTACCGGGTTTGCCGCCAGCGTGCCGGTGGCCGGCCGCCATATCGTCTCCCCCTCCATCCAGATGCACAACCGGGGCAACGGCAAGGGCGGCGGCATCGCCGCGGTGGGCCTGGACCCGGAAACCCTGGGCGTCTCCCAGCAGATCCTGGACGACGATTACCTGATCCAGATCGCCTATCTGGACACCGAGGCCCGCAAGCAGGTGGAAGCCCAGTTCATCACCCCGGTGTTTAAGGTGGACCACTCCCGGCGACAGCCTACTGTGAAAAACTGGCAGGATATCAAAGGCCTGGTGGTCAAGCCGCCGGATGTCTGGCAATATTTCGTGCGGGTCAAGCCCGAGGTTTTGCAGCACTTCATCCAGCAGCACAAGCTCTATGGCATTGGCTGGCGCAAGGTGGAAGACGAATTTGTGGCCCAGAACTGCTATAAGCTGAACGAGGCCTATTACGCCTCCCTGGGCGAAAAGAAGGCCTTCGTCATGTCCCAGGGCCGGAACATGCTGATCCTGAAGATCGTGGGTTATGCCGAGGAAGCCGCGTACTATTACCAGTTGCTGGACTTCAAGGCCCATATCTGGATCGCCCACCAGCGCTATCCTACCCGGGGGCGGGTGTGGCACCCCGGCGGCGCCCACCCCTTCGCGGCTCTCAATACCGCCCTGGTGCACAACGGCGACTTCGCCAATTACTTCTCGGTGAGCGAGTATCTGAGCCAGCGCCATTTCTATCCCCAGTTTCTGACGGACACCGAAGTGGCGGTGCTCACTTTTGACCTGTGGCACCGGCTCTACGGCTATCCCCTGGAGTATGTCATCGAGTCCATGGCCCCGACTACGGAACGCGACTTCGACTTGCTGCCGCCGGAACGGCAGCGGGTCTACCGGCAGCTCCAGGCCGCCAACATCCACGGCTCGCCGGACGGTCCCTGGTTTTTCATCATTGCCAGGAACGATCCGGAGCGGCAGAGCTTTGACCTCATCGGCATCACCGACACCTCGATGCTGCGGCCCCAGGTCTTCGCCCTGCATGACGGCGAGGTGCAAATCGGCCTGGTCTGCTCCGAAAAGCAGGCCATCGACGCCACCCTGGCGTCCCTGGCGGCGGAAGACCCGCGGGTCTGCCCGGTGGCCGATCTCTACTGGAATGCCCGGGGCGGCAGCGCCACCGACGGCGGCTCTTTCATCTTCTCCCTGGAGCCCAGGGACGGCCGGCGGGTGCTCTCCTGCCACGACAAGTTCGGCAAGCCCAAGACCGTGCCCTGGCATCAGCGCCCCTGGAACGGCGCCGTGCTGGAGATCGAGATCCAGGAGGACTCCGAGGTGGTGCGCCTGGTGAGCGCCTCTCTTCAGGATCAGACCGGGGAGCAGCTCTACCGGGCCATCCGGGAGCGGACCGCCACCATCTCCTACGCCACCTTCCGGGAGTATATGGAGACCATCAGCGACCTAGCCGTTAAGAACGACGCGCTCAAGGCCGCAGCCATCAATGGTTTAACCTTGCTGATGGACCGCCGCTACGATCCGGGTGACAAAAAACGCAGCAACCTCCTGCATTTCATCATGGAGACCTTGACCCGGATCCTGAAACACACCCCGACGGTGGGTGAAAATCATCCCAGCCGCTACCGCCGGATTGATCGGGACAGCCAGGATCAATTGATGGCGCCCCGCCAGGCCGACGCCGTCTTGATTCTGGATGCCGCCGGTTTCCCGCCGGAAGGGGAAGACTGCGACGCCCGCCTATTATGCCAGGCCTTTAAGCTGGGCTGGAAGCAATTCCTCACTTACGGGTACACCGGGCAGCGCTTCCTGGGCTGCGGCTTCGGGCTAAATACCGATGAGGTGCAGATCGATGCCTACGGCAGCACCGGCGACTACCTGGCCTCCGGTATCGACGGCATGACCATCCAGATCCACGGCAACGCCCAAGACCAGTTGGGACAGATCATGAAGCGCGGTAAGCTGGTGGTGCACGGCGATGTTGGCCAGACCTTCATGTACGGCGCCAAGGGCGGCGAGGTCTACATCCTGGGCAACGCCGCCGGCCGTCCGCTGATCAACGCCGTGGGCCGCCCCCGGGTGGTAATCAACGGCACCGCCCTGGACTTCCTGGCGGAATCCTTCATGGCCGGCAATGTCTTTAAAGACGGCGGCTTCGTCATCGTCAACGGGTTGGAGTACGATTCCCGGGGACGCCTCAGGCCGCAACGCACTCCGTATCCCGGCTCCAATCTCTTTTCCCTGGCTTCCGGGGGCGCCATCTATATCCGCGATCCCTACCAGCAGGTGGTGGACGAGCAGTTGAACGGCGGCGAGATCGTGCCTCTCACCGCGGCGGATTGGAACCTGATCCTGCCTTACCTCCAAGAGAACGAACGCCTCTTCGGCATCTCGGTGGAACGCGACCTGCTCTTCGTGGACGGCCAGCAGCGCCACCCTGACGAGGTTTATCGCAAGGTCCAGCCGGTCAAACTGGCGATCCTCACCAAGATAGAGGAGTCCTGGGAATAGCAGACTATTGGAAAAATTTACGGATGGAACAGGGGCGGGGTGGATAACTCCCGCCCCTGTCTTTTGTAGGGGCGGACCCAGGTGTCCGCCCTAAGGGTGCAGGTGAGTGCAAGTCGGTGTTAAACTATCTGCCAGACGCCCAGCATGCCGATATCTTCGTGTTCCACGATGTGACAATGAAATACGGAAGTCCCGGTAAAGTCTTTCACCGGCACCAGCATGGTCACCGAGCCCCGTTTGGGAACCAGGACCGTGTCTTTCCAGGCAGGCAGTGACGCATAAGCAGGATAGGAGGCGTCCGCGCCCGTAAGTGCAAGAATCTGGGCCGCATTGGTGTGTTGATGGAACGGGTGGTCCAGGTTAGTCTGATTATTGACGACCCAGACCTCATAAGTTCCCGGATTCGAGGTGATGGTATAGGGATTGCCGTCCTGGTAGGCCTCGCCGTTGATGTATGCCTTCATTTGGCCCATGCTCAGGTTCAGGGTTCGCCTGGGAAAGGAGGTGGTATCCAGGTTTAACCTGGCGGCATTTGGATTGATGACCGCGGGCAGGGCATCGCTGGCCGCCGTTCCCTGCACCGAAAGGGTCAGCAGGGTAATCTGCGCCAAGGTTCCCGCCATTCCCCCCATTCCCCCCCGGGAATACGGTAACGACAGGAACTTGAAACTTCCCGGGGTAGAGCCGGCCTGCACCAGAACCTCCACCCGCTCGCCCGGAGAGAGAAGTATTTGGGTCCGGGGGTAGGGCTTGTCCAGGAGGCCGCTTTCGGTCCCCGCCAGGTACATGGCGCCGCCCTGGTTATTGGCAAAGGCCAGATTATAAAACCGGGCATTGCCGGAATTCAGGATCCGCCAGCGCTGCACCTGGCCCGGCTGGATGGACAAGATGGGATTCACCTGGCCATTCACCGTGATGATATTGCCTTCCTTGCCGTTTTGGTAATCCATGGTTGAGAAGGCCGCTGGGCCGCCGTTGCTCAGGGAAATGTCTTTCAAAACCAGGGTGTGGGTCTCGTAGCCCGCCAGCGGAGCCTCCAGGGCGTCGTCTTCCACCACCAGGGCCCCGGCCAGCCCGCCCCAGACCTGTTCAGCCACCAGCCCGTGTTTGTGCGGATGGTAATAATTTAAGGTCCCTCCCTCCTGCAAAGAAGTATCATACTGATAGTCGTAGCTTTGGCCCGGCAGGATTTCCATCAGGACGGCGTCGCCGGGCTCTTGAGGAGAGACGTGCCAGCCATGGGTGTGCAGGTTGGTGATATTCTTTTGATAACCCAGGGTATTGGTCTGCGTCGTCACGGGCAGGGAATTGGTGAATTTCACCCTCAGAATATCCCCGCGTTTCACACTAATGGTCGGAGCGGGGTAATAACCGTTGTAAGTCAGGAGATTAGCCGTGACGCCGTTGATATTCACGGGGGCGATCTTAGCCTCCAGGTTGACATCCACCAGGATGCCGTTCCGGATCAGCGGCATCGCTACCGGGTCTTGAAAACCGTTGCCCGGCGGCGGGTCGATGACACTGGCGCCACCGCCGCCCATCTGGGCCAAAGAAACGCCGCTCTTCAAGATAAAGGGCACTCCGGCCACCCCCACGGACAGGCTCTTGAGAAAATCTCTCCGGTTAATTTTTTTCCAATCCATAGGACCTCCTGTCCAGGATTAAAGTTTCTCCTGTAGCGCAGCCCAGGCCCTTAGCCGGAATCCTGCGCCAGATGGATTAACCGTTAGGTGTCATAAAATAACCATAAAAGATAAAATAAAACCATTGCCCAAAATACCCAATTTCGTTTTAGTCAATTATACTTATAGTCAATAATTTCTTACTATTACACTAAATATTAACGAAATTTTGTTAATAGTCTCACCCACTCTGCGGCTGGTCAATTGTCAATCTCGGTACCACAGAGGAAACAGGGAATGGCCGTCGTCCCTTAAAATTCTGGAATTCCGGCAGACGTAGGATTGGCTGCAGCGATGGTTGGAATGGCCGCTGGATTGATTAAAGCCCTGGCCGGATGCCCAGCCAGGGCCAATTTGATTATTTAAGGTGCGACCAGTTTGGGTCGGTTGCTTGTGGTTTGTTATCTCCCATTCCCGTAACCGCCATTGCCGCGAGGTCTGATATTGCCTTTAGGCGCCCAGGTACCGGCCGGAGCCTGCCCCTGGTTCATCCCCCTGCCGCCCATGTTACCTTGGTTCATCCGATTCTGGTCCATACCCTGGTTGTTCATACTCCCCATGTTGCCGGACATGGTAGAGCCATCGGAGCCCATCGTGGCGCCGCCGCCCATGCCGCTGCCGCCGCCCATACCGCCGCCGCCAGCCATGCCGCCGCCCATACCGCCGCCGCCGCCCATGGCCATGGCCGAAGCTCCGAAGGCCAGACTCAGGGTCAGGACCAGGGATAGACAAATCATTAATTTGCTCTTTTTAGACATCGCGCTTCTCCTTTTTCTTGGCTTTGGCGAGACTGAATCTCGCACTCTCTCCGGCTCGGAGAGGCAAAGTATTTATTTGGTGTTGCCGGTACTAGGTGCAAACCGGTGATATTGGGCTTGTTGCCAGGCTGGCACCATAGGCAATGCAGGCAGCCAAACCTCAGACCCCGGACTCTGGAGTAGGGAATCTTCGGCAATGCGGTCAGGGAGACCGGCAAAGAGCGGAGAATTAACACCCCTCGGAGAATATGAGTTCGACGCATGTCCGCCATATACCATTAGACCACTTGCCCTTGCATATGTTAAAGGAAACTCGCTTGTTCCCCTAAATTAAGTTCCACAAAGATAAAAAAGGGGCGACAACTCGTATCACCGCATCTTTTGCAGATAGACCTCCGGATTTTTTTCAAAAATGGGTATGCATTCAGGACAACAGAAGTAAATCCGCTGACCTTGATAATTGATGAAAAGGTTTTTGTTGATCTTGCTGCCCTGGACCGGGCAGACGACCTGCTGCTTAGGTTCAGGTTTATCCATGATAGCCGCGGAAGAGTCGGCCGCCCAGCCGTTTCCGGCAGCAGCAAACGTCATAGCCAACAACATCATGATCAGCATCAGGTTTTGCATGATCCTGCTCCTTGGAGCGGCGCCGGGCGGGCCTCCCGCCCGGCGCGAAATGGTTAATATTCGTTAACTGCCCGTGTGTCCTTGATGACCGGAGCCCGTGCCGCCCGAAGTCTGCGGATCGGCATATCCCTGCGGGGCCGGTGTGGAATAACCGGGGGTGACGGCAAAAGGGCCAGTTCCGGTGGCCTGAGAGCCGTGCATCTGGCTATGGTCCGAATGATCGGAACCGGAATCGCCGGAAGAACCCATGTGCTGCTGATGATGCGAGGATCCTGAACCGGAACTGCTGTCACCGCACTGCGCCAGGGCCCACGAGGGCATTCCCACCATTAGGACTGCTGAGAGCAGCATGATCAGTATTACTGGCCGATGTCGATCTTTCTTCATGAGTCTGTTCTCCTTTAAGAATCGCTGGATTTATCTCAAGCGGATTACCCGCATGCTTCAGGTCCGGAGTGAACTGGACACGCAGCATGATCGAGGGGACAATGGTGCCGGCTAAGTGCTCGCATACACGGATTAGCCGGAGACGGACCGCCATGGTCCGAAACATAGGTACCCGACGGCTCGCATCGATAGTTAGAGGTCAGGTTGGCGGAGGTATCCAGAAAGCCGGGGGCTGGGCTGCCTCCCTGGAAGACGTAGGTGCCATTTAGCTCACTCGCGCCGCTGGACTGCGCCAGGGCCTCGTTAACCAGGCCACCAGTCAACAACGCTCCAAAAACCAGAGCACATACCAAGCCGACGTTTATATAGACATATCGGTTCATTGTGTTCCTCTCTTTAAAATTCAAGTCCCGGTCCGGCAGCTCCAGGCCGCCGGACCGGGAGTCCATTAATTGCCGTACATACGCCCCCGGCCAGGGTTGCCGTAACCCCGATTGTCATAACCTGGATTGCCGTAACCCGGATTGCCGTAACCCGGATTGCTGTAACCCGGATTGCTGAAATAGCCAGGACCGCCGCCGGAATTACCGTAGTAGAAGGAACCGGGGCCCCCATTCCCGTTTTGCTGGTTGCCGGACATCATGGATCTCACGGCGCCCATCATGCTGCTGCCGCCGCCGCCGCCCATGTCGCCGCCGCCCATGCCCATGGCCATAGCGCTGCCGGCCAGACATATCGTCAGGATCAGGGCCAGTCCAATGGCCATCCTGCTTTTTTTAGTCATAAAACTTCTCCTGTTCTTCGGTAAAGCGAGGCCAAACCTCGCCTCCCGCCCCGGTTTGGAAAGAGCGGGGATGGTTGCAGGCCGCCGGCAGGCAGGGAATAGACCTCTGGCGTCCCGCGCTAAAATAACCAACAATTTGCCGCGTTAAAGGGAAGACAGGGGAGAAGCTTTAGGCGGATGATAGATGGCGAAAATGAAAAGTTTTGGTGCCGGGGTTGACCTTAATGACTGATAGACCGTTCCCCTGCCGTCCTCAGGGGTGAAAATGACAGGATTGTAACCCGGAAGGGTCGTGCAGCCGCAAGGCGAGGGCGACGATTTTTGGCAATGGGGAGTGTTGCCGGGTTGGCAACGATTGCAGTGGCAAGCGGCCATGTCGCACCCGGACGAGACCTGTTGCAGCAGGCCCGTTCCCGCCAGCGCCGTCAGGGGCAACAGCAGGGAGCAGAAAACCACTGCCCACTTGAGGAGATGTTGTCGCCGTATACCTTTCATATCTTAGTGGATTAGATTTAAGTCTTAACCAAAAGTTAAGCACCTAATTTTCTCAGCCGCGACAACCTCCCTCAAAGGAACTGGCCGGGTGGGGGAGACCCGGCCAGCATGTGAAAGGAGAAATGGATACGAACTTTAGCTTAAGGGGGGGATGGGGGAATCCTTAACTTGGTTCGTATTTGCATATATTCTATGCATTAGATATGCCAAATTCCACATTAATAAATTTGTCTTAAATTTAAGCAAGTTACACTTTCTGAACTTTATACGCAGGCAATGGTTCCGGTGCAAATTTTTATACGGCTAAGGACTCTTGCGACTAAGTATTTATAATTACACAGTAATATCGGTTTAAAAAATTTTCTATTTATCTGGCCTTCCACTTGAGCCTCTTGCAAAAAGTATTTTTGTCATCCTGAGCGAAGCGAAGGATCTCGTATTTTCCTTTAATTATCTGAGATTCTTCGGTCGCTGCGCTCCCTCAGAATGACAGGAAAGAGACTTTTGCAAGAGGCTCACTTAAGAATTAATTTGACAAGAAGCCTCAATCGGATTTATCATGCGATTAATTTCACAAGTCTTTCCCTCTCAGGGGTCGAGGTCGAACAGCTTATCCCGCCCTGAGCTGAGTCCGTTGAGGGAGAGGTTGTAGCGGGCGGAGGTTTTCCCCACCCGGCTGGCCTGCTGCCCATTTACATATAGGGGTCATTGAGCTGCGGCTTAATGGCCCCGTTTTGGTTTTGAGTTTTGATTTTGAGAAAATAATATCTTGGTTCCATCGCGTCTTGGCGTGGTATAAGGAATTTCTTAGATAAAGATAACAAAGGCAGGCAAGACCCCGTGATCTGGGAATTTTCCGAAAAAGGCATCGTTTTTTTCCCGGACCCGCAACTGATGGGCACTCCGGCTGATTATGGCCTGGAGTTTGAGGAGGTCTGGTTCGCTGCCGAAGACGGCGTGCGGCTGCACGGCTGGTGGGTGCCAAGGGTAGGAGCCCCGGTCTTGCTGTGGTTTCACGGCAATGCCGGCAACATCAGCCATCGCCTGGAAAACCTCAAGCTGCTGCACGACCTGGCCGAGGTTCAGGTTTTTATTTTCGATTATCGGGAATACGGTAAATCCGAGGGTAAGATCAGCCGGGAAGGGACCTTTAAGGATGCGGCCGCAGCTTATCGCTACGTGGCCGAGACCCGCAAAACACCCGCCGGCGAGCTCGTCCTCTTTGGCCGATCGCTCGGCACCGCTTTGGCCGCCGACCTGGCGGTCCGGGTGCCTTGCCGATCCCTGATCATCGAGAGCGCCTTCACCAATTCCTCCGACATGGCCAAACTCTTTGCACCCTTCATGTTCGATTGGCGTCCCAGCATTCCCTATGACAACCTGGGGAAAATTGATAAACTCAAGGTGCCATTGCTCGTCATCCACGGCTCCGACGACGAGATCATCCCGGTTGAGATGGGCCGCCGGGTCTATGCCGCGGCCCATGACCCCAAGGAACTCTATATCATTCCCGGGGCGCATCATAATGATACTTATCTGGTGGGGGATAAGGAGTATTTTGAAAGATTAAAATCATTTATTTATCAGGCGAAAAAATTATAGGGCGGCCTGTGGCCGCCATAAGTCGGCGGGCACAGCCCGCCCTATCCCGGAAAATTCATAGGGGATTTGAGGAAGTGGAGAGCAGGCGCCCTCGCCTGCAATAGAACAGCCGGGGGCGGCTGTTCTCCATAAAAACACTCTGCTTTTTTGAATAAACAATAATTCGATGTTATTTCAATTAGATAACCAAGATTTTGAAAAGGTGGTGAATAATCCGGACTATATTAATGAAAGCTTAAAAATGGCTGCTAATTTAAAGAAAAGAGCCCTGCTCCTCTCCCACTTCACTGTAGGCTAAAAGAGCTTGACCCGTCTAAACTGACTCTGCTGGATTATTCCCTGCAGCAATTTTTCCCCATAAAATCAGGGATTTCCCCGCGTAAAATCAGGAAACCCCTGGTATACAACGATAAATCATTTGCCTTATTAATTAAGATGTAAAAAAAGGTATTTGCATTACCCGGTTGGCCAGGGAAGGCCAGCTGGAAATCTGGCAAATCTAATTGAAAAGGCAGATCCAGATGAGTAACGGAAACAGGAAATCAAGACCGGATGCCTTGCAGACCAAAATAACGGAATACGCCCTGTTGACTATCCTGGTCTCGCTGGCCCTCTTCGCCGGTATGGCTTTCTTGAGATTCGGCACCGGCTGAGATTGGTTCTGGCTAGACCACCGGGTGCTTTTCCAGACGTTGACTGACGCCTTTGAGGAGGATTGGCCAGGCGATGGTGGCGTCGCACAACACCTCGGCGAAGCGCCCGCCGTCCTCCAGCGCCACGAATTTCCCCCAGGAAACCCCTTCCCGATAAGTGCAGCCGCTCAAGCCGCCCCAATGCGCCGGCTCCGGGCAGATGCGCACGCCATATTGAAACCGCACCTCCGGTAGGTCGATCTTCAAACGGGTACTCAGCAATTCCAGATACGGCGCCACCTGCTGGGCCCAATTGCGGGGCACCCCGCCGCCGATGGTGAAGATTCCCAGCTTTTTGGCGGTCAGGGCTTGCTGGGCATAGGCCCCCAAGTCCACAAAAGGATTAAATTTCAGGGACAGCGCCCCCAGGGCCTCTGGAAATTTCTCCCCGGCCGCCAGGGCCCGGCGCACCATGTAGCCCGCCAGGTCCAGACCCAGCTCCGAGTCGGTGAAGGCCGGAATGTAAACCGGCACCCTTTTGAGATAGGCGTTCCGCAAGATACCCGGGGCGTCAGTGTGCTCCGCCAGGTATTTTCCCAATTCCCGGCAGAGGCCGGCCGAGGACCAGATCTGGTCCTGATCCAGCTTTTCCAGCACCGAGCGGAACACGTCTTCGGCATAATCCAGGTTGGCTTCCATCTCCAGGGTGTCATAGATGCGATTGTAACCCTGCTGGAACAGGACCCGGTCGGAAACGTTTTCGGGGTACTTGTAATGCGCCCGGCCCAGGGTCTCGATGAAGCCGTGGGCCACCAGCGCTCCGGTGGTGATCACCGCCGACAGCCACCCCCGGTCGATCATCTCACAGATCAACAGGCCCATCTTGGCGACGCTCATGGCCCCGGAAAAGGTGCCGATCACGGTGCAGTCGGGGTCGCGCAGCATGGCCTCCAGGACGTCCGCGGCCTCGCCCAAATTGCGGCCGCCGAAGGCGGTCTGCCCCATGGCCCGCAGGAGCTGGTCGAAATCCTCAACATTATTTAGGTCCAGGGGCTCCAGAGGGGTCAGGCCGTCTTTGGCTCCATCGTGGAAGTCTTGGTGTTTCCTTCTCATTTTAAAACCTAACTTTCGGTCTTCAGTATTTGGTTGAGCAACTATAAAAAAAGTCCAGTCTTTATTCAGTCTCCGGCATTTATTCCCCTCCCCCACAAAGAGGGAGGGAATTAAAAGCGAAAATCGTCATTTCATCCGTGCTTGATAAATATACCCCAACGCCTTATACAACAGCCGCGCTGCGGTGAATTCGCTCACCCTATTCCCTGGGATGGGGGCCAGTTCCACCAGGTCCAGGCCGATGATGGGGCCGCGCTTCGCCAAAGTTTCGATAATAGTAAGGGCCTGGTAATAAGTGAGGCCGCCGGGCTCCGGGGTTCCGACTGCGGGCATGATAGAAGGATCGAGGGTATCCAGATCGATGCTGAGATAGACCGGCCCCGTAATGGATTTCAAATGCTCCAACGCTGCCTGCCAGCCCTCCGCAGTGTGCAGCTCTCTGGCCTTGAACATCTTGAAGCGCGGCGCCACCCACATGAGGTCGGCCTCTTCCTTGGAGTAGGCGCGGGTTCCCAGGAGCGTCAGCGGCCGGCCCAGTTCATAGAGACGGCGCATGACGCAGGCATGTGAGAGTTTGCTGCCGTCGTAGGAATCCCGCATGTCGGCGTGGGCGTCCAGGGCCACCACCGAAAAATCCGGGTAGCGGGTCTGGGCCGCCTGCACCAGGGCCGTGGTGATGGTGTGTTCGCCTCCCAGGGCGGCGATGAATTTGCCCTGGGAAATCCAGGGCTGCACTAGGCGGCGGATCTTGTCCAGCATGGCCTGGGGGCCGGAGACTTCCGGGAAGACCGGCAGGGCGGTGGCCAGCTTAATGGCCTGGCTGGGGTCCCAGTTATACTCCTCGTCCCAAAGCTCGACCTGCCGGGAAGCCGCTAAAATAGCCTCCGGGCCTTCTTTCGTACCGCCGCCGTAGGACACGGTGGCTTCGTAAGGGATGGGCAGGATCACGGCTTCGGCTTCTTTTACCGGAAAGGGTTTTAGATCCAAGAATGAGACACTCATTTTTTCTCCGGAGCCCAGACAGGGAAAATTAATTGGTAGGGCTGGCGTCTCGCCCGCCGCTTTAACACCCACAGGCTGGAAAGCCTGTGCCACAAAGTCCTAAATTATGAAAAGCTTCCGGCCCCTCACCCCTGCCCTCTCCCCCGCCGGGGGAGAGGGAGTAAGCTGCTTGAATTACCGGGTTGTTTACTGGCCGCTGGCTACTGGCTACTGGCTACTGGCTATTGCTCCGGCTCTGTGGCCGCGGGCTCCTTCGTTTCCATCTCCTTGAGGCGGCGGTAAAGCGTAGCCAGGCCGATGCCCAGCAGGCGGGCCGAGAGTTCTTTGTCACCGCCGGTCTTTTTCAGGGTTTGGAGAATAGCCAGACGCTCGATCTCCTCCATGGTGGCCCCCACCGGCAGCACGATCTTGTCGTCCTCCGGGGAATGGCGGCGGATATCGTCCGGCAGGTCATCCAATTCCACCATGGCGCCGGTGGTCAGGGCCACAGCACGCTCCACCGCGTTTTGCAGCTCCCGGACATTGCCCGGCCAGGAGTAGCTCTTCAAGACGCGCATGGCTTCAGGGCTGAATCCCATGGCCGGCCGGTCGTTTTCCAGGCAGAATTTATCCAGAAAATGCAGGGCCAGCAGGGGAATATCCTCCGAACGCTCCCGCAAGGGCGGGATGGTGAGATGGATAACGTTGAGACGGTAGAACAGGTCCTTGCGGAAGCGGCCCTCAGCCACTGCGGCCTCCAGATCCACGTTGGTGGCGGCGATCAGCCGGACGTCCACCTTCAGGGTCTGGGTCCCCCCTACCCTTTCGAACTCACCTTCCTGAAGCACCCGCAGCAGCTTTACCTGGGTGGCCAGGGGCATTTCGCTGATTTCATCCAGGAAAAGGGAGCCGCCGTCGGCCAGTTCAAAGCGGCCTTTGCGCTGCTGGGTGGCCCCGGTAAAGGCCCCCTTTTCATGGCCGAAGAGTTCTGATTCGATAAGGCTCTCGGGCAGGGCGCCGCAATTCACCTTGACGAAGGGTTTAGGCTTCCGCGGACTCTGATAATGGATGGCCTCGGCGATAAGTTCCTTGCCCACCCCGGATTCCCCGGAGAGCAGCACGGTGCTCTTCAGAGGGGCGACCTGGTTCACCATATGGATGACTTTGAGGAGCGCCGGCCCCCGG
>JAMCQY010000367.1 GCA_023381945.1 Deltaproteobacteria bacterium
CTGGCCGCCGCCCTGCGGCTCTATTTCACCCAGGCGGGCAAACAGGTCCAGGTGGATGAAACCAGCCTCACCCGCCAGTGCGAAAAGGAATACCTGGCCCAGCTCAGCGACCGCATGGACGGCTACGACGCCGCGGTCTCCTTGGCCTGCGGCTGCGGCATCCAGTACCTGGCGGAGATGTACAACAACAAGCTCGTCTTCCCCGGGGTGGACACCTGTTTTATGGGGGTCAACGAGGAGCGGGGCCTTTATTCAGAACGCTGCCAGGCCTGCGGCCGCTGCATCTTGGCCGAGACCGGCGGCATCTGCCCCATCGCCCGCTGCTCCAAACGCATGCTTAACGGCCCCTGCGGCGGCTCCGACAAGGGCAAGTGCGAGGTCAACCCGGAAATTCCCTGCGGCTGGGAGCTGATTTATGAGCGCCTCAAGACCCTGGGGCAACTGGACCGCTTTGAAAGGCCGGTGGTGCCCAAAGACTGGACCAGTTCCCGAGATGGCGGACCCCGCAAGATTGTCAGAGAGGACTTACGGATATGAGCGAGACGACTCCCAGCAAACTCCAGAAGATTATCGCCTCCGGTCAGGTGGCCGTCACCTCCGAGGTGGGTCCGCCCCGCAACGCCGACGGCGCGGTGATCGAACACAAGGCCAAGCTGATCAAAGACTACGTGGACGCCATCAACGTTACCGACAACCAGACTTCGGTGTGCCGCATGTGCTCCCTGGCCTGCTGCATTCGCATCAAGCTCATGGGGCTGGAGCCCATCCTGCAGATGACGACCCGGGACCGCAACCGCATCGCCTTGCAAAGCGATATCCTGGGGGCGGCAAGCTTCGGAATCAATAATATCCTCTGCCTGACCGGCGACCACCAGCACTTCGGCGATCACGCCACCTGCGCCAACGTCTTCGATCTGGACTCGACGCAACTGGCCATGGCGGTGATGATGATGCGGGACGAAGGCAAGCTGCTGGGCGGCTATGAATTTCAAGTAAAACCCCAGATGTTCATCGGCGCCGCAGTCAACCCCTTCGCCGGCCCCAATGTCTTCATGCGGGTGGTCCGCATGGGCAAGAAGGCCGCGGCGGGGGTGCAATTTGTCCAGACCCAGTGCATCTATAACCTGGACAAATTCAAGGAGTTCATGAAGATCGCCACGGATAAGGGCCTGACGGAAAAAGTGGCCGTCCTGGCGGGCATCACCCCCATGAAAAACGTGGGCATGGCCAAGTATATGCAAAAACGGGTGCCAGGCATTGATGTTCCCGATGAGATCGTCAAACGCATCGGCGGCGTGCCCAAGGAGAAGCAGGCGGCGGAAGGCATCAACCTGGCCGTCGAGCAGATCCAGGAACTCAAGAGCGTCCCGGGAGTCAAGGGCTTCCACCTTATGGCCATCGAATGGGAGGAGAAGGTCCCGGAAATCGTGGAGCAGGCTGGTCTGTATCCCCGGCCGCAATAGAGAGACAAGGGAATTTTTTCCCGGGTAAAATTTACCCGGTCCGAAAGTGCCTTGTAATTTACCATCTTAGTGACTAATAATTAGGGTAAGTAACGCCATCAAGAAAGGGGAGACCTCATGTCTGGTAAATACGTGCTGATTGTGGACGACGATCCTGATCTGGTGGAAACTGTGGCGATGATGCTGCAGAGCAAGGGCTTCGAGGTCGGCAAGGCCTATGACGGCATTGAGGGCGAGGCGGCCATCAAGCAACGCCGGCCTGACGTGTTGGTCCTGGACGTCATGATGCCCCGGAAAAACGGCTACCAGCTCTGCAAGGAACTGAAATCCAACAAGTGGACCTCGGACATCCCCATCGTCATGCTCACCGCGGTTGGCGATGCGGTGCCCACCACCAGTTACAGCCATGCCGAAGGCATGTCCATGGAAGCCGAGGATTTCATCCCCAAGCCGGTGGATGCGGCCACGCTGGTGGAAGCAGTGGAAAGACTGGTTTAACGGCCCGTTAAATGCCATGCAAGCTGACCGACATTGGAGCAGCAAATCGACAGAATCAGGATTGGGGGCCTTAAGATTCAGGAAGGAGGCGCCTGCGTGGTGTCCTCCTTCCCCCAGGCCGAGGGGCGCCTGGCCCAGCGGGTCTGCGCCCCGATCGCTCTCAATCGCATCAATCTGAGCTTCTTTACCCACGTGGCCGCAGACCATCAGGTCCTGTGCACCGCGGCGCCGTTGGGAGAAGCAGCCTTTACCCTGATCAGGTCCCAAGCTGAAGCTGAGACCGCCGCCGTGCATTTTCACCCCCGAACGGCCATTATTTCCGTCTATCCCCATGATAAGCGCCCGGAGGTCATCGGCAACTTCATCCGCAGCCTGGCCCGGGCCAGGGTGATGCTCCATGGCCTGGCCAGTTCGCCTTCCGCCATCTCGGCCGTGATGGCGGCCAAAAAAGAACAGACCGTGGTGCGCCAGCTCTTTGCCGATTTCGACTTCCCGGCCTTCGGGTCTCCCGAAGAGTTCTTTGCGGCCCAAAGCCCGCCGGAAGAACTGGTGCGCAAGGTGGTGGCCGACTATCAGGAAAAGGTCATCAAGGTCTATTGGATCGTGCCCCAACCCGACCTGGACCTGTGGGGCATGGCCATATCCTCCACCGGCATCCTGGCCGGTTTCGCCGACGCCCTGCTGGAACTGGGGAGTCTGGGGTTGAAGATCCCCTTCCTGGTGGCTATCCCGGCCCGGGAGAGTAAGGACTTCCTGCTGTCCTTCAGCGCCGTCAGCCCTCAAACTTTGGAAGAGCGCGGCCCGCAGATACGCCGCGTTTTACAGAAGCACCTGCCGGACCTTAAGCCCATGCGCCTCACCCCGGTGGCGGGTATCTTCCTGCACGGCCCCCATTTTGGCGACCGCTACGGCATCGCCCAGGTGTTGGTGCAGTGCCTGGAGAAGGCTCATGTGAGGCTGTTGGCATTGAGCTGCACCATTTCGTCCATCTCTCTGATTATTCGCCAGCAGGAACTGGCGGCGGCGCAACTGGTCCTGGGGAATACCTTTGCTTCCCCGGTGGAGGTCCCCAGGGCATCCTCCGGGAGCCGGTCATGAGGCGCAGGGTGTTCAAGGTCCCCATTCACCCGCCGGTCACTAAAGCGGTGTCCGTCGATTCGGCGCGGCTGGCTGAGTCCTACGGCGCGTTGCTGGCCGATTTTCCCGATCCGGTGTTGATCGCCGACCGGGACCGGCAAGTAGTCTTCCTGAACCGGGCCGCCGAAAAGATCTTCGGCGCCACCCTAAAGCCGGGAGACCCTTGTCCAATCTGCAGCCAGCTCACCGGATTGCCCTTGAGTGTGGATGGCACGGTCCGTCAGGCGCGCTGTCTGGAGGCGGGCGAAAGTCTGAATCGCGCCCCCATTCTGCCCAAGGCGGGTTGGGCCACCCGAACCCCCCTGACGGTGACCGCCACCCCCATTAAGGGTCATGGGGAGGAGCCCGCCGGTTGCCTGATGGTGTTCCGGGAGCATGAGGAACTGCTGGCGCATCCGGTGGTCCAATTGCAAATCGCCACCTTGTCCAGCATTCTCGAAAATTTCCCTATTCCTTTTTTCATGGTGGACCCGGACCTGGTGGTCACCCATGTGAATGAGCTATTGGAAAAGCTTACCGGCTATACCAGCAAGGAAGTGGTGGGCCGGATGACCTGCGGCCAGGTGCTGAACACCAAACAGTGCGACACCTGCGATTGTGTGCTAAAGCAGGTGATGGAGCAAAAGAAACCCCTTTCGGGATTGCGGCGGGTGGTGCGGCACCGCGACGGCCGGGAGATTCCGGTGACCGTGTCGGCCTCCATCATCACCGATCCTTCGGGGAAGGTCATCGGCGGTTTCGAGGCCATCCGGGACATCACGCCCATTGTCGAAGCGGAACGCAAGATCGACCTCCTGACCGAGCATACCCGGGAAGGCTTGTTAATGGCGGACGAAAAGCAGCGGGTGGTGTATGTCAATACGCCCATGGCCGAGATCCTCCATCAGCCCAAAGAAAAGTTGATAGGAAGGCAACTGGGAAAGCTGCTCACGTCCCAACACCTGCACATGGCCCGCGACCTGGTCAACCGGGTGGAGCGGGGTCAGGAAAAGGAGACCCGCTTTTGCAGTTTGCTGGACCTGCCGCATAAAGGTGATAAACCCAGGGTTTTTGAGACCTGCATGGCGGTCTCCCGCCTGGGAACCAAGGTCCTCACCTGCCTCTATCTACGGGACCTCACCGAGCGGGTCCGGATTGAGCGGGAGCTCCAGAAGACCAACGCCTTCCTCCACAATATTATCCAAAGCTCGGTGGACGGCATTGTCGTGGTGGACCGCAAGGGGGTGCCGATAATTTTTAACGAGGGTGCCGAACGTATTTTGGGCTATAAAGCTGAAGAGATTATCGGCAATACCGAAAACTTACGCCGTTTCTATCCGCTCGCGGTGGCGGCGGAAATGATGCGGCGCATGCGCAGCCAGGAATACGGCCCCCCGGATAAACTGAATACCACCCGCCTCATTTTCATCAACAAGAACGGCGAAGAGGTGCCGGTGAATTTTTCGGCCACCATCATTCGGGAACGGGGCCGGGAGGTGGCCAGCGTGGGCATCTTTTCCGACTTGCGGGAGATTTTGAAGGTGCACCAGGAACTGGAAGCCACCCATCATCAGCTGGTACAGGCCGAGAAGATCGCCTCCCTGGGAAGGATGGCGGCAGGTGTGGCCCACGAAATCAACAACCCCCTGGCGGGCATCCTGATCTATGCGGAATTGCTGGCCCGGGAGCTGGCCCAAGACGCTCCCATCCGGGAAAACGTTGACATTATTATCAATCAGACTATGCGCTGCCAGCAGATCGTCAACCGTCTGCTGGACTTCAGCCGCCAGTCCCTGGGCGAAAAGAAGCTGCTGGACGTGAACGAAATCCTGGGCCGGTGCGTGGAGTTGGTCCGTCACCAGGCCTTCTTCCACAATATCGAGATCAAAGAGGAGTTCGATCCCGAGCTGCCTCAGATCGTCGGCGACCCCGGCCAGTTGCAGCAGGTTTTCACCAACTTGCTGCTTAACGCCGCCGACGCCATTAGCGGCGCAGGAACGATCACCCTCTCTAGCCACCCATCCTGGCATGGCAAGGGGGTAGTCCTGCAATTCTGTGATAGCGGCTGCGGTATCCCCGAGGAGATCAGGGACAAGATCTTTGAGCCCTTTTTCACCACCAAGCCGCCGGGCAAAGGCACCGGACTGGGGCTGTCCATCGTCTATGGGGTTATCCAGCGCCACGGCGGCTCCATTCAGGCCTATTCGCCCCCGGCGGGCGGGACTATCTTCACGGTGACCCTGCCCCTGGTATCAGCGGAACCTGAGCCTGCCGCAGGGTTTGAGGGGTAAGCAGTGAGCAGGTAGTAGGGGCATGGCGTGCCATGCCCCAAGCTTAAGGGCACGGCACGCCGTGCCCCTACAGGCGGACAGCAATAAAGGTGATCCATGACTGACAAGGACGTGATCCTGGTAGTGGACGACGAAGAGGTGCTGCGTCAGGGCTGCAGCCTGGTGCTGAAAGCGGAAGGCTTCCAGGTTGTCACCGCGACCCAGGGACAGGAGGCCCTGGAGGTGCTGGCTAACGAGCGGGTGAACGTGGTCCTCTGTGACCTGAAAATGCCGGTGATGGGGGCCTTGGAGGTCCTGGAGGACGCCGGTGGGCGTTATCCCGATATCCCGATAATCATCATGACCGGGCTAGGTACAGTGGCCGATGCGGTGGACTGCATGAAGAAGGGAGCCTATGACTTCATCACCAAGCCTTTCGGCATCGATCACCTCGTCTTAGTGGTGCGCCGGGCCCTGGAAAAGCAAAGATTGCAGGAGCAGACCCGGCGGCTGCAAGAGGCCCAGGCTCAGAATCTTTACAATTTGGCCCTGGAACAGAGCCGCATGCACACCATGGTCAACTGCATGGCTGACGGCGTCCTGGTTACCAACCGGGAGGCAGAAGTAGTATTGTTCAACACCACCTTGGTGCAACTCCTGGGTCTGAAGGAGTCGCCGCCCCAGCCCGGACCCCTGTCGGCCTACATTGACGACGCCGCCCTCCACGAGGCTATCCGCCTGCTTTTGACCGAGGCGACGGAAAATCCAGGAAAATGCATCTCCCAGGAAGTCTGCCATTGCCGGCTGCACCTGCGGGCCTTATCGGCGCCGTTTTTGGGGCCGGACCGGCAGGTCCTGGGCACGGTCACGGTATTTCACGACATCACCAGTTTCAAAGAACTGGACGAGATGAAGAACGACTTTGTCCGGATGGTCTCCCATGAGCTTCGGGCCCCGCTCGCGGCCATCAAACAGCAGCATACGGTGATCCTGGATGGTCTGGCCGGTGACTTGACCGCCAAGCAGAAAGAATTGCTCAGCCGGGCCCAGGCCAAGATCCAGGGCCTGCTGGACCTGATCAACGATCTCTTGGACGTCGCCCGCATGGAAGCCGGGCATGGCCAGATGGAGCAGGTTCCCCTGCAGCTGGGAGAGGTGCTGGCTGAGATCGTCGAACTGATGCGGGCCAAGGCCGAAGATCAGAAAGTTAGATTGAGCCTGGAAGTGCCCCCCGAGCTCCCCATGGTCCTGGCCGAAAAGCGCAGCATGGAAGAGGTTTTTATCAACCTGGTGAGCAACGCCATTAATTATTCCCCCGACGGCGGCGAGGTCACTGTTTCAGCGGTGTCTCACGGCGACTACCTGGAATTAAGGGTGCAGGATACCGGCATTGGCATCGATCCCGAAGAGCTTCCCAAGATATTTGACAAATTTTACCGGGTCAAGCATCCTAGCACCAGGCAGGTGATCGGCACCGGTCTGGGGCTGTCCCTGGTCAAGGGCCAGGTGGAGGCGCACCGGGGCACGGTGGAAGTGGAGAGTGAAGTGGGCCGGGGCACAGTTTTCAAGGTCCTGCTGCCGGTGTTTGCCGGCGGAAAGGCTGTCAATGCGGGAGAATGATTCCAACAAGCGAATTCTGGTGGTGGATGACGAAGAGGCCATACGCAATGGCGTTGCCAAGGTCCTGTCCAAGCTAAACCTCAAGGTGGACACTGCCGCCGGAGGCGCGCCGGCCCTGGAGATGCTGGCCCAACGCCCGTACGCCGTCGTGCTGTTGGATATCAAGATGCCGGATATGGACGGCGTGGAGGTGCTCAAAAGGCTTCGCCAGGATTTTCCCGGGACCGAGGCCATCATGATCACCGGTTTCCCCACTATTCAGGGCGCGGTGGAATGCATCAAACACGGGGCCCTGGATTATCTGGTGAAACCATTTCGCATTGACGATCTGGAGGCCGTGGTCCAAAAGGCCCTGGATAATTTGGAGCAGGGGGCTTCGAAGGAACCGGCAGTGGGGCCCGACCGGGAGGGCATCGAATTCATCATCGGCGACTCGCCGGCCATGAAGAAGGTTTTTGGCAAGATTAGACGCGCCGCCCCCAGCGACAGCACCGTGCTCTTAACCGGCGAGAGCGGCACTGGCAAGGAACTGGCCGCCCGGGCCATCCATCTGCTGAGCCCCCGCCGGGACAGGGAGTTCGTGCCGGTGGACTGCTCCGCCCTGGTGGAGAGCCTGCTGGAGTCCGAACTCTTCGGCCACGTCAAGGGCTCCTTCACCGGGGCGCACCAGACCAAGCACGGCCTCTTTGAACTGGCCAATCACGGCACTTTTTTCTTTGACGAAATCACCAATCTCAGCCTCAACATTCAGGCCAAGCTCCTGCGGGTGATTCAGGAGCGGGAGTTCATGCAGGTGGGCAGCCAGAAACGCATCAAGCTGGACATCCGCATCATCGCTTCCTCCAACCGGGACTTGAGCGAGGCCGTCAAGAGCGGGCTGTTCCGGGAAGACCTTTTTTATCGCCTCAGCGTCATTCCCATTCATCTGCCGCCTTTGCGGGAACGCACCGGGGATATTCCGCTCCTGGTGGAGCATTTCTTGCGCCAATATAGCCAGAAGGCCAACCGGGAGGTCACCGGTCTGTCGCCGGCGGCCATGAAGCTCCTGTGCAGCTATGCCTGGCCGGGCAATGTCCGGGAACTGGAGCACACCATCGAACGCATCGTCATCCTGGAAGACGGCGACATCATCCAGCCGGAGCACCTGCCCAGCTTCATCACCCAGCGCCAGGGGGAGTTCCAGGTCTTCTCCGAGGAAGAGCATAGCCTGGAGGACCTGGAAAAACGCTACATCCAGTTCATCCTGCGACGCACCAAAGGCCGCCGCCAGGATGCGGCCCGCATCCTGGGGATCAATCGCAAGACCCTTGGACACAAGATCGAGAAGTATAATCTTAAAGTGGATTGGTAATCAGCAGCCAGTAGCCAGTATCCAGTGGTCAGTATCGCGATTGCCAAAAGTTTTTTCCGATACCGGGTGTATTGTAGGGGCGGACCCATGTGTCCGCCCGCAGGAGGGCGCACACGCGGGTGCGCCCCTACAGGAAATTATTTTTGGCAATCGCTATAAATAGAGAACTGAGAGACAGGCAGAATGATTTGCAGGGAGGGCGGCTGTGGGCCGCTTTTCTTTTTTTAGGAACAAATGGCTAAAAATGTTGTAGGGGCATGGCGACCCATGCCCAAAGCAGCGAGGGCACGGCGTGCCGTGCCCTTACAAAATTGCCTTTTTATGATTTGACAACCATCCTGCCATTTTTTATTTTAGGCTACGGGAGGGTAAAATATTGGCTACATCGACGCGCTGTCTCATTTCCCGGGAAGACATTGCCCGGCGGGTGAAGGATCTGGCCGGAGAAATCAGCCGGGATTACCGGAATCGCGACCTGGTGATGGTGGGAGTCCTGAAAGGCGCTTTCATCTTTTTGGCCGATCTGGTGCGGGAACTAACCATTCCCGTGGAAATCGACTTTGTCCGTTTGGCCAGCTACGGCGGGGACACCAGCCCCACCGGCGAGGTGCAGATCACCAAAGACGTGGAATTATCCCTGGAGGGCCGGGATGTCCTGATCGTGGAAGATATCATGGACCTCGGGTTCACCCTGGATTTTTTGAAGCGGCATCTGGCCACCCATCAGGCGAATTCGGTGAAAATTTGCGTATTGGTGGACAAAAAGGAGCGCCGCCAGGTCGAGGTGTCCCTGGATTATGTGGGCTTCGTGGTGGAAAAGGGCTTTCTGGTGGGCTATGGCCTGGATTGCGGCGAGCAAAAGCGCACCCTGCCGGAGATATATGTCCTGGAAACAGATTAAGTTTCTGGGACTCAGCAAGAGTTGTGTTGTCATTTTGTGCGAAGCGAGGATTTTATAGCATGGACGAGAGACGGGAGACGGGAGACCGGTTAAAATCGCCCGTCCCCGGTCCCCGGTCTCCGGTCCGTTTCGCCGCCCTGGACCTGGGCAGCCTGACAGTGCGCCTGGCCATTGCCGAGAAGACCGCGGCGGGCTTGAAAATTTTGCTGCACCGCCGGGAGATCACCGGCCTGGGACAGGGATTGGCGCAGACCGGGAAACTCGCCGCCGAAGGTATGGACCGGACCTTTCAGGCTCTCCAGGGCTTTTGCCGGGTGATGGCCGACTATCGGGTGGAGCAATATCGGGCGGTGGCCACCCACGCGGTGCGGGCCGCGGCAAATGGGCGGGAATTTCTGGCGCGGCTCCGGGCGGAATTGGACCTGGCCGCAGAAGTCCTGGCCCCGGAGGAGGAGGCCCGCCTGTCCCTCCAGGGAGTGCTCTCCGCCCTGGCCCCCGAATATTTACAGGGGCCAGTCCTGGTCTTTGACGTGGGCGGCGGCAGTTCCGAATTCGCCCTGGTGCGGCCGTTTGGTGCGCCTAAATTCGCCAGCCTGCCTTTGGGGGTCCTCACCCTGACCCAGGCCCGGCCCCTGGGCGACCCGCCGGAGCCGGAAACAGTTGCCGCGCTCAGGGCTGAAATTGCCGAAAAATTGCGGCGCTTCCAGGAGGACACTTTCCCGCCGGACCTCCGCGATTCTCTCCGTCTGGTGGGCACGGCCGGCGCCGTCACTACCCTGGCGGCTATGCATTTAAGGCTCACGGAATACGATCCGCAGAAGGTCAACAACCTGGTGATGACCAAGGAACAGGTGGAACAATTGGCCCGGTCTATTTGCCGCCTGCCTGAGGCCGAACGGGCCCGGCTGCCGGGGATCGAGCCGGCTAAGGCGCCGGTAATGGTGGCCGGGGCCTTGATTATCCTCACCGTTTTCGAGGTTTTCGGCCAGGACTCCCTGGTGGTCGTCGACGCCGGCCTTTTAGAAGGGGTGCTGGCAAGTTTTGTTTAAGTTTCGAGTTTCAAGTTTTGGGTTTCGAGTTAAAATAAACGAATATCTTGATTTCAAACCCGCAGAGGTTAGATTTTTCTAAATATTGAATGCCAGGCCAAGCTAACTAAAAGCTCGAAACTCAAAACTTAAGGATTCCCTATGCCTCAAGACGCCATTCACTACGCCTATACCTTCGATGATGTCTTGCTCGTGCCCGGAGCCTCGTCAGTCCTGCCCAGCGAGGTGGATCTCAGCACGCGCCTCACCCGGCGCATCAGCCTCAATATTCCGCTTTTGAGCTCCGCCATGGACACGGTCACCGAGGCGGATACCGCCATTTCCATGGCCCGCCAGGGGGGAATCGGCATCCTGCACCGCAACATGACCCCGGCGGCCCAGGCCCTGGAAGTCGAAAAGGTGAAAAAATCGGAGTCCGGGATGATCATCGACCCGGTGACCATCGGCGCTGAGGCCCGCATTGCCGACGTCCTGCAATTGATGCAGCGTTACCGCATTTCCGGTATCCCGGTGGTGGAAGGGCGTAAACTGGTGGGCATCGTCACCAACCGGGACCTGCGCTTCGAAACCAACCTGAATCAAAAGGTCAAGGAGGTGATGACCAAGGACCGCCTGGTCACCGCCAAAGTGGGCATCACTTTGGAAGACTCCAAGGCCTTGCTGCATAAATACCGTATCGAAAAATTGCTGGTGGTGGACGAAAACAATGAACTGCACGGCCTCATCACCATTAAGGATATCGAGAAGATCCGGAAATATCCCTGGTCCTGCAAGGATGAATACGGCCGTCTCCGGGTTGGGGCTGCCATAGGGGTGGGCCCGGACCAGGAAGAGCGGGTCGACGTCCTGCTCCAGGCCGGGGTGGATGTCATCGTCATCGACACGGCTCACGGCCACTCCGACCGGGTGGTGGAGGCGGTGGCCCACACCAAGCGGAATTTTCCCCAGATCGAACTTATTGCCGGCAACGTCGCCACCAGCGACGGGGTCCGGGATTTGATCAAAGCCGGGGCCGACGCGGTCAAGATCGGGGTGGGGCCGGGCTCCATCTGCACCACCCGCGTGATTGCCGGGGTTGGGGTCCCCCAGCTCAGCGCCATCATGGATTGCGCCAAGGTGAGCCGGGAGGCCGATATCCCGCTGATCGCCGATGGCGGCATCAAATATTCCGGTGACCTCACCAAGGCCCTGGGCGCTGGCGCCGATGTGGTGATGATCGGCTCACTCTTCGCCGGTACCGACGAGAGCCCGGGCGAGACCGTGATCTTTCAGGGCCGCAGCTACAAGGTCTACCGGGGCATGGGGTCGCTGGAGGCCATGAAGACCGGCAGCCGGGACCGGTATTGCCAGGAGGACGTGGACCTGGAATGCAAGCTGGTGCCCGAAGGCATCGTCGGCCGGGTGCCCTCCCGGGGCAAACTCTCCGACGTCATTTACCAGCTCATGGGCGGCCTGCGCTCCGGCATGGGTTATGTCGGGGCCAAAAATATCCGGGAACTCCAGGACCGGGCCAAATTCGTCCGCATCAGCCCCGCCGGCCTCAAGGAATCCCACGTCCACGATGTCGTCATTATGAAGGAAGCGCCGAATTATTGGGTGGATTGATGGAGTGGGCAGTAAACGGAATCCGTAGGGGCGGACCCAGGTGTCCGCCCTTTTTGTATCGCGGGAACGAAAATCCCTGCTAGCCGGCCAGCCTTTCCATGAGGTGATCAAATACTCTGGAAATGTAAACAATTCCCAAAATCTTGCCTTCTTCCAAAACCGGCAGGCGGCGCACGTGTTTTTCAATCATAATATCGACGATCAGCAGCAGGTTGGTTTCCGGGGTGATGGTAATGACTTCGGTGGTCATAATATCGCCGACCTGCGCCACCTGAGCGCGGCGGCAGGCCTTGTCCAGAAAACTGGTGACCTCCAGATCGGCCATTTCTCTCAAATTGGGGATCTGTTTGGGCCGCAACAGCAGGAAAATATCGTAAATCGACAGCATGCCCACCAGGGTTCTTTTGGCGTCGGTCACCATTAAGCCGAAGACCTTGGCCCCGGATACGCGGCCGGCGCGTTCGAATATCCGCACGGCCTCGGCAATAGACATCTCCGGCCGCAGGGTCTGAAAACAGTCATCCATCACGTCGCGGGCGGTTAGTCCCATGGCGGTCTCCTTCATTTATCTAGTTCTTTTGTGCTAATTTTAGCGAGGATTGGAGAAAAAACAAGATCAGGCGCAGGCTGGGAAGCCTGTACCCCTAAAATAATTGCTGAGGAGAGAAAAAATAAGTATTACGCTCCAACAAATTCAGGCGCGGGGAACTCACTCTGCAAAAAAGGGCGACCAGTTGGGTCGCCCTTATATACGGATTGGGGGACTGGGTGTGAGGTAAGGCCCCGCGGCCCTTAGCCCCCTTCCCCAACCGTCATTTCATCTTTATGCCGCCTGCTTTTTCAGCCACTCGGCCCGGGTTTCCGGTTTAGCCGGGCTGGGACCCAGCTTCAAGGCCCGCTCCACCATCTCCTTGGCGATGGCGGCGAAGCGCGGCCCTTCCGAAGACGACAGGTTAAACATCTCGATCCGCTCGGGCTCCAGCCCCATGGCCTCGAAGTCCTTCTTCACTTTATTAACGCGTTTCCGGGCCCTGAGGTTGCCCTTCAGGTAGTGGCATTCGCCCTCCAGGCAGCCGGCCACGAAGACTGCGTCCGCCCCGGCCTCGAAGGCCTTGAGCAGGTGGAGGATATCCACCCGCCCGGTGCAGGGCATCATGATCACCTTGATATCCGGGGGATATTGCAGCCGCATCGAACCTGCCAGGTCCGCAGCGCTGTATGCTCAGTAACGGCAGCAAAAACCGATGATCTTGGGAGCAAATTCAGTCATGACATCCTCTCCTTTCTTTAACCAGCGGCCAGGGCCGTTTCCTGGGCGATGACCTGGGCGTCGGTGAAGTTTTTCAAAGTAATGGCCTTAGCCGGGCATTCAGACGGGCAGATGCCGCAGCCCTGGCATTTGGCCGGGTCGATATAGGCCGCATCCACGGTGTAGTCGATGACCGGCACGTTGAACGGGCAGGTGCGCACGCAGGTGAGGCAGACGGCGCACTTGTCCTGATCGACCACGGCGACGATGCCGCCCACTTCGACCTTGTCTTTGGACAGGAAGGTGGCGGCCCGGCCTGCCGCGGCCTTGGCCTGGGCGATGGACTCATCGATGGGTTTCGGGTAGTGGGTCAGCCCGGCCAGGAAGATGCCGTCGGTGGGCAGGTCCACCGGCCGCAGCTTGGCATGGGCCTCGTTCAGGAAGCCTTCGGCGTTTCTGGGCACCTTGAAGATCTCGCCCAGCTCATCCACCGGGTTGGGCAGGATGGCGCTGGCCAGGGTGAGCAGGTCGGGGTGCAGGACCACCGGCATCTGCAGGATCGGGTCGAAGACCGTGAGCTTCAGGCCGTCGCCGTCCTTCTCCACCACCGGTTTGGAATCCAGGTCGTAGCGAATGAAGATCACGCCCAATTCCCGGGCCTCTTTGTAGAGCAATTCCCGTTCGCCGTAGGTGCGCAGATCGCGATACAGCACGAAGACGTCCATATCCTTGTTGTGGCGCTTCAGGTCGATGGCGCTTTCCACCGAGTGGGTGCAGCACAGGCGGCTGCAGTAAGGCCGCTGCGGCTCCCGGGAACCGACGCATTGGATGAAGACCGCCTGTTTGGCGGCATCGATCCGCGGGTCCTTGTCGGCGTAGACCTTGTCGAACTCCAGCGAGGTGAAGATATTGGGGTGCTGGCCGTAGAGGTACTCTTCCGGCTTATAGGGCTGGCCGCCGGTGCACATGACGGTGACGCCGTGATCCAGGGAGCGCTCGCCGTCCGGCGTCTTGACCGTGGTGTTGTAATTGCCGATGAAGCCGCCGGTGTCGGTGACCTCGGAGTTAAACAGGATTTCGATCTGCGGATGGCTCTCGATCTTCTTGATCAGGCCTTCCAGGTAGCCCCGGTAGTCATAGCCCCGGGCGCTGGTCACCAGGTTCCAGGCATTGCCGCCCAGCTTGTTGCTCTTCTCCACCAGGGTGACCTGAAAGCCCTGATCCGCGATGGAACGGGCTGCTTCCATGCCGGCCACGCCGCCGCCGATGACCAGAGCGTTCTTGAACACCGGGAAGGCTTGCTTGTGCAGCGGTTCCAACTGCACCACCCGGGCCACCGCGCCCCGCACCAGGTCCTTGGCCTTGGCCAGGGCCTTTTCGGGCTCGTGCATATGCACCCAGGAGTCCTGGTCCCGGATGTTGGCCATATCGAAGAGGTAGGGGTTGAGACCCACCTGCTGGATGGTTTCCTGGAACATCGACATATGAGTCCGGGGCGAGCAGGAAGCCACCACCACCCGGTTCAGCTTGTGCTCCTTGATGGCGTTCAGGATCTTCTCCTGCGTATCAGCCGAACAGGTGAACAGGTTCTGATCCGCCAGGACCACGCCGGGCAGGGTCGCGGCGTACTCAGTCAGGGCCGGGACATTGATGACCCCGCCGATGTTGATGCCGCAATTGCAGATGAAGACGCCCACCCTGGGGGCCTGGCCGGCCACGTCGATCTCCGGCGGCAGTTCCCGCACCTTGAGCTGAGTCCCCCTGGCCGAAGCGAGGATTTCGCCCGCCGCGGCCGCGGCCGCGGAGGCCTCCATCACCGACTGGGGAATGTCCTTGGGCGCCTGGAAGACGCCGCAGGCAAAGACGCCCTCCTTATTGGTGTTCACCGGGGTGAAGGGCGAAGTATTGGCAAACCGGGTGTTAGGCTTGACTTCGATGCCCATGGTCTTGGCCAGGGTCAGGGCGTCCTGGGAGGACTCCAGCCCCACCGACAACACCACCATGTCAAACTCTTCGATCTTCAGCTCGCCGTTCTCCGCCAGATAGCGGATGGCCAGGCTGCCGGTGCCGGGCACCTCGTCGATGGTGTGCACCCGGGAGCGGAGGAACCGCACCCCGTGCTCGTCCCGAGCCCGCCAATAGTATTTCTCGAAGTCCTTCCCATGGGTCCGCATGTCCATGAAAAAGATGGCGGTGTCCAGGGTGTATTCCTTGCAGTGCTCCTTGGCGATAACCGCCTGCTTGATGGCGTACATGCAGCACACCGCCGAGCAGTAGCTGTTGTCGCAGTGGTGCAGGTCCCGGGAGCCCACGCATTGCAGCCAGGCGATCTTCTTGGGCTCCTTATGGTCGCCGGGCCGGATCAGGTGACCGGCGTAAGGTCCGGAGGCGGAGAGAATGCGCTCGAACTCCAGCGAAGTGACCACATTGGGGAACAGGGAATAATGATAGGCCGAATATTTGGTCGGGTCGTAAACCGAGAAACCCGGGGCCAGGACCACGGCGCCCACATCCAGCGTGAAGGTTTCCGGACCCATGTCGTGGGCCACGGCCCTGGCCTGGCAGGAGATGGCGCACTGCATGCATTCGGAGCACACCCCGCAGTTGATGCAGCGGGCCGCCTCGGCCACGGCCTCTTCTTCGCTGTAGCCCAAGTTGATTTCTTTGAAGCTGTCGATCCACTCTTCCACCGGGGTGGTCCGCATCAAGGCCCGGTGCTTCTTTTCGATGTCGGCCCGGATGGGCGACCACTTGCCTTCTTCTTTGGGTTTGGGCCGGATCGGCATCTGGCGGCCGGCCAGCAAATCCTGCCCCTGGAGGTAGCGGTCAATGGAGATGGCGGCCTCGCGGCCCGCGGCCACCGCGGCG
>JAMCQY010000027.1 GCA_023381945.1 Deltaproteobacteria bacterium
TCTGACTAATCTCCTTATCGAGGTCCACTGCCTCAAGGACTACATCCAGCCTGTAACCCGTCTACCCCATCAGCTTTTGGCCGATAGGGTATCACCGCCGAAGAAACTCATTCATACCATCTCCTTAGTCCTGGTCCCATTCGGTGTGAAAGCTCCCAGGAACATCTATCCGTTTATAGGTATGGGCCCCGAAATAATCCCGTTGAGCCTGAATAAGATTGGCTGGCAACTGGGCGCTGCTATAGGCGATCTCATAGGCCAGGGTTGCCATCATCGCCGCTGCCGGCAGCCCCATCTCCGCGGCCGCAATCACCACATCCCGCAAGTCGTCCTCCCGGGATATAAATTCCTGACCCAGATACGGATCCAACAACAGGTTGGGCAGATCTTTCTTAGCCACAAAAGCCGAGCGGATGTGCTCCAGCAATGCCGACCTGATGATGCAGCCGCCCCGCCAAATGCGGGCTACCGCTTCCAAGTTAAGCCCGTAGTCGTAGTTCTCCGAGGCCTTTTTCAGCAAAGCCATCCCCTGGGCGTAGGTGGTGATCATGCCGGCAAACAGGGCGTTCTTCAGCTTTTTGATCAAGATCTGCCGATCTCCTTTGAAGGCGATGGGGGAGCGGCCCAATACCCGGGCGGCGGTTTGGCGTTCACTTTTATAATTGGATAAATCCCGCATCATCACCGCGGTATCAATGGTCAGCGTCCCCACTTGCAGTTGCAGCGCCTCCTCCGTAGTCCACATGCCGGTGCCTTTTTGTTGGGCTACATCCAGGATCATATCGATCAGCGGCGTGCCGGTCTCGGGGTCCTGGTGCCGCAAAATTTTGGGGGTGATGTTGATCAAGAAAGAATTCAGTTCCTCTCGATCCCACTGCTCGAATAAGTCGGCGATGTCCCGGAGCGGGAGTCCCAAAGCTCTTTTCAGCAAATCATAGGTTTCCGCAATGAGCTCCATGAGGCCGTACTCGATGCCGTTGTGGACCATCTTGACGTAATGGCCGGCGGACCCAGGCCCCAAGTAGGTCACGCAAGGTTCGCCGTTGACCTGGGCTGCGGCCTTCTGCAACACGGATTTGACCCGGCCGTAAGCCTCCCGGGGGCCGCCGGGCATCAGACTGGGCCCGTAGCGCGCCCCGGCCTCGCCGCCTGAGACCCCCAAACCCAGAAACAATATCTGCTTATCTGCTAAGGACTTCAGCCTCCGGTCGGTGTCAGTGAAATGCGAGTTGCCCCCATCGATGAGCACGTCGCCGGGTTGCAGATACGGCAAAATTTCGTCAATTACCGCGTCCACCGCCTTCCCTGACGACACCATGATGATTATGGCCCGGGGCTGGCGCAGCAGACCGATGAATTCGTTCAGGTCATAGCCTGGCCGCAGATCCCGGGAACCCGCGTTCTCAGCCATGAATTCCCTGGTCTTCTCGGTGGTGCGGTTATATACGGCTACGGGGAAACCGTGGTCCGCAAAGTTCAAGGCCAGATTCAGGCCCATGGTCCCCAAGCCGAATACGCCAATCTCACATTTTTCGTTGGGCATAAGGAAACCTCCGCATTTCAATACCTAATGCCGGGGCGGTCTACAGCCGTCACGGTGCTTATCCTCCCAGCGCCAGCCCCAAACAGGCCAAGCCCGAGGCGACTCGTGGCCTCAGCCGCTGGTGAGGAAGACAATGCCGATAACCAGAAACAGAGTGGTGATGTTCATGGCGCACTCCCGAGAGGGGCAGTCTCCAGGGAGCGCCGCAATTGCACCAGGGCCTGACCCGCGGCTAAATGGCGCCGCCACTGGCGGATAATTTAAAAATAGTGAGCCTGGGTCAAAAATCAACACATGGCCACTTTAAAGGAATTAATTCCACCTCATTGAGGCCGGAAAAATCTCTTCCAACAGGCCAGAGGACCTCATTAAACACAATAAGATGGAGAGCAGGCGCCCTCGCCTGCCATATACAGCCGGGGGAGGCTGTTCTCCATGATTTTCGCAACCGTTCATGAACCTTCGGGTCTCCACTCGAAGATGCCGGCCCAGGAAATACTCGCACAATTTCTGCCTGCAATGCGCCCAGAAACTCTTAATGAAAATGGCGAAAAAGCCGATAAGCTAATCAGCTTTAAGCAGATGTGAGCTCAGGAAAAATTTATAGCTGGGTCTGTTCCTGTCTCCGCTATTTCACTGCCAGCGAGCTCCCTCTGTAAAATGCATTGCTTCCTGCGCCTGGCCTGAAGCCCGGGGCTGATGCTTTGGTTTAGTCGAGTTCAATCTCTCAACGCAAGTTCCTTTCCTTTTCCTGTTGGTCAGGAGAGGGCCGGCAAGCCGGTGCAGCCCGGGCTGATGTGAGAAATTGTTGATGGGGCGAGCAAGATGAGGGGTTATGTCTGCTGACCAAAGCGGCTCCCTTAACCTGAATCCCGGGAAGGGTCTCGCGGCTGGTCATTCACGGAGGTTGATTTATCTCCCTATTGTCCATACCCAGGAGGATATGGGCGCCCTCAAGGAACCGGTGGTTCGGGCGACTATGGCAAGGTTAGGGCGGGCCGGCCTGAGGCGCCATCTGGCTGCCATCGAAAAGATCTGGAGCGAGATCGAGGATTTTATCGATAGTTTGGCCCTATCATTTGACCGGGTGAGGCTTTACCAGGACGGCTTGCCGATCTGCGGCCGGGAGGCGGAGATAGTCACAGAACTGGCCCGGGCCGGAAACCGCAACCATCGAATGCTGCTGCGCCTGATGAACCGGGGGGCCGTCCTCATGGGAACGGAGTCCAGTGACCTATTGGTTCAAGAGTATCAGATGGCCAAACAATCCTTTACAGGCCGTCCACCCAGATCGGCCGGGGTGGCGGCCCAGCGGCGGGATCAGAGCGCTTCTCTACTCCGGCGTAGAGATCAATTTATAGCGCAACGCATCAATGAGACCCTTAAGCCCGGCGAGACCGGCATCCTTTTTTTAGGGATGCTGCATTCCCTTTGGAGATACTTACCTAAGAATATCGAGGTGATCTATCCGCTCCATCGGCCTCGTTGAACCCGGAGGAAATATGGACCAAAGCACAGATCGGGTACTCGTTGTGGATGATGATCGAGATATCGGCCAAATGCTCTCTACCCTGATGAAAAAGAGCGGAATAGCCAGCAGGGTGGCTTATGACGGCGAGACGGCCTTGCAGATGCTTCCCCTGAGTACGCCTGACTT
>JAMCQY010000341.1 GCA_023381945.1 Deltaproteobacteria bacterium
AGCTGGAAGAGTCTCAGAAATAAACGTAAATGCGAAGCGGGTAAAATCCAGGTCAAATAGATGTTGAATGTGAATGTCTTGATGGTGGGCAAAACCCGGGAAGGCTTCATCCGGGAGGGCCTGGAGTTTTATCGGAAGCGCCTCAAGCCCTTGATGCAGCTCAATTTGACCAGTGTCCGGGAGGAAAAAGAAACCGCCGGCTTAACGCCGGACACGATAAAAGCAAAGGAAGGCGAACGTCTCCAAACCCAGGCGCCGCCGAAATCCTACCTGGTGGCGCTGGACCCCAAGGGCCGGGAATGCACCACCGAAGAATTTGCCGACTGGCTCACCAGGAGGGAATTAGCCGCCCGGCCGCTGGCTTTTCTCATCGGCGGCCACTGGGGCTTAGCGGCAGCAGTGCTGGCCGCCGTCAATGAGCGCTTCTCTCTCTCCCGCCTCACCCTGACCCACGAACTGGCCCGCCTGATCCTCCTGGAGCAGCTCTATCGGGCCATGACCATTAAGATGGGGCACCCTTATCACGTGTAGGGCGGACACCTGGGTCCGCCCCACGAGCTTATTCAATCCACCTAACAAACGTCTCCAAAGGTTCCCGTTCGGTGCGGAAGGCGTTAGCCGGATGGTCCAGGTCCGGGTAGCCCAGGGCCAGGCCCACCACAATCTTGTGGGAGGACCCCAGGCCCAGGTGCCGCCGGATGATATCCGGATAAAGGGCCAACTGCGCTTCGATACAGGTCCCCAGCCCCAGATCGTGGGCCATCAGGCAAATGGCGTGGGAGAGGAGGCCCAGATCGAACATGGAATAAGGCTCGGCCAGATCGGCGTTAAAAATTACGTAGATGATCGCCGGGGCTCCGAAGCCCCCGGTCATATTGACCATGTGGGCCATGCGGCGGACCTTGTCGTCCCGGGCGACCCCCATGCTGCCGAACAGCCCGGCGGCGCAAGCCATATAGCGCTCTTTATAAACGTGGGGGAAGGACGCCGGCATAGCCACATCGGGATTAGCCGGCACCTTTTGTTCAAAGGCGGCCACCAGGTCCCTGGTCAGCTCCCGGGCTTTGTTGCCCTGCACCACCACCAGCTCCCAGGGCTGGGTATTGCCCCAGGAGGGCGACCAGCGGGCGCCTTCCAAAATTTGTTCGATGACTTTCTTAGGAACAGGGTCGGTCTTAAAAGCGCGTATGCTCCTTCTCTCCTTCAGGGCTGCCGAAAGTTCCATGATGCCCTCCTTGTATCTGGGTCGCTCATGGGATATTAATAGATAGTGCGAAGAAAGCCAAATTTTTTAAATCAATTTTCAGCTCACCAAGGCGGTAATCGGATGGCTTCGGACTGGCATATAGCAGCCTTTCCCTTGATTTTACCGTGGCGGGACGATTTTTGGACCTTGCCGCTCTATTTTCCCGATCTCAAAGTCGGAGTGACCCCGGGATGGCCCTCCCAACTGCGCTATCAGGGTCTGCCCCTGCCTCCGGAGGCCCGGATTCAGCCCCAGGAACTCAAGCATCTTAATCCGGGTGATTTGCGCCAATGGTGGGCCTTTCAGGAATATCGGGAAGCCCAGGCCGAATCGGATGATTTGCTGGGGGACCTGCGCCGTTATGGACAGGCGCCGCGGCCTTCGCCGGATTCTTCCCCGCAGCTCTGGTCCCTGGCCTGGCAGCTAGAAAAGCTCCAGGCCGACCAGGAAACCCAGCTGGTCCTGGTGGACCGCGGCGAGGATTGGCTCAAGGACATCCTGACTCCGGAACCCTGGGAGGACCGTCCCAGCTATAGCCGGGAGGCCGGAGCCCTGGAGATGGTCGACCCGGACCTGGCCCGGCTGCGCTACGCCCTCTGGCGGCGGGTTATGGCTCCGCAGTTGCAGGACCCCTGGGCCCCGTTTCTCCTGGGGCGCACCGCCCGCTCCCTGTTTCTCGCTTTGAAGGGCTGGCCCGAGTCGCCGGGGCCGCAAAGCGTAAAATTCTCGTTACCGGGCATGCACACCGCGGAAGAGTGGCGCACGGTCTGTCCCAATGGTAAAGCGCCGCCGTGGCAGGCGCAGGCGGTGGAACTGCTGGGGGCTTTACTGGAGGAGGCGAGCGACCTGGAGACCCTGGAGACCGCCGCCGGGGAACTGGGTGAATTCATCACCGGCGAGGTTTTGGGTAACTGGCCTTTCCCGGTCATCGGCAAATTTGATCTGGAGGTCTGGGTAGCGGATGCCGAAGGCCAGGCGCCCGTCTTCTGTTGGTCCGGAGCCGGAAGCGGCAACTTGCCGGAATGAAGCGCAGACCGGCCAGGTTTAGGTGGCCGCTTTCAGAAGAAGGGCCGAAGGATATATCACCCCTCCGGCTACCGGCTATTCTGAACTCTCCGGCAGGGGTTTTTCTTCGGAGATTTGCATGAAGGACGGCAAAGGCTTGGAGGGGACGATCTTGCCGGCGGCGATTTCCCGCATAGCCATGACAATCTCTTTATTATCCCCCCGCACCAGCACCGGGGCGCCCCGGTAAAGCTGGCGCACCCGTTTCGCGGCCAGATGGACCAGGCCGAAGCGGGTCGGCACCTGCTGTAAACAATCTTCAATCGTGACGCGAGCCATAAATCCCTTCTCCGCAAAAACAGAATTTGAAAATCCAATGTAACATAGAACCGGTCCGGGCGCCAGCCCATGTGACCCGCCGTATAAGAATCTTTCTCAGTCCCATCACTTAACCCGGCTTCCGCGGGGTCACGATTTCCTGCAATTCCGTGATCATTTGGGTTATTTGCACCGCCAGGTTGAGGCATTCCTTGCCTTCCATGAAGGCATCGGCATCTTCTTTGGTCAAGACGTAGCCGACTTCGTCTTTGCCCTTGCTCAGTTTTAAGGTGTAGTGTTGGCGGTACTCATCAAAACCGACGTCCAATTTATAGCGATTGCCAAAAATAATTTCTTGTAGGGGCGCACCCGCGTGTGCGCCCTCCTGCGGGCGGACACATGGGTCCGCCCCTACAATCCATCGGGTTATCGGAAAAAACTTTTGGCAAACGCTATAAAGCCATTGTTCTTGATGTCCGGGTTTTGCTTCTCAAGGTTTTCTTGCAAAGCTTCGATAGTATATCCCATAGAAATTTCCTCTTTCGTCTTAGGTTAGTGAAAGAGGGGTTTTTATAAAAAATAGGGAGATTTCGCCGGATTGCAAGAAACTACGGCTGGATTTTTAATTTGGGGCGGTTAGGTGTTCCGCCTCGCCTGGTTGCGGTAAAGCTCGCACTAAATAGAAATTTGTTTTAACCCTTTTCCCCGGCCAAACGCACGAACTCCAGTTGATCTCCTTCCTTAATGATATGGGAGGCGGCCACGTCGCGGCCGTTGACCAGGGCCAGGGCCCGTGGGTCAATGTTCAGGGGCTCTCTCAACGCCTGGCGCACCTCGCCCACCGTCTTGCCGGCAATGGCGGCCTCCAGGCTGTGCACTCCATAGCTGATCTTCACCAGGCCGGCTCTGGCCTGTTCCTGTTTCCGGCGAGTCAAATCTTTTAACTGGGCGCTCATGGCTCCCCCTGATTATTGCCAACTGGTTTTAGCATTATTGAGTCAGCTCCATCCGCGTTTATCCGATAAACCACCAGACTTTCTTCCTTTCTATTCCAGGGATTTCTCTTGCCTTGCAGAAATTCCTTGGGTCCGGCGAGACGTTTCCCTAAATAGGGCCCAAGATATCGCTTGATCTCTGATGATAGAGGGAAACGGGTAACTATGGTATTTACCTTACATAATCTCAGCATCGCCAGAACTTTTGCGCGATCCCAAGAGCTTTCCAGGTGGGCATTAAACACATAGTCCTCAGCCATAAAGGGCCTTCCCATTAAGGCTAACGAATTAATATCACAAGGTAAAACTACGGCGTCGGAAGGAAGAACCTTGTTTAGCCAGCGAGTTGCCTGAAAATCCTGGGCCGTCCTATTCATGGTGATATTTCGAAGGTTCATGGTCAAGGCGCCCGGAAATAAAGCCCACACCCCAAACCAAACCACTATCGCCATTATCAGCATCTGGACCACCAGCAATCTCAAAGAAATGATTTTTATCAACTTCCATTCAACCAAGGCTGCCAGCGGGATGGTCCAAAAAAACGGTTCCAATAAAAACCGGGCAGTAGCTTGGCACAAAAGCAAAATTGCCGTTACCGCCAGGACTGCTCCGGCCAGCAAAATTCTGGCAAGCTCCTCTTTCCGGCAGCTTTTTAATCCTATCAAGCTAAGCAGCGGCCCGAGGCCCAAGACGGTGCTGAAAGTCCCCAAGGAATCCGGAACTAGATATTTTAAAGGGGCGGGCCAGAAACTCTCGTCTGTGATTCCTCCCAGGAAGGCAGCGAAATGAAGTATGATGGGGTCGCCATGACCTCGAAATCTCTCGCCAAAGGGCGATATGGGGTCACTATAAAACCAGTAATTTTGCAAGTATAACGGAAAGAGCAAAATCATAAATTCCGATATTAAGATTAGGGCAGCCCTGCCAAGAATCCTGGAGCGGTAAGCTCCTGCCATACCTATTAATATTACAATCGACCCCGTCAATAAAAATGAATATTTACAAGAAATAGCAAACCAGACGCAGCCGAAAGAGAGTAATATGGTTGTCAGGTCGAGGTCTGAAAAACGCTGGGCAATTAGTAGCAAAGCTATCGTAGTGGCCGCAATGGGCAACATCATCGGTTTCTGATTAGGCACCAGGAACACCAGTAGAGGACATCCCAACACGCCGAGTGATAAAAGGATTTTATCGCGACTGTCTGTGGCTAACGAAATTACTGCGAAGAGGACTAGCAATACGCCGGCAAATTGCAAAACCGCACCAAATATATCGGTTCCTCCCGCCAGGCCCAGCAAATTCAGAGATTCCCCCAGGCCTGTCAGCCGGGTATGCAGCCAATCCAGCCTTGGGTAGGAACCATGGTGCCGAAGTATGTCCAGAGGCACCCCTAGGTGGTAACGTAATGAATCAGAATCTGTGGGAGGGCCCAGGGCTACCAGCAGCAGCCCCAATCCTGTCACTCCCAGTAAACCCATGGCCGCTTTCCCCAGATAATCTTGCTCATGGGCGACGGCTGTTATCCGGCTAGCAAGGTGCGAAATTGTTCCAAGCATATGAAAAAGCTGCCATATGCCCAACGCAGCCAGTAAAAGGGCCATTGGTCTCATAATGACGATATACGCCAATTTGGCCAGGGCCAGCAGATGAACAGCTGACGCCACCAAGGCGGTCACCAGGATGAAGGCTGCCGCATATTGGACAGGCCCTGGCGAGGCAATCTTGAGCTTTTTTATGAGACCGTTTCCCAGGAACTGAAGACCCAGGACCATTAGAACGGCGATAATGGCAGGAAGAGGTAAGGGCGCGAGAAAATACTCCAAACTCCGGAACGAAGCCATAATTTTAATCGTCTCCCGGAGTTCCAGTCCGAATTTCTCTGGATTTTGCCTGCCTGAGTCTGGTCAGCAATTCGCGCATTTCTTGACTGGAATAGACGTGGCCGCAGTCCCGGCAGCCAACTTCGATCCCGGTTCAGTTGAGACGGGCGGTTATTTTCCCGGCCTGACAGTGACTACACTTCATTTTTCAAAAATACCTGGACAACTGCGGGAGAGCAGGGTCTACCTGCCGGCACTCCCGCAGCAAAGCGTTAAGATAGAGCCACGAGAAGCTCGTGAGAAATTCCGGACCGTATTTCCGGGCGCCAACGCTGTCGAAGGCCATCTCGCTGGCGCCGCCGGACATTTGGAAGCGGTAGGCCAGGTCTCCCAATATGGGCCAAACCACCTGCCATCCGCCGCCGATGCCGGCAAAGGTGCCGGAATCCAGGCGCCGCACGGCCACTTCCACTACCTCCGGGGTCAAAAGCGGCAGCAATTCCTCCCGGGCCCCGAGAGACACATCTTTCATCGGGCCGGCCGAGCGGGCGGCAAAATCGGAAAAATTCAGCCAATCCGGGCCCGGACCGGCCGATTGCAGGTTAAAGGTTCCCCGGCCGTAGCGGGCCAACAGGGCCACGAAATTCCAGGCGAAGACGTAAGCGTCCTCGGTGGGCACCGCCAGACTTTTGCGGGCATAAAAGATCCGCAGGTCGGCGCCGAATTCTACGTCCTGGTCAAACAGCAGGTAAAGCTCCAGGGGGCGAAACGGCTTGAGGCGCAGAACCCATTGGACGCTGGCGTAAGGCCGGCCGGCTAAAACCTCGCCCCCGAGCAGGCGGGCCAGGGCCGCGGCAGGAAGCTTAGCTAATCCGGCCAAATCATGACTATACTTTTTCCGCACATATTGGCGGACCTGGGCTTCCCAGCCCCAGCCGGTTTCGAACTGGCCCAGGGTCACCAGATCATAGGGAAAATCGAGAGAAAGGGCGTTGCTGCTCAGCTCTTTTTCGCCTCCAGGCGTTGGTTGAATTTCTCTGCATTAATTATAAACCGCTCGTGCACCGCCTCGCCAATCTTTTCCTTGGCGTCGAAGCCTTCCAGTTTGAAGGTGATTTTCCGGCCTTCCACCGCGGTAACTTCGGTGACGGCGCGCACCTCCATGCCCAGGGGGGTGGGAGCGGTGTGCTTCAGGTTCATGGTAACGCCCACCGACAATTCCCCAGGGGCCAGATGCGGGGCCATCAGTTCGGCGCTGGTCCCTTCGAACAACCCGCCGAGAAACGGGGTGCCGAAGACATCTGGTACGCCGTGGAAGAACTTTTGCGCCGAATGTTCCGGCCCGGTCTTAAGCCGCTTTTCATGCTTCATACCAACTTCGATTGCCATAGAGCCTCCTTTTGAAAGTTGTCAGTACTGACTACTGGGAACTGACTACTGCCTTCAAACCGCCAGCGGGTCCAGTTTGATGGGGCCGAACCGTTCGCCCTGGGCCAGGCGGCGGCCCAGGTCCCGAGCCCGTTCCAGGGTTTCCGGCTGCTCTAAAATGGCGCCCTTCTCGTCGGCGCCCCGCACCAGGATTTCGGCGGCGTAGCTGACATTGAGCGCGTCAAAAAAGTATTTGGCGGTAAGTCTGGTGCCCACGAACAGCAGCCTGCCCTTGGTGGCCCCTACGGCCAGGAGGACGCCCTGGCGGTGGCCGGGTAAATCCTGCTTTAGCACGTACCGCCGGGACCAGAGGGCCTGGGTGCGGTCAATCATGGCCTTGGCCTGGGCCGAGACGTTATAGAAGAAGATCGGTGAGGCCAGGACCACCACGTCCGCGGCCAACAGCTTGTCATAAAGTACCGGCATGTCGTCCTTGATGGGGCAGGTGCCGTCCTTGAAGCAATGATAGATTTCCAGGCAGGGGGAAATCTTCATCTCCCGCAGGCGAATCTCCTCCACTTCGGCGCCGCCGGCCGCGGCTCCCTCCAGAAAGGCCTTGAGAAGGATTTCCGTGTTGCCGCCCCGCCTGGGGCTGCCCAGGATACCCAGGACTTTCATCGCGCTCTCCTTTCGGTGATGCCATACAATATGGAACACCCGGGGGAGATGTCAAGCGATTAAGGTTGACAGACGGAACTCTGCCGGGATATGATCTCTTATCCGAGGCGCCCTTCGGGGTTTAATTGGGAAGACGGCAAGCCGTCGCGGTCCCGCCGCTGTGACCGGGGACGAACCCTGCACGAGGCCACTGTTCCACTGAAGTGAGATGGGAAGGCGCAGGCAGTAGGATGATCCGGGAGCCAGAAGACCTGCCTGGAGGTCTGGCCAACACAGGTCAGACGCCGGAGACGCTCTGGACAAGCGCCTCTCAACCTTAAGGATAAGAAGCTGGGTGCATCCTTAAGTCCATCGGGACTTAAGGATTTTTTTATTTTTGGGGCAATTATGATTAGAAAATTTTTGTGGCGCTTGCTCCCCGTTCTCTGGCTGGTCCTGGGTTTTCAGGCGATAGCCTGGGCCCAGGAACCAGCCATCGTGCTTACCGCCTTCGGGACTACCACCGCGGCGGCGGATACTTATCGCTATATTGAAGAAAAGGTGAGGGCACGGTTCCCGGGCCATGAAATTCGCTGGGCCTTCACTTCTAACAAGGTCCGGCGAAAAGTGGCCGCTGAGCAGGGCAAGGAGCTTAAAACCCTGCCCCAAGCCCTGAAGGAACTGCAAGTTGCAGGTTACCAAAGTGTAGCGGTCCAGTCGCTGCACGTGGTCCCCGGGAAGGAATGGGACGAGGTGGTCCAGGCGAGCCGGCAGGTTCCCGGCCTCAAAGTGGCCCTGGGCCAACCTCTCCTTAACGCCAAGCCTGATGAAGAGCGGGTCCTGGCGGCCTTGAGCAAGACTTTTCCCGCCGACTTGAAAAATACGGCGGTGGTCCTGGTGGGCCACGGCACCCCCAACTCCCGGGCTCAGCGGACCTACCTGGATTTCGACCAGCTATTGCGGGCGCGCTATCCCGGACAAAACGTCTACCTGGGGGTGGTTCAAGTCGGCCAACCGAGCCAGGACGAGACCCTGGCCGCGGTTAAGCTGGGCGGCGCAGCAATGGTACGGCTGGTCCCCTTCCTGCTGGTGGCCGGGGAGCACGTCAATAACGATATCCTGGGCGACGGCCCGGAAAGCTGGAAATCGAAGCTGGTGGCCCAAGGAATTTCCCGGGTGGAAGGAGTGCGCCGCGGCCTGGGGTATAATGATGACATCATCAAGGTCTATTTGGACCATTTAGAGATAGCCTTGAAGGATTTGGAAGTTAGGAAATAGTTGAAGATGTCTGCTTCTTTCCCCCCTTTCTAAAGGGGGGCAGGGGATTAAACCAGCTCCCGATAATCCCCCTAAATCCCCCTTTAAAAAGGTGGACTTTAAAGGCAGCGACATTTATATGCTTTTACAAAACATAACCCGGGGCTGCTTATCAGAAGTTTTAGATTGAAAGATTCTTCCGTTGCCACAGGAGCCGCAAGCCCCCTGGATCTGGCCACCGTCAGGAGCCAGCGCCGGGCCGGGACGCGCTGTTTTGTCGCGGCCGTCCTGGTCCTGAGCCTGGGGCTGCTAATTTCGGTGGCTCTGGCGACCGGCATCGGCCGCATGGATATCGGCTGGCTGACCGTGGCACAGGTTATTTTGGGCAAATTAGGGTTCTCAATCCCCGCTCTGGATCGAACTACCGAGGTGGTCATCTGGGGCATCAGGCTATCCCGTGTCGTCCTGGCCGGCCTGGTGGGCGCGTCGCTCGCCACCGCCGGGGCGGTCTTTCAGGGATTGCTCCTGAACCCCCTGGCCGACCCTTTTACCCTGGGAGTCTCCACCGGCGCCGCCTTTGGCGTCGCCCTGCTGGTGATGCTGGGGGTGGGCGGCTCCTATTTGGGTTTGAGCCCCTTGCCGCTCGCAGCTCTGGTGGGCGCCCTGGGGGCCATGGCCGCGGTGCTGGTCCTGTCCCGGGAGAAAGGCAGCCTCCGCAAGGAGTCCCTGATCCTGGCCGGCATCGTGGTGAGCACCTTTTTGTCCGCCCTGATCAGCCTGGTAAAGAGTCTCGACGAAGAGTCGCTGTCGGCCATTGTTTTCTGGATCATGGGCAGCTTTTCCGGCCGGGGCTGGATTCACGTGGGCTTCCTGATTCCCTATGCCGTCCTCGGGCTGATCCTGGCGGGCGCACATCACCGGGAATTGGACATCCTGGCCCTGGGGGAGGAGCAGTCCCATCATCTGGGGGTGTCGGTTTCCAAGGTCAGGCTCAAGCTGCTGCTGGGCGCCTCGCTCCTTACCGCCGGGGCGGTGGCGGTCTCCGGGGTCATCGGTTTTGTGGGTCTGGTGGTGCCTCACCTGGTCCGCATCCTGGCCGGTCCATCCCACGGCCGGCTGCTGGCGCTCTCCGCCTTCACCGGCGCCCTGATCCTCATCTGGGCCGACGTGGTCGCCCGGGTCCTGTTGGCTAACGGCCAGGAACTGCCGGTGGGCGTGGTCACGGCGCTGTTCGGAGGGCCGTTCTTCTTTTATCTGCTCAAATCCCGGCGGTCCAGGGGGATGTGGTGATCCGGGTAGAGCATCTCAATCTAGGCTATGAGGACCGGCCGGTCTTGGCAGACCTGAATTTCCAGGTCGAGGCCGGGGAATTCGTAGGTATCCTGGGTCCCAACGGCAGCGGCAAATCCACCCTGCTGCACGCCCTCTCCGGTCTCCTGCTCCCGAAAGAAGGCAGCATCATGGTCCGGGACCGGCAGTTGGGCCGCCTGGACAGCCGCCTCCGGGCTCAGTTGCTGGCGGTGGTGCCCCAATCCACCGAGGTGCGCTTTCCCTTTGCCTGCCTGGAGATCGTCCTCATGGGGCGTTATCCCCACCGTAAGCGGCTGGGGTCGCTGACGGATGAGGACCTGCTCTGGGCCTTGAAGTCCATGCGCCGCACTACTACAGATCACCTGCAGGAGCGGCCCATCACCGAGGTTTCCGGCGGCGAGTGCCAGCGGGTGGTGATCGCCCGGGCCCTGGCCCAGGACCCGCAGATTTTGTTACTTGATGAGGCCACCTCCTCGCTGGATGTCCGCAAAAAACTGGAGATTTTTGAAATATTGAAATTTCTCAATGAAACCAAGGGACTGACGGTGCTGTGCGCCATGCACGATCTGAACCTGGCGGCCCTTTACTGCCGCCGCCTGATGTTCCTCAAGTACGGCGGCGTCGCCCAGGATGGCTTAACCGAGAAGGTCTTTACACCGGAGGTCCTGGCCCTGGTTTATGAAACCCCCATGGAGGTCATCCGGCACCCGGCGCATCAGCGGCCTTATGCCGTGATGCTGCCGTTGAGACAGAGGCCGCAGGAAGACGAGGCCTTGAAGGCGATTCAATGAAAGCAAAACCACTACGTGACCGACTCAATATCCCCCCTTCCCTGGTGGGAGGGGGCTGGGGGGAGGGGGGCGAAAGTCTTTTTGCCGCCCCCACCCTAACCCTCCCCCATCAAGGGGGAGGGAATTTGCGCACATTCCGGCGGTTGTTTCTGATTTGTGCTTTAATCCTGGTCTTTTTAATCAGTAATACCGGCACACACGCTGCCCAGATCGAAGACGACCTGGGCCAGCAAGTCTCTCTGAAGTCGCCGCCCCAACGGATTATCCCGCTGTACGGCGGCTTAACGGAAATCCTGGTAGCCCTGGGGCTCAAGGACCGGATAGTGGCTCATATCCGAGGCGATGAAACTGTGAGCAATATCCCCGCGGTGGGCACCCATTTACAGCCCAATGTCGAAATGATTCTGGCCTCGAAGCCTGACCTGGTGGTGCAGGGCGGCGTCCCCAAGGGCATGCCGGCCCTGAAGAAGCTGGAGGCGGAAGGGGTGCGGGTGGCTATGTTCGCCCCCCATGACTTCGCCGGCCTGCTTAGCACCATCCAGCGGCTGGGAATACTCACCGGCAAGGAGGAGGCCGCCGCGGCGCTTAATCATGATTTGCAGGACCGCTTGCAAAAAATAGCCGAGCGCTTGCAGGGGCGGAAACCCGTCCGGGTTTTCTTCGAGGTGCGCTATCACAACCTGCTGGCTGCAGGCAAGGGCTCCATGGTGAACGATATCATCACCCGGGCCGTGGGCATCAATGTGGTGGAGACCCCTCAACGATTAGCTCCATATAGCCTTGAGGCTCTGCTTCAGGCTCAGCCGGCGGCTTATATCATTCAAAAAGGACCGATGAACAAAAGCCCTGAAGACATCTACTCCCGGCCCTACTTTCAGGAGTTGCGGGCCGTCCAGGCAAAAAGAGTGCTGGTGGTGGACGAAAGCCTCTTTTCCCGTCCCGGTCCCCGCTCGGCCGAGGCGGTGGAACAACTGGCCCGGTTCTTACACCCCGAGGCCTGGAAAGGCAGTAGTCAGTAGCCAATGGTCAATCAGTAAAAGTAATAATAATGGTTAATACGGCAAACGGTTTTATCCGCGGGCTGGTCATCGCCGGGACCCAAAGCGGGGTGGGCAAGACCACCATCACCCTGGGGCTCTTGTACGCCCTGCGCCGGCGTGGTCTTATGGTTCAGCCTTTCAAGGTGGGCCCGGATTTCATCGACCCCGGCCACCACAGCCGGGCAGCAGCGCGACTGTCTCACAACCTGGACGGCTGGATGCTGAGTAAAGAAGAAAACCTGGCTATTTTCCGGCGGCACGCGGGCCAGGCCCAGGTAGCGGTGGTGGAAGGCGTCATGGGCCTGTTCGACGGCTACGACGGCTTAAGCGAAGCCGGCTCCACCGCGCAGATGGCCAAATGGCTGGGGCTGCCGGTCCTGTTAGTGGTGGACGCCAAAGCCATGGCCCGGAGCGCCGCCGCTCTGGTTCATGGCTTCGCCAGTTTTGATCCGGATCTAACCCTGGCCGGAGTGGTCTTCAACCGCATCGGCGGGGCCGGCCATTTGCACTACTTGGAGCAGGCCCTTGAACTGCTGGACGGCGTCAAATGCCTCGGCGGCCTGCCCCGGGAAGCCAAACTGGCTATCCCTGAGCGCCACCTGGGCCTGACCACCTCCGAGGACCACCCTTTGGAGGCGGAGCACCTGGAGTCCCTGGCCGATTTTCTGGAAGAGCACCTGGACCTGGACGGTCTCCTGGCCTCGCTGCCGGTATTGGAAATTCCCCCGGCAGCGCCACCGGAGGCCGCCGTCCCCACCGTGCGCCTGGGAGTGGCCCGGGACCAGGCCTTTTGCTTTTACTACCCCGAAAATCTGGAATTGCTGGCCGGTTTCGGGGCCGAACTGGCGCCGTTTTCGCCCCTGACGGACCGCGAATTGCCGGAGAACCTGCAGGGGATTTATTTGGGCGGCGGCTACCCCGAACTTTTTGCCGCCAAACTCGCGGCCAACGAGGGCCTAAAACGCCAAATTGCCACGCAAGCCGCGGCCGGCTTGCCCATTTATGCCGAATGCGGCGGATTGATGTACCTGTCCCAGGAGATTGCCGACCTGGAGGGCCGCTGCCATGCCATGGCGGGGGTATTGCCCTTGAAGGTGCGCATGCTCAAGAGGCTCAAGGCCCTGGGCTATCGGGAGATCACCCTGATGGCGAACGGCTTATTGGGGCCGGCGGGCACCAGGGCTCGCGGGCATGAGTTCCATTACTCCGAAATAGTCGAGGAAACCGGTAACCTGCCCCGGCTTTATCGCCTCACGGCCAGACAGGGAAGTGAGACGCCGCCTGAGGGCTACTACATTAATAATGTCCTGGCCAGCTACGTGCACCTGCATTTCGGCAGCAACCCGGAGGTGGCCCGGCAACTGGTGGTACGCTGCCTGGAATATCAGCGAAAAACTGCTTGACTGGTGGGGCGGCCTTCCCTGGCCGCCGAGGCTGGGCAGGCACGGAGGCCTGCCCCACCACAAATACATTAAGGAGTATCCATGACCTGGCAACCCCGCCTCCCCCGGGAGATCGAAGCGGAGAGTTTTCGGCGCATCGAGGCCGCCGTGGGGACTCATGATTTACCGCCCGAGGTCTGGCAGGTGGTGCGCCGCATGATCCACACCAGCGCGGACCTGGATTACTTGAAGACCGCCCGGGTCCACCCCCAGGCCATCGCTGCCGGGGTTGCAGCTTTGCGCCAGGGCCGCCCGCTGGTGACCGATACCCGCATGTTGCTGGCGGGTATTTCGAGTGGCCGCCTTAATCGTCTGGGGGTTAAGCCTATCTGCCTGATGGATGACCCGGAGGTGGCGAAATCGGCGGCCCGGCAGGGGACTACCCGGGCCGCCGCGGCCATGGAGGCGGCGCTGCCCCAATTGTCCGGCGGCATTGTGGCCATCGGCAATGCCCCTACAGCCCTGCTGCGTTTGCTGGAGTTGCTTTCTGGCGGGACCCCGGCTCCTGCCCTGATAGTGGGGTTGCCGGTGGGTTTTGTCAATGCGGCCGAATCCAAGGAACTCTTGAGCCGTCAGCAATTTCCCTTCATCACTGCCCTGGGACCCAAAGGAGGCTCGGCAGTGGCAGCCGCGGTGATAAATGCCCTGGCCATTATGGCCCTGGAGGAGAAACCCTCATGACCCCGAAAATCGGGACCCTATACGGGATCGGCGTGGGACCGGGCGATCCGGATTTGATCACCCTGAAGGCTGTGCGGGTGCTGCGGCGCGTGCCCCACGTTTTTGCCTCCTGCTCCACCAAAAACAGTTACAGTCTGGCCTTGAACATCGTGCGCGGCCATCTGAACGGCGCCGGCCTGGAGCATCTTCCCTTTCCCATGACCAAGGACCCTTTGGTCCTGCAAGCGGCCTGGGAGAAGAACGCCGCCCGGGTGCTGGAAGTCCTGGTTTCCGGGGCTGACGCCGCCTTTGTCACTTTGGGCGATCCTTTAACCTACTCTACCTTCGGCTATCTCTTGAAGACCTTGAAGCGTCTGAATCCGGAGGTGCAGGTGGTCACCATCCCCGGCATCACTTCGTATGCCGCCGCGGCCGCGCATACCCAAATACCGCTCACTGAAGGCGAGGAATCCTTCGTTGTGGTCTCCGGGGCCCAAGGCGCAGCAAAGCTGCGGGAAATGGCGGACAAAAGCGACAACATCGTCATGTTGAAGACTTACCGCAATTTTGATGAGATTTATCGGGCTCTGGAGGAGTTGGACCTCCTGGACCGGGCCGTTTGCATCAGCCGTTGCGGTTTGGACGGCGAGACGGTGGTGGAAAACCTCCGGGACCTGAGGGGTCAGCCTTTGCCCTATCTCTCCATGGTGATCATCAAGAAGAAGGGTAAGGGTTATTGAATTCGGTGGCTAAAACCTCGAATGGCTGGGGCCGCTGGGTGCTGCTCCTGATTTTCGCGCTGCTGTTCGCCAGCTACTGGCTGGGTCTGTGGCCCGGGGCCCATCACCTTTCTGCCAGAAAAGTCTATCACCAGATGGCCTGGCCGCTGGTGCGGCTCCTGATTTACATGGGGATAGGCCTGCTGTTGGGTCAGGCTATCGAATCCCTGGGCTGGGCCGCCAAACTGGGAAGCTGGGCCGCGCCGCTCTTGCGTTGGGGGCACCTGCACAAAGAAAGCGGCGCCAGTTTCACGGCTGCCTTTTTTTCCGGAATTATGGCCAATACCATGCTGGTCACCCTTTACCAGGAAGGCAGGATCAGCCGCCGGGAGCTGACCATAACCTACCTGTTCAATAACGGGCTGCCGGTCTATTTGCTGCACCTGCCCACCACGTTTTTTATCATCCTGCCTTTGACTCGCCAGGCCGGCTTGATCTATCTGGGACTCACCCTGGCTGCGGCCCTGCTCCGGAGCGCCGCTCTGCTGGTTTACAGCCGCTGGCGTCTGCCGGCGGATACGCGTGATGAAAGCAAAGTCGTGGCGACGGCTCCTAGAAAGAAGGAAGGCCTGGTTCAGGAGATCTGGCAAAAATTTCATCGCCGGTTCACCCGGGTGATCTTTTTCACCCTGCCCATCTATTTTTTAATCTTCGTGCTCAATGACATGGGCTTTTTTAAATGGCTCCGCGATGCTGCGGCCGCTCACGTCTCCCTGGGCTTTTTGCCCATGGAGGCGGCCAGCGTCGTGATTTTCAGCGTGGCCACGGAATTTACCTCCGGCATCGCCGCGGCGGGGGCCTTTTTGCAGGCAGGGGCCCTGACGGTGCCGCAGACGGTCATGGCCCTGGTCCTGGGCAACGTCGTGGCCACTCCGGTCAGGGCCTTACGGCACCAGTTGCCCGCCAATGTGGGGATCTTTTCCCCCAAATTAGGGACCGAACTCCTGCTCTGGAGCCAGGGCTTGCGACTCTTAAGCCTCCTGCTGGTGGCCGTGCCCTATGCCGTCTGGATCGGCGGCGCCTGAGGCGGTTAGTGTGGGACAGCCGCACGCTGATGTCCTTTGGTGGGGCAGGCCTCCGCGCCTGCCGAATTTCGGCGGGCACAGGCTGCTATAAAACCTGTCTTGCGTAGGGCGGGAAAGCGAAGGAAACCGTCTCAAAACCTCGCGATTCAGGTGAAAATGTATTAAAAGTAGATATTCCCTGTGCGAGGTGAGTATGTCTCGGGAGATTAAGGCAGATTATCAGCAGCATATGATGTTTCCGCCATCG
>JAMCQY010000096.1 GCA_023381945.1 Deltaproteobacteria bacterium
GGTGGTCATAGGATTTATCGGCGGCGCCTTCGCCAGTTTTTCTCTCCTGTTTGTGCTGGTCTATCTCCTCAACCGGGAGATCGGAGTCCGCAAACGAGCGGAAAGCCAAGTGGCTGCTTACCAGGACAACCTGCGGTCCCTGGCGTCCTCCTTGTCCCTGGCGGAAGAGCGAGAACGCCGGCGCTTGGCGGTCTACCTCCACGATCAGATCGGCCACACCCTGGCCCTGGCCAACATCAAGCTGGGGGAATTGCAAAAATCTCTCGGCCATTATCCTGGATTCCCCACCTCGGAACTGGAAAAGACCGGCAGCCTCCTGGAACAGGCCATCCGGGACACCCATTCGTTGACATTCAAGATCAGCTCCCCCATACTCTATGAATTGGGATTGGCTGCCGCCCTGGAGTGGCTGACGGAACAAGTCCAAAGAGACCATGGTATCTCCACCAGGTTTATAGCCGTGGGCCGCACCGACCCCTTAGACGACGATATCCGGGTTCTTCTCTTTCAAGCAGTCAATGAACTGTTGGTCAACGTAGTGAAACATGCTCAGGCTAAAAACATCGAGGTCTCAATCCAACGGAAAGATGGGAACCTGACAGTTAATGTGGGGGATGACGGGGCGGGTTTCCAGATGCCCCAGATCGGGCCACTTCGCCGGGCGAGGTGCGGGTTTGGCCTGTTTAGCATCAGGGAGCGCTTGCGTCCCTGCGGCGGCATTCTGGAAGTGCAGTCCGAACCTGAGGCCGGCACCCACATCACCCTGACAGTGCCTCTGGCTAACGCGGTCACCGCCAATAAATCCTATGACCACCAAAATTCTCCTGGCTGATGATCACCAAATCATGCGGGAAGGCCTGGTCGCCTTGCTGGAGCGGGAAACCGGCCTGCAGGTGGTGGGGGAGGCCGGCGATGGCCGGGCTGCGGTGCGCCTGGCCCGGGAACTCAGCCCCGATGTAGTAGTTATGGATGTCACCATGCCGGGTCTAAACGGCATCGACGCCACCCGCCAGATTCTCGAAGAAAACCGGCAGATCAAGGTCATCGCCCTGTCCATGCACGCCGACCGCCGCTTTGTTAAAGGGATGCTCCAGGCCGGGGCCTCGGGTTATCTCCTGAAACATTCCGCCTCACAGGAACTCATCGAGGCCATCAAGCTGGTCATAGCCAACCAGGTCTATCTGAGCCCCGAGGTGGCCGGTGTAGTGGTGGAAGACTACAAATCTCCGGCCCCTGACACCTCCGCGTTTGCAGTGCTGACTCCCAGGGAACGGGAAGTGCTGCAACTTTTCGCCGAAGGCAAGAATCCCCGGCAGATCGCCGCCACCTTGCATCTGGGCCTAAAAACCGTGGAAGCCTACCGACGTCAGATCATGGAGAAGTTGGATTTCCAAAGCTTCGCCGAGCTCATCAAGTACGCCATCCGAGAAGGGCTCACCTCCCTGGACTCCTGACCTCTCCTTTGGAGTCCCCTCCCTCCTCCATCGGCTTCTTGAGGAACCTCCATCGGCTCACCAAGAATTAGTGATCCGCCAATAGTCAGGACCCAGCCGTTCAGGCCATAATTCCCTTCAAAAGTAAATCCATTTTCTGACGTTGGAGAGCTTTCTCATGCCAGTATCAGCCACGATCTGTTTCAGGGTATCCGGTGCAACGTCCGCGGTGCGAGTTACCGACCGTTTCAAGACCATAGATTTCCTGGTAAAACTCTTTGTGCCCCTGGGGCTGCTGGTTTCCCTCTGGACGGCTCTGGAAATTGGTTCGCTAAACGGCTACCTGGCCCTGTTCTCTTCCCAGACCTACCACAAACCCCTGGTAGCCGTAGGGGCGGCTTACAGTTTGGCCTTTTTAGTTTTTCAGGCGGTGCGCACCTACTTCTGGTGGTGTTACCGGCCTTTTCCCTTGCCTCCCGGGCGCCTCCCCAAGGTCACGGTCATTATCCCCGCTTACAATGAGGGAGCCATGGTGGAAAAAGCCCTTTATTCCGTGGCCGCAGCCGATTACCCCGCCGACCGGCTGGAGATTTTCTGTATTGATGACGGCTCCAAGGACGACACCTGGAAATACATGCAGCGGGCCCAGTCCCGCTTTCCCGAGTTGATTCGCCTAATCCGCTTTCCGAAGAACCGGGGCAAAAGGGAGGCGCTCTATGCCGGTTTTACCCAGGGGACCGGGGAATATTTTGTCACCGTGGACTCGGACAGCGTCGTTGCACCGGATACCCTGAAACAGATCGTGGCTCCCATGCTCCAAGCCCCCGAGATAGGGGCAGTGGCCGGCAACGTCAAGGTCTACAACCGTTCGGCTAATTTGATCACCCGCATGCTTTGGGTGCGCTTTGTCCTGTCCTTTGATTTCCTGCGAGCCTCCCAATCAGGCTACCGCTTCGTCTTTTGCACCCCCGGGGCTCTGTCCGCTTACCGCCGCGCCGCCATCGCCCCGGTTCTGGAGGAATGGCGCCACCAGACTTTCTTAGGCTCAGCCTGCACCATCGGCGAAGACAGGGCCTTTACCAATCTGGTGCTGCGCCGGGGATATCACACGGTATACCAGCGAAGCGCCGTGGTTTATACCACGGTCCCCGAGACTTATCAGGGGATGTGCCGCATGTTCCTGCGCTGGGACCGGAGCAATTTCCGGGAGTCCTTCATCCAACTGACCTACATGTTCACGCGGTACCGCCAACACCACCGGGTCCTTCCCATCCTGGACTTTTTCGTGCGTGAGTTGGAGTTCCCTCTCTCCTGCATCTTTGTTCCCGTTCTGCTGGTAACCATCTGCCTGTATCCCCTGGTCTTGATAAAATTCGTCACGGCCCTGGCACTGATCTCGTTTATCCTGACGATCTACTACATCCGCGTGGAAAGGGATATGGACTTTGTCTACGGCGTGGTCTATTCCTTCTACGCCTTCCTGCTCCTGAAGTGGATCCGCCCATTCGCCTTTCTCACCTTACGAAATGGTCGTTGGCTGACCCGCTGAAGTTCGCTTGAATTTTCTCAATCAGCAGACTTCTTTGTGAAAAAGGTGATTCAGCAGGAAAGGATTTAAATTTGCGGTACTGGGAGGTGGGTTGGGCAAATCATTTATGATTTGGATAGGCCGTACTTCTTCATCTTGCGCCAGAGGGTGGTGCGGGGCAGGTCCAGGATGCGGGCGCTGTCGCCCAAGGGCTGAC
>JAMCQY010000028.1 GCA_023381945.1 Deltaproteobacteria bacterium
AAAGGACACTTCTTTATGGTGAAGAACCGTCTTTATCAGGTCACGGTGGTGGCGCCCCGGTCCCGGGCGCAGGATAAGGCCGTGGATGATTTTTTGCAGTCTTTTAAACTGCTGGGCGAATAGCCGTAGTGCCCCAGACCAGGGAGGCGATCCTGTGAACGATTTTCCGGAATTTATGAGACATCCTTATAACAAAGTCTGGGTGAAGACTCCCTTTCGTGAGGGGGTGGAAGGATATGTTTTCGACGGGGCCGATGGCGGCCAAATGATCATTTGGACCTGCGGCGCAGATGGGACCTCGCCGGAACATGTTCATGATTTTGATGAATATTTGGTGGTGGTCCAGGGGAAATACACCGTAATAATTGACGGCGAGAAAATCGCGCTGGAGGTTGGGCAAGAGTATCTCATCCCCACAGGGCAGGCGCATGCAGGCGAATACCTGGCCGGCACCAGAACCATCCACGCCTATGAAGGCAGAAGGGCCAAAAGGGCCATCGAGGAAAGAGTCTGAGGAGTAGATCATGAAACTCATCAAGTACACCGACATTAAGCCCACTAATTTCGACAACGGCCCGGCCAAGGGGGTAGCAGCCCGGGTGCTCGTCGGTAAGGCGGACGGCGCCCAAAACTTTTGCATGCGGGCCTTCGAGATCGCGCCCAACGGCCATACCCCGAAGCACGCCCACGCCTGGGAACACGAGATGTTTGTCCACGCCGGCGCCGGCGAGGTCTTCGGCAATGGCAGGTGGCACAAGATAGCCGCGGGTAACGCCATCTTTATTCCTGGTCATGAAGAGCATCAAATGAAAAATACCGGCAAAGAGCCCTTGGTGGTAGTCTGCCTGGTGCCTGCGAGTGCCCCGGAATTATAAAACGCTAGCCACCACCCCCATGCTGAATGAATATGCGCATATCCGGCAGCCGGAGGGCAGGCGCTGGTTTGGCGACGATTATTTCGACTTGATCGTCTGGTCGGACAAGCACGGTGAGATTGTCGGGTTCCAACTTTGCTACGACCTGGCCGGGGATGAACGCGCCTTGACCTGGCATGAAAAAACCGGTTTTGGTCACCAGCGGGTTGATGACGGCGATTTGCACCGGCCTTTCAAGGCCACGCCCATCCTGATAGCAGACGGTCCCTGCGATGCGGCCGCCATCTTGCGCCGATTTCAAGAACGCAGCAGCTCCATGGATGAGCAGGTGGCCGGGTTTGTTCTGGAGAAGATCAAAGGATATCAGGCGAATCTCGACTAGGGCTCGAACCTTAGCTCCACGGAGAAAGTTTGGAAGAACCGCAAGTTTATAGACTGTATTTGCAGCCGGGCCTGAAACTGATGCTGGTGCTGGGCTTTGTTGCCTTTACCGGGATCGCCGTGGCCTTTTCACTGGCGCCGTCATTGATCCAGAGCACTAAGGTCCCGCCGCCCATGGTCGGGGTGATTTTTCTGGTCATCCTCGTCTTCTACCTGATTTGGGTTCTCAGCCTGCCATACCGCATTACCTTCGCCGGGGACGGGACTATAGAGTTTATCGGAGTGTTGCGGCGGCGGACGGTCCGGGCTGAGGAGATCAGTTCCATCAAACCCGAAGGGTCCCAGGTGGGATTCTTTATGGTGAGGACTGACCGTGGCAAGATCAGAATTTTAGCCCAGTTCGACGGCTTCCATGATTTTCTCACCCGTCTCAAGGCCATGCATCCTGCGGTGGAACTGCGGGGCTGTTAAGAGAACTGGTAGCGCAGGATAAAGTCTGCGGCTACCGGTGGCACGGGCTTTCTAGCCTGTGCAGGTGACCGGGAGCGGAATCACCCGGCACGATTACCAGTCGCTGCGGGCATCCCGGTGGGATTTAAAAGCCACATAAATTCCCATGACTAAACTGCCCACTAATGCTCCTGCCGAAAATACCATGAAGTAGGACAGCATAATTTTTATCTCCCTTTCTCGAAGTTGCCAGCTCAGCGGCTCAGGCAATTAGCCACCAGCCGGCGCAATCCGGACCAGCCGCAGGGAATGAAGGCCTCCGCCTCATCCTGCACCTGATAGGCTTCCAGGGGGGAGTTGACCTCGTGTTCCCCCCTGAGGATGATGGCCGTCACTCCCGGATGCCGCCGGCGCAACGATTGCAATATGGCCAAGGAATCATTCCGGCCCTTTTGCACCCGGGTGATCACCAGGTGAAAACCGCCCCGGCGCACAGCTTGGGCTGCCCCCCGGCTGCTGCGCTTAGTCAGAGTTTGATAACCCTCACCCCGGAACACCTGGTCCAGTACCGAAAAAATCTGCGACCCGTCGCTCAACAATAAGATCTTTCTGGATTGCATACATCTTCATCCTCTCACAGAATTCAGATAACTTCGGATTTCCAGGATTATCTTAGGAGGGAGAAATTAGATTTGGGTTAAGGCAAGGTTATTTTTTGATGTGGGCTGATTTTAATTTGGTATGAATGGCATTAGGGCGGACACGCGGGTCCGCCCCTACAAAATATTGGTGCCACAGGCGTCTCGCCTGTGCCTAATCAGGGCGAGTGGCGAACTTTAGCCCCCGTTCTTGATTCGCTGAATCAAATCCGAAACCGACACCGGTTCAGTAACCGGCAGGAGCTTCACTTCGCCGCCGTAGCCCATCACGACCTCCCGCCCCGCCACCTGGGCCTCCGGATAGTTGCTGCCCTTGGTGAGGAGGTCCGGCTTCAATTTGTCCAGGATTTCCGGCAGCCGGGCGCTTTCAAACAGGGTGACATAATCCACCGCCTCCAGGGCCGCCAGAATGCGCGAGCGCTGGGCCTCGCCGATCACCGGACGGCCGGCGCCCTTCACCCGGCGTACCGAGGCGTCGGTATCCAGGGCCACCAGCAGGGCGTCGCCCAGGCGGCGGGAGTCTTCCAGAAACTTGATGTGCCCGCCGTGGAGCAGATCGAAGCAGCCGTTGGTAAAAACTATTTTTTTGCCCTGGGCCTGGAGGTGAGCGACCTGAAGAACCAATTCGGGTAACTCCAGAATCTTATCCGCCAGGGAAGGTTCCCTATGGTTCAACTCCCGTTCCAGTTCCGCCCGGAAGATGGGCGCGGTACCCACTTTGCCCACCACCACACCGGCGGCGAGATTGGCCAGTTGCGCGGCGAGCCGCGGGTCTTGCCAGGCGGCCAAGCCCAAGGCCATGACTGCCGC
>JAMCQY010000187.1 GCA_023381945.1 Deltaproteobacteria bacterium
CTATACCTGGCAGTGAAGATCGTCAAGGTGCTGAACGGCGTGTCCATCCTCGAGGCTCAACACATCTTGAAAGATGCGGCGAGCCTGGTGATGGACAGTCAATTAGTGGATATCAAAAGCCGCCGCTTTCGCTCAAAACTTGAAGAACTCGGGATTTCCGCTCCTTAATAAGGTGGATAGCCTCATAGATTCGGTCGCTGGTGCTGGTGATTTTGGGAGATTTCAAGGAATCCTGGATTTTTAGCTGGTTCGCCAAGATGAGAACAAGGGCAACAAAGAGATCATTAGTTGGCACGGCTTCTCGCCTCCTTTATAGGGTGGGGTTGGGGAATTCCACCATAGCACGGCAGGGGGCGGGAGGCCGAATTTTTTTTGGATTGGGGAAAGAAGGCGGGCCAAACTCTTTTTATTATCCCGGATTTTCATCCGGGGAAATGGGCAAAAGTGCACAAATTAACATAGATAAAAGTGCCTAAAGAGGCGGGAAATTATGGCGGAAACAATTAGTGAGAAGAATCAGGGGAAGCCGATAGAGTCGGTGCGATACGGCCAACATCGCCTGCCAGCTCTTTTAACCTATTACTATGGAATCTCAATATCCAGATTGGAGCCATCATCAGCTTCCACAACCACGGCAAGGGATTGTCGATCAGGATAACCCAGGGGACTGGACAGCCGCAGAAATTTTTTAGGTTGGCGCATAAGAACCTCCTGATAAAGCACTCAAATTAGCACGGCTGAGACGAAAATGGAAGCCAGCACCGCACAACTGAAAAATCCCCCCCAGCCCCCCTTGGTTAAAGGGGGGAGTGAAAAGGCCCACAGCGCCAAGGAGATCGCCGCGGCCCTGGGGATTAGCATTAGGGCTATCCAGACAAGGGCCGTAGAAGAAGGCTGGTCTTTTCAGGAGGCCAGCGGCCTGGGCGGCCGGCGGAAGTTGTATCCCTATGCGGCGCTGCCCTTCGAGGCGCGCCGGGCGCTGGACGCCTGGGAGCTGCGGCGCGAGGGCGCGGGCCTACAGCGACTGCGGGATGAGGAGGTTGCGGTCAGGCTGCAGGAAGCCCCCAAGGTCTTGCAGCTCCCGGAGAAAGAGCGGCGGGTGGCGCTGGCCCGGCTGGCGGTGCTGACGGCGGCGGAGCGGTTTTGTCTGAGCCAGGCCGGCCCCAAGACCGAAACCCTGAAAGAATTTTACGGCCGGCTGAATGCGGTTTTGAGGTCGGCCGGCGGCGAGGCCTGCGGCACTAAAATCCCCCCAAGCCCCCCGTTAATAAAGGGGGGAGTTTATGCGGAACTCGATGATCTGGGCTTCGAGGCCCACGAGATCCCCGAGGTCCTGGGCTGCATCAAGAAGGTCTCCTGGCAGACGGCCTACAAATGGGAACAGGCCCGGCGGGAGAAGCCCTCTTTGAGCGCCCTGGGCCGGGGCTACGGCAAGAATGCCGAGGGCGTCTACGAACGCCCCGGCTTCGGCGCCAAAACCATCACCGCGGACATGCAGGCCTTTGTCCGGGCGCTGTTCTGGAAGGGGCAGGTAAAGCTCTGGCCCAAGGGCCGGGGCCAGGGAATTGAAAAAGAAGCGCCGCGCCTCGAGTGCAACCGGGCCCTGGTTTACCGCCGCCTGCAAATGGAGTTCGCCGCCTATGCGGCACTCCCCCACTACGGCCATTTCACCAAATGGCTGAACGGCTTTCTCCTGAGCGAACAGGAAAAGCTGGCGGCCATCTGCCTGCCCAGCTTCTGGCGGGCCACGTTCCAGCCCAAGGGCGGCCTGAGTTCGGAGCAGGCCAGCTATTTCGGCGAGCGCTGGGAGATCGACGCCACGCCGGCGGACGTGATGCTGCAGGACGGCCGTTACGAGATCCTGGCGGTGGTGGACATCTTCTCCCGGGACGCCCTGATCGAGGTGGAGAAGCACGCCACCTCCATGACCGTGGCCAAACTCCTGCGCCAGGGCTTCCTCACCTGGGGCGTGCCGGAATGGCTCATCGGCGACCGGGGCCTGATCTTCCGGAGCAAGCACATTCAAACCGCCTGCGCCCAGATGGGCATCGCCCAGCGGGACTGCGACGCCTACGCCCCCTGGCAGAAACCCCACGTCGAGACCTTTTTCGGCTCGCTGGCCCGGATGCTGTTTGAGGCCCTGCCCTGGTACATCGGCCATAATACGGTGCAGCGCAAGCGCATTGACGAGTTTCACCGCTTCCAGGAGGTCTTTTACCACCGGAAAAACCCGGAGAAGCTCTCCTGCGAGGCCACGGCCGAAGAGCTGCGGGCGGTGCTGAATGATTGGCTGGAGAAGGTCTACCGGGCCGAGACGCACCGCTTCGCCGACTGCCAGGCCCTGGGCCGGCCGGGTTTGGTGTGGGAGCGCCAGGCCAAGTCGCCCAAGCGGGCAGCCCGCATCGCCTCACCGGAGCACCTGGACACGCTGCTGGCCCCGGCCTTCGAGCGGGTGTACGCCTCCGGGATACAGTGGGAAGGCATGCCCAAAAAGTACATGCCGGATAGTTCCGAGGGCTGGAAACGCGCTCAGGAATATCAGGCCAAACGAGTGATTTTCAAGCCGTCCTTATCCGATATCAGCCAGGGCACCCTGTGGGAACGGCAAGAGGACGGCCGGCCCGGGGCCTTTATCTGCCGATTGAAGGCGGAAATCCGGGGCGATATGGGGGTGGAGGAATACAACCACGCCAAAGCGAGCATCGTCAAGGCCCACAAGGGGCGGCGGCGGCTGGCCGAAGGCGTCTGCGGCCCCATCGGTTACGACCGGGCGCTCGCAGCCATGCCGAAACCCAAGGTGGCGGTGGCCGGCTTCGGGGCTCCGGATTACCAGGGCGGCGCCTATGATGAGCTCAAGGGCTATGACGAGCGCGGCGGCCTGCGCCTGATGCCTGACCCGGACAAGCATGACCGCATCACCCAGGATGCCGAGGCCTTGACCGAGGTGCGCCGGCAACGGGAGCAGGTTTTGGAGGATATGAAGCAGTCGCCGGAAGTGCAGGAATACGTGGCCATCATCACCGCCCTGGCCAAAGGGGAGAAGATCAGCCCGGAGGCGCGGCAGACCATGAAATATTTCGAATACACCGATGAATTCCGCCGCCTGGAGGACTGGTTCAAAGCGGTCAAAATGCGGGC
>JAMCQY010000387.1 GCA_023381945.1 Deltaproteobacteria bacterium
GTGGGTAGGTGAGAGCGAACGCAATTTTTTCAAGGCCCTGCAAACCCTGCGCAGCCTGACCCCGGTGGTGGTGGTGGAGGACGAAGCCGACCAGAGCGAGCATGGCCGGGACGAATACTCCGGCGACACCGGGGTGAGCAATCGTCTGCGGCAGATGCGCTTCGAGTTCATGGGTGATCCCGCCATCCAGGGCAAGGTCCTGTGGATCAGGATCACCAACCGGCCGGACCGCCTGGATAAGGCCGACCTGCGGTCCGGGCGCTCCAGCGAACGCATTCCTTTTTTCCTGCCGGATTTCACCGAAAAACGTCATATCTTCCAGGTGGTGGCGAAGCGCAGCCAGATCCCTTGCGAAATGGACGATTTTAGTCCGGTGGTGCAGCATCTGGACCGGCGCCATCCGGAGCTGATTACCGGCGGTGATATCGAAGAGCTGGTCTTCCGGGCTTATCGCCGGGCGCGGCTGGACGGCCGGGAGCAGGTGAGTTTAGCAGACTTTCAGCAGGTCATCGACGACTTTCTGCCGCCGCATCAGCTGGAAGTCCTGCGGCATATGGAACGCCTGGCCTTGCACCAGTGCTCCTCCCGGCGCTTCGTGCCGGAGCGGGTCTGGGATTGGGCCGCCAGAGGGGCGGAAATAGAAGAATCGTAGCGGCATACCTGCGTGTCCGCCCCTGGGCCACACCAGAGTGCGCCCCGCAAGCACCAGAACTTCAAATCCCCCTAAATCCCCCTTTTTCAAAGGGGGACTTTAACTCACCCCTTTCAAGGGGGGAATAGTAATTAAGGAACAATGGGGGATAATTAAGGAAGAGCCACCATCCGCGACAAGATCATCATCGAAGGCAAGGAAGTCGTTCTCGTGGAAGAGGACGGCTCAGGGCAGCCGCGGGTGGCCCGGCGGGTGCCGGTGAACTCCCTGCTGCGTTATGTCTCCCGTGTTATGCCGCCGCCTTTGCCGGTGCTGCCGCCGGGCACCCGGTGGCTGCAGCAGAGGAAAGACCTGCTGCTCCTGGCCGTGGAACACCCGCCGCAGTGCCGAACCCTGAAGGCAAGCGGCGGCAAAAAGGGTGACGATGGTTACCGGACTTACTGCCTGGCCCTGCCGTATGTGGTCTATCTCCTCACCTTTTACCGGGACAGTTTCGAAGAAATGAAGATGTTTTTCCGGGTTGCGCCGCTGACGTCCCCGGATGATCCGCTATATCATACCTGCCTGCCCAATGTCCGGGGAGAGCCGGGCCATTATGGTTCACAAAGGGTTTGCCTGCGTTACCGGCCGGAGATGCTGGAAGGCGTGCCTCTGGTCGAGGCGGCGCCCTCCCTGATCGACTTCTTTTGGCGCACCGGCTTCAACCAGGACATTGCCAACAGCGCCTTTGACCGGGCCCGGAGACTGGATCCGCGCCTGGCGGACTTGGCGGCCTGGGAAGCGGCCACGGTCGCCGACCCGCTCTTTCCCCTCGAAGTCAAATGGGAAGCCGCCGGGCGCAACTTGCCCGATCTTTGGGCGGAATGCTTGAAATTACATGGGGAAACCGACCAGCCGGTCCAAGACGCCGGCGAATTGGCCGATATCCTGTACCGGTTGCCGGTGGGCTATTGATCAGACTGCGGCAACCCAAACTGCAACTGGGACGCTTCAGTTTGCTCTATGCCGGTGACGCCGCCGCCCGACTTTGCTCAGCTATCCAAAATTTCCAAGATTTCCTTCGTTTTTTCCCTTGGACGAGCCGACTATAGCGTGGGTTTGGAAGGTGAAAACCACCTGGGCCTCCGGCGAGGAAAACTGCAAGCAGGTGTGCACCAGTTTCTTAACAGCATGCAAGATTTCTTCTGAGGAAGTTTCGTTTAGGTTACCGGTGAGTTTGAGATAGAGATTTTCTCGTTTTCGGCAAATTGACAATTGCGGTTTCATGGCAGGCATCCTTTCCTAAAATTTTTGCTGTTACTCATCCAGAGAGGCCAGCCCCTGGCGGATGGCGTATTTGGTAAGTTCGGCCACGCTGTTAAGGCCTAGTTTGTTCATAATCTGCTTGCGGTGGGTTTCTATAGTCTTATTGCTGACGCCCAGGTGAGCGGCGATTTGCGGCGTACCCTGGCCTTCAACCAGGAAGTGCAGGACCTCCCGCTCCCGCGGGGTGAAAACGGAATAAGCCGAACTGGGTTCTGCGACACAGCTGTTGGCGAGATCCTGGATCAACAGGTCGGAGACGCCGGGACTGATATAGGTTTGGCTTCGCATCACGGTGCGGATGGCCTTCACCAATTCCTCCAGGGCGCAGTCCTTCAGGAGGTATCCCAAGGCGCCGGACCTGAGCATATTCAACACGAAGAGGCTATCGGAATGCATGGAAAGGGCAATGACTTTCACCGCGGTAGACTCGGCCAGGAGTTGCCGGGTGGCCTCGATCCCGTTTAAATCCGGCATGGAAATATCCATGATGACGACGTCCGGGGCCAGTTGCTCCACCAGCTTCAGGGTCTCACGGCCATTGTCGGCTTCTCCCACCACCTCCATGTCGGGTTCGCCGGCCAGCAGGGACCGCAATCCCTGGCGGACTATCTGGTGATCGTCCGCCAAGATAATCTTTATGGTCATGCCATCATCCCGGGGTCAACACCGGGTTCCAGGGAGTGAATCTGGCCTTCCTGACCATCACTGAACGCACACAGCTTGAGAACTCATCCCACTTGCGTTGGAACCGGAACTTTTTAAGGCAAGATAAGACGTCCCTCCCTAGACACCATTAAATTGCCGTACGGAAAAATCAAATTTTAGGGCAATTGGCATCACTAGCCGATCAGAGCTCAGAATAACAATACAGTTTACACCTGGCAAAGATCACTTAGGAAAAACCTAAATTTGAGGTAAGGAAAACCTAATTTTGCGGGCGGGAAAACCTTAGAACGGATTTTCCCTTGTAAAGAAAGAGATCAGGCCTAACTATACGGAGCGTCCTATGCTTTTACGCATGTTCTTTTTTGTCATTTTGAGCCGTCGAAGACGGCGAAGAATCTAGCAGGCTGTTGAAAAATGGTTAATTAAAGGAGTGGTTTTTCTCGCAGGTCGATTTTTTAAAGTCGCAAATTGAGTTTTTGGTGGCTCTTTGGGTTTATCATTGTTGGGTTCGGCC
>JAMCQY010000368.1 GCA_023381945.1 Deltaproteobacteria bacterium
TTTCCCTCATTCCACCAGCTTCTCGCCGTCCAGGACCGGCATGCCGCCGATCTTGTGCTCCATGATCAGCCGGGCTGCCTCCTCTACCCCGGTGTCCGCCGTGACGCTCAGCGGCGCCTTGATCATAACGTCGGCTACGGTGATCTTCTCCAACATGGAGGCCAGGAGCACTTCCCGGAGGTCCCGGGAGGTGATCCAGCCCACCATGCGGCCGCCCTCCAGCACCGGCAGGTGGCGAATCTGATGCTTGTGCATCAGTTGCAAGGCCTGACCCACCCTTTTGTCGGGGGAGATGGTGACGATCTCCTGGCTCATAATCTCGCTGACCCGCATCCGCTGCTCCTCCTGACCGCTTGGTTAGTCCCCACCTTAGAACAAGGCGGGAAAATTTTCAATGAAATTGCGGCGTGGCCGAAGTATCCATAAAGAAAAGCCCCTCAAAGGAAGGGGCTCGAAATCTGCGGGGTGTAGGGAGGTTATCGAACCGCCCGAATATTTAGTTGGTGGCCAGCATCATCTGCAGGGTGGAGATAAGATGCTCGGCCTCACCGATGTAGGTGCCCATATTGGCCCGGTGATTGGCGATCCAGCCGTCCTTGTCGCCGTTGGTCACCAGCCAGGGAGACAGATGCGCGGCCTGGTGCAGGGCGTGGCTGGCTTCTTCCAGAAGCTTGTGGGAGTTCTTTTTCTGGAGTTCCTGATCGAATTCCTTGCTAACCGCGTCCAGCATCTCCGCCATCCCCAGGGCGATCCCCCGGGAGAAATAGAAATAATCATCCGACACCCACCAGGAGACTGCCTTGCCGTCAGCTTCGTTATCCTTAATAAGGTTATGAAAGCTGCTGCCCAGCAGGTCCTTGTAATTCCCGAGCAGGGCGATGAGGTTGTCCACCCGGGAATAGAAGCGGCTGCGGCCCTTGTGGAGGCCATCGATGTAGATCTCCAGGTCGTGCGTGGCTTCCCGGTACTTGCCCGAGGCCGAGGGGAACCAGTACTTGTCGGGGCTCACCATGAAGTAGTTCATAGCCTCGTTAACCTGGGGATTATAGGCCTCGGTGGTGGCAAAGCGAGTCATATTTTCATTCATCACCACGATGGTACGCCGGGCTACTTCCAGGACACCCAACTGAATATTGTTGACGTTGTCGGTGAGCCCCAGCTTGCCGAACAGGATACTGTTGGGGCGCCAGCCCAACCAGGTGCCATTGACCTGGTCATCCATGATCTTGATGAGGGCCCGGGTGAAGCCCTCGCCCTTGGCCAATTCCCGGGGCGCGGCGGTCAAGGGGCCCGGGGCATGAGGAACTGCCGGAGCCGGCTGAGGTGCGGCCTCCGGCCCCTTGGCTTCCGGGGCTGGCGGCGGGACTAAGAGAGGTTCCGCTTCTTTACCCGTCGCCGGACCCTCTTCATGGGTCAGGCTCGCCAGCGGGGCTTGGGCCTCGAGAGCCGGCTTGCTCTTGAACATCGCTTGCCAGGCAGACAAGGCGACAAAAAAGAGAACAATCACCAAGGCTACCAGGAAAAACCGGTAGCGCAACAGACGGACCAGCAGGCTCTCAACCGGCGGGGTAGAGGAGGGGCCACTCGGCTTGACGGGTACGGGCAGGTGTTCATTATCTCGTTTGGGGGTCATGGTAGGGCACATCCAGCCTTTCGCGGGTCATCGCCGAAGATCTCGGCGGTGAAAAGATAAATCTTGGTGTCCGGGTCTTTCCAGGAGCTGGGAGACAAGCCGGCCTTGCAGCAGGTCTGCGCCAGGAACATGTCCCGGTCCCACTTATATTCCGTGGCCACCTGGGGCAACAGCAAGCCCCGGCACGATCCCTGGACGATGTAGAGGCCATGGGTGCCCACTTTGATTTCATCGATGTTATTAATGAGGCGCATCGGGCTCAAGACAGAGATCTCCACCTCCAGGTCCGCCAATTCATCTTTTCTTAAGGGACGGAAGCGAGGATCATGAAAGGCCGCGGCCGCGGCCATCTCCCGCACCGTCTGGCCCAACGGTTTGACGGCCTCCAGAAAGCCGATGCAGCCCCGCAGTTGGCCATTGCGGTGCAGCGAGACGAAAGCCCCCCGGGACTCGCACAGCGACCGGGGGACGGCTTCCAGAGCCGGCGACGGCTTATCCGTCAGGTGCGCCTCGATGCTGGAGCGTGCTATCTGCAATAATAACTTTTTGTCAGCATCGCTGAGATTCATGTCCGCCTCTCCCCCCCAGGCCTCCAAGGTGGGGACCCACAGGGCCATGGTACCGAGAATCAGCAATACATAAACCAGCAGGCGGCGATTCATGGTCGGGGTTGGAAATCCGTAGGCCTATAAAACCTGGATTGTACTGTATATTATCTAACCGCATTTGATCTGCCTGTCAATGGCAAACGGACGGCCGTGGCGGCGGCAATCACCGGCATTTGCCTTGCTTCGTGTCGGTAAGTCTGATAAATTTAACAAAAAAAGCCTCCGCCGCAGATCCTATGCCTCTAGAACCGGCGTCTGACTATCTCCGATGAAAACCTATCCCATTTTTATCCTTATTGAAGATAAGCCCTGTTTGGTGGTGGGCGGCGGGATCGTCGGCGAACGCAAGGTCTTGGACCTTAGGACCGCCGGCGCCCGGGTAACAGTACTGAGCAAGGCCCTCACTTCGACCCTGGCGGAACTGGCCCAAGCGGGCGAAATTCGTTACCTGAACGAGAATTTTACCCCCGACCATCTTGACGGCATGGTCCTGGTGATGGCCGCCACCGACGATCGCGAGGTGAACGCCAAGGTCAGCGCCGCCGCCCAGGAACGGGGCATCTGGGTCAATGTCGCGGACGACCCGGAATACTGCACCTTCATTGTCCCGGCCCAGGTGCGCCAGGGAGACCTGACCCTGGCCATCAGCACCGGCGGGACCAGTCCGGCCGTGGCCCGGAAGCTGCGGCAGGAACTGGAGCAGCGCTTTGGCCCCGAATATAAGCCTTATCTGGCCCTGCTCAAGGACGTGCGTCGCCGGCTGCTCCTGGAGCGCCGGGGGCACCCGGAGAATGCCGCGTTGTTTCACCGCCTGGTGGACAGCCCCCTCTTAGAGGCCGTAGCCCTGGGCGACCGGGCGAAGGTAGTGGCCGTACTCCATGAGGTTCTGGGCGATG
>JAMCQY010000326.1:0-15209 GCA_023381945.1 Deltaproteobacteria bacterium
CGATCGGATGGGGATGCAAGTCCTCTCCGGTTTTTTTATGCCTGACTGCTGGCACCTGCTTTTTGGGCGGGAACATTTAAGAGCAGTACCTGTAGGAGGTTGTACAAGTGAAGGAAACCGGCAGAGTAAAATGGTTTAACGATTCAAAAGGTTATGGCTTCATCTCCCGGGACAACGGCCCCGATGTCTTCGTGCATCACAGCGCTATCGTTGGCGAAGGCTTTCGCTCCCTGGCCGAGGATCAGGAAGTGGAATTTGAGGTAGTCCAGGGCCCAAAAGGCGCCCAGGCCCAGAACGTCGTAAAACTCTAAATCAAACAGACAAGCTCACGCCAGCCGGAACTCCGACGTCCCCAGAGCGCCGGAGTTCCGGCTTTTTTGACCCAGACGGTGTGCCGGTTACCGGCCTTTGCTGCCAGACCAGGTCGCGGTCTGGCCTCCTTCTCCCGCCGCCGGTTGAGGAGAGAGGGAGGCACGCGGGCCGATTAATGGCGCTTTATCATCAACAATCGCATCTTTAGCGAGGTAGAACATGGCACGGAACCGCTATGGTTGGGAAAAGCGGGCCAAAGAAATGGCCCGAAAACAGAAGCACGACGAAAAGGTGAAAAGGCGCCAACAAGGTAAAACCGTCACGCCGACGGAAGAAGATGCCCCGGAAGTGGTTGAAGAGCTCAGTCCGAACGAAAATGACTCTGCCGCGCTCAGCGCCCGGCAAGATTGATGAGGAGAAACCATGAGCATTAAATTGTACGTGGGCAATCTGCCCTACAACATGACTGAAGAAGAATTGAATGTCCTGTTTTCCGAGGCCGGGAACGTAGTGTCAGCCAAGATCATTACCGACCGGCAGACGGGTCAGCCTCGTGGTTTCGGTTTTGTCGAGATGGAATCCAAGGTGGAAGGCCAGAAGGCCATCTCTATGCTCAACGGCCGCACCATAGAAGGCCGGCCCCTGACGGTTAATGAGGCCAGGCCTCAGGAGAAATCCTTTGGCGGCGGCCGGGGCGGTTATGGCGGTGGGCGCGGCGGTGGTGGCGGCCGTGGCGGCGGCCGCGGCGGTGGTTACCGGTAAGATGTAATATATTTTAAAACAACGAAGGCGGCCAGCAGGCCGCCTTTTTTAAGGCTTATTGAGTTTCCCTTCAGCAATTCAATAACTTCTCCTTGACATTACCGATACTTATTGTAAAATAGTAAAATTAAAGTTCCACCATTGTGGGATTAAAAGCAGCCCAACCGCCCTACAGAAAAAGCTTACCCAAGATCTTGTCGCTGGCAATCCTAACTTCGTCATGAGGCAGGAAATGGGGGTAAAGCTGCGCAGTAACCTCCTTCACCTCAAGAGGCTACTGCGGCGCTGACCCCGAATGTTCCTGGGATGCATATATCTGTCATAACGCTTGGATACTTGTGGCGTCAGGATTCGTCTGCCTGAATTCCACTCGAACAGCCATTTTTAAAAGGAATTTATGGAATTCAACAAATTTGATTTTCACCATCAGATCGCGGCCGGCGTTAAAACTGCGGGCTATATCACACCCACGCCGATCCAGGACCAGGCCATCCCGCTGGTCATGCAAGGGCACGATGTCGTGGGCCTGGCCCAGACCGGCACCGGCAAGACTGCGGCTTTCGTATTGCCCATCCTCCATCGCCTGATGCAAGGCGGGCGCCGGCACGTCCGCTCCTTGGTCATTGCCCCCACTCGCGAACTGGCCGAGCAGATCCACGCAGCCATTGGCGCCCTGGGACGCCGCACCGGACTCAAGAGCGTTACTGTCTATGGGGGAGTTGGCTTTAATCCCCAGGTAGAGCGGCTGAAACGCGGCGCCGAGATTGTGGTCGCCTGTCCCGGCCGTCTGCTTGACCACCTCAACCGCGGCACCATAAATCTGTCACATCTGGAAGTGCTCGTCCTGGATGAGGCCGACCGGATGTTCGACATGGGGTTTTTGCCCGATATCCGAAAGATCATCAGGCATATACCTGCAAAACGCCAGACGCTCCTATTTTCGGCCACCATGCCTGATGATATCCTGCATCTGGCCAACGACATACTGCAAGCCCCGGTTACTGTTAAAGTTAATACTGCTGGACCGGCAAATACGGTCTCGCATCTGCTCTATCCGGTCGCGCAGCACCTCAAGACCCCGCTGCTCCTCGAACTGTTGCGCCATACCGACACCGAATCGGTGCTGATTTTTACGCGCACCAAACACCGGGCCAAGCGTCTCGGGGAGCAACTGGAGAAGGCCGCCTACCGGGCTGCCTCATTGCAGGGAAATCTTTCGCAGGCGCGGCGGCAGGCGGTGATGAACGGCTTCCGCGACGGCACGTTTCAGATATTAGTGGCGACTGACATCGCCGCCCGCGGCATTGACGTGACTCAAATTTCCCACGTAATCAATTACGACATGCCGGATTCTACCGATGCCTACACCCATCGGATCGGACGTACCGGCCGCAATGCCAAGACCGGTGATGCCTTCACTTTTATTACCATTGAAGATGAGTCTATGGTTCGCAGCATCGAGCGTGTCCTCCGCACCACGATCAAACGTTGCACCCTGGCGGACTTTAATTATAAGCAAGCAGCGCCCTCCGGCGCTGCCGAATTCGCCCGGCCGCCGCGCAAACCACAGCGCCGCACTTTCCGAAAAAAATCCGACACCTTCAAAGCGCATTATGAAGGTCAACAGGTGTTTGGACACAGATAGAAGCCCGGCCCCGATGAGAAATCCTTCGGCAGCCGCACCTATTTCCAACCTTTGAAACCACGCTGGCGGCCCCCAGGCCGCCTTCTTTATGGCGTATCAACCCAGGCAAATATTTCCCGGCAAGCTGCCAGTTCCTCCGCGGTCATCAGGTGAGAAGATAGCCGGGGATCAACGGACTTTCCTAGGCTGGCCGCTTTGTGAACCCAGGTGGGGTTGTAAGGAAGCAAGGAAAACTGCTTGACGCCCAGTTCCCGGAACCGGCGGGAGAGGGCCGTAAGATTTTCCCGGGTGGCGGTAAACCCCGGGATTAAGGGGATGCGGGGCAACACCGCGCCGGGATTTTCCCTCAGCAGGGCTCCCAGGTTGGCCCAGACCACGGCGTTATCCCGGCCGGTATATTCCCGGTGTTTTTCACCGCTCGCCAATTTCACATCGAGCATTATCAGGTCGACCCGGGGCAGCAACTTCTCCTTAAATTCGCGCCAGACAAAAATCCCATTGGTCTGTATGGCGGTATGCAGACCAAGTTCTTTTAAACGGCTCAAAACGGCCGCGACATAGTCAATGAACAGGGTGGGTTCCCCGCCGGAGAGGGTTACGCCACCGCCGGAGACCTCATAGAACTTGCGGTCCCGAAGAACAATTTCCAGCAACTCGTCAATTTCATAATGGCGCCCCAATAGCCGCAGGGCCTGGCTGGGGCAAACCCCGGCGCAGTCGCCGCAGCGGTTGCAAGCTTGCCGATCTATGAGCAGCGCCGCCTCCAGCCGCAGTGCGTCTTTTGGGCAGACCCCCACGCAGTCGCCGCAGGCGATACAGTCCCGCGGGTAAAAGGCCAGTTCAGGAGCAGGATCGATGGCATCAGGGTTATGGCACCAGGGGCAATGCAAATTGCAGCCCTTGAAAAAGACCGTGGTGCGGATGCCGGGGCCGTCCTCCAGAGCGTGCCTTTTGATCTCCAGAATGAGGGGTTGCAGCTCTCCCATTAGTTCATTTTGTTAGCCAGAATCAGCAACGGGCGGATGGGATGGTTGACCATAAAAGCGAACTTGTAGAGATAATTGAGGTTCCCCGTTATCTGAATTTTATTCCCTTCCAATACCTTCAGGATATCCTTTTTAAAAACCATCAAGAAGTCCCGCAAAGCCTGGCGGTGAGCGAGCAAGAAGTCCCGCAGGCCTCGGCCGAAATCAACGTGCAAGACGTCCCCCAGGAACCGGGGGTAAGACTTCAAGTAGTTTCCCAGGGCATTCCAGAAATCAGCCAACAAGAAATTTATCACGGCCTCGCTGTTATCAAAGGTTACGCTCAGGTTGGCTATGAAGTCGGGGTCCTTACTGGTGAAGTTCATTTTGCCGTTGCCAAACTTAACCAGAACATTCATCTTGCCTTTCTCGACTTTGAGCCGATATGAAGCTGGGGCTGGAAAATTCTCAATATTCTTCCGGCGGTACTTCGGGCTAAGCCAAAATGCCAGCTTCATCAGAGAAAGCAGGGTCTTGAGGAGCTTGTCGGCGGCCTCGTCTTCCAGGCTCTGCACATAGGGCTTATCCTTGTGTGTGGCCCACCACTTACTGATGAATCCTTCCTGGTTAAATAAAGAATAACTCTCCCTGGAAATCTTCCCTGAATCCGGGGCAACCACGGCATCAAAAGAGTTATCCTGGTATCGATGCTCCAGCTTGTCTGTCAGGTCGTATTCGGCCCGGGTGATGATCTCCTGCTGCATCTGTGGATTGAGGTCCTGAAAATAGGCCGTGTATCCGGAAACCCGCACCATCAGCTTTGGATAATTGTCGGGATGCCGCATCACATCTTTCAAGGTTTCCCGGTCGATGATGTTGAACTGGACCTGCAGGCCCCCAGTGCGGAAGTAGGTCTTAACGGTGTCGGCAAAGGGCTTAAGCTCAGTGGTCGGGGAGTAATATTTCAGATTCAGGGCCTGGCCGTTGGTGATCTGCAAATGGTCCAGTTTTTTTCCCACAAAATTAAGGCAAGGAGTCAATTCCGGGGCTGAACCCGAAACCGGCGTAATGCCGCTGGCGAAAGATTCCCCCGCCTTTCGGCCGTTGGGCAGCGCTTTGGTAATCATGCCGAAGCCGGCGTGCATGGTCATGGTCCAGTAACCTGTGGTATACCTGCCGCCCCGATAATTGAGGTGCTTGCCGAATTCCCGATTAATAAAACCCATCAGCCATCTGGCGTTGTCTTCGGCCATTTGGCTCTCCCGGCCAAATTTTTCTTTGGAATGCTTCACCCAGGCGTGCAGCTTGACAAAAGGCTCCTCCCAATTGGCCTCGAGGGCCCCGAGCAGGCAACCGGCCTTCGCTCCCGGTTTATTAAAGATTAATTCTTGAATCGCGGTCACCGAGTCCACCACATCCGCCAGGCCGATGATGGCGGCGCCTGAAGAATTATAGGTGGCCCCGCCGCAAATCACATCCTGGCCCTTATCCAGGCACCCTTCCATCAGGGCCGAGAGCATGGGGGTATGGCGAATTTTCTGGTGAGTTTTACCCTCATAATTGTTGAAAGCTACGGCATGGTCGATCAGCCATTTAATCTGCGTCTCCAAGGCCTTCTGAAAATCCAGCCAGTTGGTTAGCTGGGCCAGTGGGGTGGTGGCCGGACCAATCTGCTTCTTATCCCCGGTCAGGCGGTGTTTGCCGCCAAACATCGCCATCTCCAACGCCGCCGGGAGGTTAATGTAGATCGAGCCGGTAAATCCATAAGTCCGGCCAGTGCTGGTGGGCTCTACACAGCCCACGATCCCGTAATCTCTGGCATCCTCCAAAGTAATGCCCTGGTCCTGGTAGGTTTTCTTCAAGGTCTCGATGACCGAGACGTCATTGTGGAAACAGGGGGTGGCCATGGTGTTCATGTTTACCTGGCACAGGCGCTCCAGATAATCCCTGGAGTTGCATAGACCCTTCTTCCAGTCCCCCGGGTTCACTTCATAATGATAACGGGCATTGACATTGGGATCCCGCAGCCTTAACAGTTCCGTTACCCGCAGCATCACGTAGGTAAGGTCATTGACCGCATCCTTGCCTTGCCGGTCAACGCCCCCCAGGGTGATGGCCTGGTTGGAGCCGCTGCCGCCGAGAAGCTCCTCTCCCGCTTCCGGAATCATGGGCACATGATCGGCCATGCTCAGCCAAAAGCAGCCGAGCAATTCAACCGCCTTGGGCACGTTCAATCTTTTCAGGCGGATATCCTGCTCATAAAGAGGATAGAGGATCTGGTCCAGGCGGCCCAGGGACAGGGCGACGTTGACGTTTTCCTGATGCAGGGCTATCTTGCAGATCCAGATGGCATTCAGGGCCTCCCAGAAGGTGCTGGAGGGCTGCGCCGGCACCCGGGCGCAGTTCTCGCTCATCTTCACCAGCTCCTTCCGGCGCTTGGGATTGGTCTCCTGCCCGGCTAACTCCTGCGCTTTAAGGCTCAGCCTCTTGGCATAGGAAATGATGCCGCTCAGAGCCAACTCGACACCCTGATAAAAATCTTGCTGCTCCTGGCGCAATGCCGCCGCCCGGCCCTCCCGGGCCTCCTCTATAAGGGCCGTCAGCCCTTTCTCCACCACCACCCCATAATTGGGGATGGTATGAGAAATGGCCTCGCCTTTGCCCACCAGGTAAAAAATTATATTCTCCACCAGCCGTTGGCATAAGGGGTTGTCATATTCCTTCCGGGTAACCTCCGTGACGGTGCGGTCGAGCCAGAAAGGGAAGACTTCCGAATTTAAAATATCGATATCTTGTTTGCTGATGATAAAGCGATTGCTTTTCCTGGTGGACATGGTCTCCAATTCCGGCCAGAGGGAAAGGCAATAGAGATCGGGGTAAAGCATCACGCCGACGGCTTTGGTGCTGGTAGTGCCGGCCAGCAGGTTTTCGGGCGCAATCAGAGGCTCCTTTTTTTCCAGGATGTACTGGTAGAGTTTGCCCGCCCGCAACCCGGGGGAGTCTGTCTTCTGGTCCAGGTGTTGCCGATAATAGGTGAAATTCCGGGGAAGCTCGGTGCAGATCTCCGGCTGGCGCCGGATGGCAAAAGGGCGTTCCCAAAAATGGCGTTCCCGCATGCGTTTGAGCCTGTCCAACTGCTCCAAAGTAATGTCACTCAGGCTCACATCTTCTAAGGTGACTTTATCCATGGTTACCTCCTGTAGACCAAGGATTGGCCTGTCAGATAAAGATGATTGCTATTTCGGGCCGCTCTTTTCCTCTGATTTTTTCGACGTAACTGCTGCCTCGGGCCATTCATTGAAAGCCTTTTGTGTGGTCTCCAGAATGTCATTTTCTAACGGCGCACCTAAATCGGCATCGCTCACTATTCCCTTGTACCTTTTCTCTAATTCCTTTGTTAGGTCTTTACTTCTGAAGATCCTAATCGCCGTTCTGACATAAATCGTTGCCAGCTCAACAGCAAAGCCAAAAAAATCCAGATAGTTTTTATCGCCAATCAACGCTTTATAGGCTTCTTTTTTTTCCTTAGTGGCGTCCGGGGAAGGCTTAAGCTCGATAAACAGGTTGAATTTATCCTGGTCCGATATATTTTCCAGAGCTTGTTTATAGGGGCCATACAGACCGAACGGGCCAATACCGTTTACGAATTTCAAGACATTGAGCGTCCCGTCAATCCAATCATCGATATCATCCTCGGTAGGGGTTACAAAATATGTTTCCAGCAAGGCCCTCTGGATCAAATACTTGAAACGCAGGAAGGATGAATCATCACCTGGGTCAGCATCCCGGTCCCGTTTAACATCACACCACGAGTCAAACTTCTCCTCGCGGAAATCTCCCGTTTGGCTTAGAAGGAGATTTTGGCTGAATAAATACACATCCTGGGCGGCCTCCGCCTCTCTATGGGTGGTCCTGGCCGCATTGGTTTTATAGTAAGGACCGGCGATCAAATTGATTACCGGGTGAATCATTTGGTCCGCCGCCATATGGGTGAGGTAACCACAGATGAAAGCAAATTTCTTATGATCCTCAATTTCCCAAGGTTCGTTATCAAAAGGCCTATCCTCAAACATGGTTTTGAGCATTTCTAAAGGAAATTTATTCGGCTTGAGCGAGTGCGTCTGATAAGACCATTGGTCAACTCCCGCAGGCTTGTCCGGACGATCGCGGTAAGCCCTATAGCCGGCTATAACCAGGTTGATGCCTTTGTAGTACGGTAAATCAGGGCCCAGGGCACCAAGTTCCATAAAGGTTGAATGTTTAACTAACACGTCGTTCACGAAATCTTTCAGGGCGGCATTGGCTTGCAGTTCCACTCTTACCCTTTTTGCGAGTAACATGTGAGCTATGCTGGCGGGCATGATTGGCTCCCTACTGGATTCAGATCTGGCTAAAAAGTCAAAGTCTTTTCAAAAAGTTCAGAAGATTCGCCATCATAAGTTCATTCTTTCCCGAACCGGCCAAAGGCTGTCATCGCCGGCTGATTTATTATTTGGCCACCCAGATCGGCTTGTTTCAGCCAGTTAAAATAATTTTCGTAGTGGTCCCGTAATCGATGGTTCACCCGCCGCAACGCCAAATTAACATGCAGATAAGCAGAGGCGACTGCCAGGCCAGCGGGATACCGGCGCGCGATCCCCCAAAGACTAAAGACCGCTTCCCGAAACTTGAGGTAGCCCTCCGCCAGCTCTGCCAGGCTCATGCGCTTCGGCAGAAAAACCGGGGTGCCGTGATCATAGAAAGCCCAATTTCGATGGAGCAGTCGTTCCTCCGCCACCAGGCGGTCGTGGAGGGGGGTGCCCGGATATGGGGTCAAAATATAGGCGCCCACCGAAGTGACCTTGTTTTGCATGATAAAGTCCAGGGTCCGGCGGAAAATGCTTTTATCATGCTCGTCCAAGCCGAAAATAAAGGAGCCGTGCAAAAACACTTGGGCCGCCCGGCATTTCCGGATGGCCTCGCGGTAAGCCGTCAGGGAAACCGCTTTCCTCAGGCGTTGGCGCCCCTCGTCTTCGATAGTTTCAAAGCCGACACAAACTCCTTTAAGACCTGCGGCCACTGCTGCTTCAAATAAAGTATCATCCAGGAGAAACCTGGCCGTGACCTGTCCAATGAAGTTCACTTTCAGCTTTCTCAGCCCCTCGAACAGCTCCAGGGTATAGCTGCGGTTGGTTGTCAGGTTGTCGTCCAGGAAGGCGATATAATAGCTGCGGCTGCGCTTCACCTGTTCGAGAACCTGCGCCACCGGCACCTTGCGCACCCGGCTCCCGTAAATCCGGGGCACCGAGCAAAATTCACAGCGGTTCGGGCAGCCCCGGCCGGAGATAACCGGCGAGGCCGTGGGAATCAGCGACTTTTTGCCATTTTGGTTGTAATCCACCAGGGGCACCTGGATCGTCTCCGGCAGGTGGTTGTAATAGATCGGCCTAAGCTGGCCTCGCGCCGCGTCCGTAAGGATTTGCGGCCAGACACCCTCGGCCTCCCCGACCACTATGGCATCGGCATGACGGCTGGCTTCTTCCGGCAGCACCGAAGGGTGGATGCCCCCCAGGACCACCTTGGCCCCCTGCGCTCTGAACTCCTTGGCCAGGGCGTAAGCCCTGGAAGCCGTGGCCGTCATCACGGTGATCCCAACCAAGTCCCACTTTCCCCCCTGGGGAAGGGGGGCTGAATCTTCCTCCACGGTCGTTACTTGATGGCCGTTGCCGCTCAGGGCCTCCAAGATCAGCAGGGACATCTGCGGGATGAGTATCCAACCTGGAATGGCTTCGGGATATTCCGAACGGGGAGCGATCAGCAGGATGCGCATGAGGATCTCCAACTGCTTGGGTTAGTAACCATTAACCAGCCAGAATAAGCGCCGCTTTACTTCTTGTTCCCTCCAAAAACAAACTTCTCAAAATGGTTTGACCAGAAAACCAAGGTGTTGGCCCCGCGCCTATTATTGTGTCCCAGAAGGTCTTTTCAAAATTTTACAGGGTTTCCTGTAGGGGCGGACCCATGTGTCCGCCCCTAATTGAGGGCGCACACGCGGGTGCGCCCCTACAAAACCTTTTGAAAGATATTCTCGGGACACGACACTAACTAACCGTTGCCAGAGCCTCCCGGGCTTGCTGGCTATAGGTTCCCGCGGTGCAGCGTTCCAGGATCTGCAGCGCTTCGGCGAAGCATTCCCGGGCCGAAGTCCTCTCCCCGTTTAACCGGTGCAGCCGCCCCAGATTGAGCAAAGCCTGGCCTTGCACAAAGCCTTGGGACCCCACCTCCCGGCCCACCTGGATAACCTTGTTCAAGTAAACCTCGGCGCGGCGTCGAGACCAAGGCAGTTTGCTAATAATAAACCCCAGGTTTTTCAGGATACCGGTGAAATTCAGAGCTTGGGCCCGGATGGCAATCCTGAAATAAATCTCGGCCAACGCGGTTTCCATGACGTAAAGGGAGAAGAATCGTCCATTTTCTGCAAATATCCGCAAGTCTTTTTCCAGGGTTTTTATTCCCCGGGAAAGCTGGCCATGGGCAACCAATACGGCCCCGCGTAATACCTGGGCGGCAGTTACAATGTAGCCGATGCCCAGATTCTGGCAGTAGGGCAGAATCTCCGCGATAAGAACCTCAGCTTCCTCTATCTGGCCGTTGATCAGATAATTCATGCACAGGAACAGCTTGGGCCATTCGGAAAATAATGGGTCATTTAATGATTCAATGGCCTTTTTGCAGCATTCGATCGCCTGGATAAAATCACCTTGCGTGTAGTGGCCGTAGCCGGTGACGATATGACCCACAACGATACTGCGCAGGTTGGAGCGGATTTCTCCATATTCCAGCAGCTTATTGCCGATTTCGAAACATTTTTGGCTGTTGCCTTTGAACAGATAAATCATTCCCAGGCCGCCGAGGGATAGAAAAAAGGTTATGGGCTCCAAGGTGTATGCTCTGGCTATCTCCTCCGCCTCGATCCCATATTGAATCCCCTGGTCCAGAAGTTTTAACTCGGCGCAAGTCCAGGTTAGATTGGCATAAGCCAAGCCAATTATCGGATAATTTTTGATTTCCTTCCCAAGTTTTAAGGCCTTGCTGGAATATTCATGAGAATCGCGCGTCTTGCCGGTGCCGAACAAGGCAAAGCCCAGCCAGCCGTAATAGGTCCCCAAGCGGGCTTTGTCCTTGATGGATTCGGCCAATTCCAAATGATTAAGCAGCAGCGCGGTGAATCCTTTAAAATCGACGCGGTAATGAAAGACCTCGGCCCATTCGTTCAGAAGGTCCACCAGGCGCTTTTTTTCTTTCACCGACTTCCCGGTGATTTTGCCTAAAATTTCGAAAGCTTCCTGGTAGTAATGATGGGATTCCTGCACCGCATACTTTTCCAGACTTTTCCTGCCCGCCTTGATCAGATAATCGACTGCTTTTTGAGAGACTTCACTCTGCTTGAAATGGAAAGAGAGGGTCTCAAAGATTTCGGAAAGGCGGTCCTGGAAAACCTCCTCCATCGCCAGGCCGATGCGCTGGTGGATGGACTGCCGGTCCTTTTTTAGCAGGCTGTTATAAACCACTTCCTGGATCAAGGCATGTTTAAAATAATAGTCTTGTTCCGATTGGGTGGGTGGACGAATCAGATCCAAACGTTCCAGTTCGGCTAAAGATTGGTCCAAGACTTCAGGATGTTCGCTGACTCTCTTGAGAATTTCGTAAGTGACCCTTCTCCCCATAACCGAGGCTTCCTGAAGCAGGTTTCTGGCCGGCCCCTCCAAACGGTCTATCCTGCCGGAAATGACTGCGTGGATGGTCGGCGGAATATCGGAATCAACGATGTCCCGGGCGAGTTGCCATTGGCCACGGCGTCGCAGCAGCGTTCCCGATTCGATCAGGGAATTGAGCATTTCCTCCAGGTAAAAAGGATTACCGCCTACTCTCTCTTGAATATATCCTCGCAGCTCCTCCGGAATCGCCTCGGTCTTCAGGATGGACTTCACCATCCGGTGGGTATCTGCCAGAGAAAGGTCATGCAGCCGGATCTCCTGATAGGATTCCCCCAGCAGCTTGAGGTCCTCCCGGCTAAACACCTTCATCGGCGGGCGGTAAGTGCACAGAGTAATGGCCGGGGCTCTTTCCTGCATGTGGATGGAGCGCAGCAGCTCCAGGAAGGTGGCATCGGCCCAGTGCAGGTCTTCCAGGACGATCACGGTGGGGGCTTTTTGAGCCTGGGCCCGCAGAATTGCCTGGACGGCCCGATGCAGGCGGGACTTCCAAAACTCCGGGCTAACCCTCGTGGCCTCGGGATAATTGAGCGACAAGAGACTGCCAAGATACGGGGTCACGTCTTCCCGGGGACCGACCAGTTCATGTAAGCGGGCCTCGAGCTTTTGCGCCACTTTTTCCGGAGTATCGCTTTCCTCTACCCCCAGTTCCCGGTTGATGAGATTGATCAGGGGGTAGTAGGAGAAATTCTGAGTATAGTTATAGGCGTGTCCTTCGATCCAGTTGACCGTGCTGAGGTCCAGGCTGGCCTTAAATTCCTCCAGGAGCCTGCTCTTGCCGGTCCCAGCCTCGCCGCAAATGGCGATAAATGAGCCCGACCCTTCCGAAAGCCGGTCCACCGCCTTGGCCAGAACAGCCATTTCCTCCCGGCGCCCGATCAATTCCGTCCGCTGACTGAAGACCCGGTGGGTCTTTTTAGGCAACTCCTGCGGCGCCAGGAACCGGTAAACCTGTATCGGTTTGGTTTTTCCTTTTACCCGGACCGGCTCTAATGGTTCGAAGGAAAAAAAGCCGTTCGCCTGGACAAAAGTTGTTTGGCCCACCAGGGTTTCGCCCGCTTTGGCCAGGGTGCACAACCGGGAGGCGACATTGATGGTGTCCCCGGCAATGTGCTGGGTCAGGTGTTGGAAGTCGGCCTGTCCGGTTACCACCAGCCCGCTATTGATGCCGATATGCACCGCCAGGGGCTGTCCCACAGCCTCTTGGACCTTATGGCTTATCTCCCCCACTACACGATGAATCTCTATGGACGCCCTTACAGCTCGCACCGGGTCATCTTCATGGGCCCGGGGGTAGCCAAACAGGGCCATTATCTGGTCCCCGGCAAATTTCTCCACGGAACCTTCGTATTTGATAACCACCTGGGCCATGTCCCCGATGAGCGGCCCCACAATATCCTTTAATTCCTCCGGGTCCAGGCGCTCGCTGAGGGTGGTATAGCCGGAAAGGTCGACGAACAGGGCGGTGACCTGCTTGCGCTCGCAGGGAATCTCTTCTGGGGATTTGGGAGGGCTTTCCTTCTGCTTGAGTTCCAGGCCGCATTCGGCACAGAACCGGTCGCTTATGAGGACCGCGGCGCCGCAGTCAGGGCAGGCTATTCCCAGCCTGGCCCCGCAGGTCCGGCAAAACTTTTGACTCTCCTCATTGATGCTTTGACAATTGGGACATTTCATCGGCTTGCCTTAACTTAGGGCCTGCGATACAGGTAAGGCCAACAAGCTGAAACTCGCCCCGGTGATCGGCGTGATTTTGTGAGACCACCCAACCCATTTTTTGACCCCTGGGCCGGGAAAGAAACAAGGTTAGAAAATCAGCTAGAAATGATGGTACAAGATTAAAAATATTATAAGCATAGGACCTATCAATGTAAATAAATAAAGTTATTTGTCTTATTCTTTATCCTGCACCAGTCTAAAATCTTCCTCATCTCATGGTGAATCTTCTGCCGCGAGCGTCTATATTTTACCAAATTTTCTTTACATATCTTCATAAATTATCTTTACAAAGATATCTCATTATAGATATAAGGGAAAAAATAACCTGCCGCCGGGCGCATCTGCCCCGGGCTGGATTTAGGTGCTGACGGACAGGCACTCATTTTCACCTTATTACCTGCGGTGATTTCGGGCTGGCCGCGGCATCAAGGGGTCCGCGGCGGAGGATTCGATCCCTTTCCTCTCCATCGGAACGACACCGCTGGACGCGGTCGAAGTAAAGATCAAGTAATTTTTTCGATTTTTACTCTCATCGGGAGTTATGGCCACCAGCAAGGAGGCTTGTTGATCTAAAATTCCGATGTTCCCAGGGAGGCAAAACATGTGGGGCAAGGGACGGTGGTTGACCGTGGCTGCGGTGTGGGGCTGGATGGTTATGGCCCCAGGCTATGTTCTGGGGTCTTCCGGCTTCGCCCTGAATGAGGTCGGCGCTCGCAGCAGCGCCCTGGGAGGGGCGGTGATAGCCCGGGCGGATGACCTCTCCGCCATTTTCTATAATCCCGCCGGGCTTCCTCAACTTCCGGGCTTCCAGGTAATGGCCGGTTTCTCGACCTATTTCCCGCATGCTGAAATCTTCACTAATCTTGGCCCTGCCGGCGTCAATGGCACCACCGCGGATAGCGGCACCTGGTATATACCCCACCTCTTTGCTGCCTACCAGTGCAATGACCGCTTATGGCTGGGGCTGGGTTTTATTTCGCCCTACGGCTTAGGAATCAAATATCCCGGCACCTGGGCCGGTAACATTAATGTCATCCAAGCCAATCTGCAAACTTTGAATATCAATCCCACCGCGGCGGTAAAAATCACTGATTATCTTTCCGCGGGTGCCGGGTTGGACATCATGTATTTTAACTTCAACATGAAACGGATCTTGCCCCTGCCGCTCATCGGTCCGCAAACCCTCAATCTGGGTGGGCATAGCTGGGGAGTCGGGTTTAATCTGGGGCTGCAGGTGAAACCAACCGATTATCTCTCTTTAGGCGTCTCCTACCGCAGTCAGGTAAAACAGCAAATTACTGCGCCCTCGCACTTCCAGCCTTTCAATGCCCTGGACAGCAACGCCAGCAGCAGCGTCATTCTGCCTGACACCATTTTTACCGGAATTATGGTTCGACCCCTGAAGAACTTGTCCCTGGAAGGAGGCGTGGTCTATACCCGCTGGTCCTTATTTAGAAATCTTGACATCAAATTTGACAATTTCCTGGGCACCTTATCCGAACATAAAGACTGGCATGACACCTGGAGGGGCCAGTTCGGGGTGGAATATCGGGCTTTATCGTGGCTGGATCTGAGGGCTGGCTATGCCATAGACGAAGAACCCATGCCCGATAAATCCGCCGATTATCTGGTGCCCACCACCAGCCTCCGCCAGCCTTACCGCTGCGGCACCGGCTTTCGCTGGCAGGCCATGACGCTGGATCTGGCTTATTATCTGGTGTATATGCCTTCCCGCACCGTCAACAACTCTCAAGCCCTCGGAGTTTTGCCCACATCCTTTGAGGGCCGGGTGTCGCATGCGCTGGTCTTAAGTATGGGTTATAAATTTTAACGCCACGCCCTGACCTTTCCTCTAAACATCAAAAGGCGGCCCCCCAGCCGCCTTTTGAGATTAAGGTCAGGTTATCGCTTTTATGAAGGACGGTTTTTATCCCGGGCGGAAGAATCGAACAGGCCGGTTCTGACCCAATTCAACAAATCCTCCCGCAGCCCCTGGGCCGAATGAAACAATTCGCGGCTCTTGACGAGCTCCAGTCTCATTCTTAGCGGCATGGT
>JAMCQY010000326.1:15226-15571 GCA_023381945.1 Deltaproteobacteria bacterium
CCGATCGCGGCAGCCTGGCGAAGCCCCCGGAGCTCTTCCCGGTCCGGTGCGCCCCATCGCACTCGCACCTGGCCGCTCAAAAGATGATAGCTGATTAATAAATCCTTCTCCCTGATCCATGAGGTAATATTTATCGCTTTCCGGGCTGTTACCTCCTTTTGGATTAAATTTGGATCAATAAAACTACACTTTTCCTTAGAAGCATATCCTAGTTTCTAAATATGATCTTGTCAATAGTATTTTTTAATTAAGCCACACCAGAAATTAACTAGCAATTTTCCTTCGGAATAAAAGCAAAATATGTTTTTAAAAAATATTTGGCAAATAACTTTTTGCCATACTTCA
>JAMCQY010000372.1 GCA_023381945.1 Deltaproteobacteria bacterium
GCGCCCTGCTTTTTTGGCGGGAATATCCTTGCAGTATCAAGAAAGAGGTTGCAAATGAAGGAAACTGGTAGAGTAAAATGGTTTAATGATTCCAAGGGCTTTGGCTTTATCTCCCGGGATAGCGGCCCCGATGTCTTCGTGCATCACAGCGCCATTCAGGGCGAAGGCTTCCGCTCCTTGAGCGAAGACCAGGAAGTGGAGTTTGAGGTCGTCAAAGGCCCCAAGGGTGACCAGGCCCAAAACGTCGTAAAACTCTAGGCGGCAACGCGTGATTGATCGGAACTCCGCGGATCTTTAACGATCCGCGGAGTTCCGGCATTTTTGACTCGTTGGGAGGTAGAATTTGGCAAAAAATCGATACGGCTGGCAAAAGCGCGCCAAAGAGATGGCTCGCAAAGAAAAGAACGAAGAAAAGATGAAACGCCGTCAGGGGAAAGCTATCAAAGTTCCTGCGGAGGACCTGCCAGAGGCGGCGGGGGATTCTTCTCTGGATGAGGCGATCCTGTCTGAGTAAATCTTAAACGCAAGAAACCTGCACAGATAAATAAATTTTTATTTAAATAAATTGCTCAGGAACACCAGCAAGTTAAAGGCTTAAGACAGTTTTTGGGTTGACCTGAGAGAACATAATTGTTAATTTAACTCAAGCATCCACGTTGTTTTGCCTGTTGTTAAATAATCCCCATTATTGCAGAAGTCTCGCCAAGAGGAGGATTTATGTTCCTCAAGGGAGTCTGGTTCATCATCGCCGGAATTTTCCTGCTGGCGCAGACTTCGGTGCTGGCAGAGCCGTATACTGTTTGCAAAGACGGGGTAATTTATTACTACTTTGGCAGCCGAAAAGCCTCCCGATCCAAGCAGATCGGCAAAAGCACCCCCAAACCTCGGGGAGAGGCCTGGATCCAAGTAAAATCACCGCACCATCACCCAACCCCTGCGGCAGGCAAGGTTCCACCCGGGGAAGCAAAAGTTAAACCCGAAGCCGTTTCCCCTCCACTTCCCTCGGCTCTGATGCCATCAATGCCGGAGACAACGGCGGATTTGCCAGTTGCCCATCCTTACGCAGCCCCAAGCTTGATTTCTCCAGCCACCAACCATCTGCTGCGCTGGCTGACGAAAATAGGTTGCCGTTATCCTCAGGCTTTGCCCCAATCTGCCAGCCTGCAGCCCGTGAGGCGTCATCCGGAAGTTCCTCCCCAGGCGCCTGAGATAGTTGTCCCGGAAGGATGGATAAATCTACTGAAGGATGCTCAAGAGCAGGCTGCCGCGCTGGGCCTCCCGGGCCCTAATGTCACCGGATTTGGCCGATTTCTCTATTGTTTCCCGGTCGGCGGCCCCTATTCCTTCCGGGACACCTGGGGCGAGCCTCGCAGCGGCGGGCGCATTCACCGGGCAGTCGATATCTTTGCCCAGGAAGGGACGCCGGTTTATGCCATCACCAGCGGAGCCATCGATTCCCTGGCAACTTATCCAGGTGGAGGCATCTGCCTTTTTCTGCAAGGCAAAGATGGCAAGGGGTATGGCTATATGCACCTGCAAAGATACGCTCCGGGCGTGGTGCGGGGTAAAGCGGTGCAAACGGGAGAGGTGATCGGCTATGTGGGCCGCACCGGGGTCAGGAATTCGCCTGCCCACCTGCACTTTCAAATATATGCCAATCATGGCCTGGCTAAGGATGAACTTTTCAATCCCTATTACTTTTTGGTCCAGTTATGCCATGGCACCGGCGTCACAGACTTAAACCAACAAAAACTTGCCCGGCTAAAGGACCCGGAGTTCGGGGGCAAGGGTATACGTGTACACCGCCGGCCTAAATCCGCAGCTCTATTTAGAGACATTGGCACCTTTAGCGTCAAAGACTCCTCGGTATTGGTAATAAAAAATTATTAACTTTCCTCCCTCATCCCCTATCTGCAACATTCCCGCTCCCTATATAAGTCCAGGATCGCGCCAAACTATCTGAAATTACTGCGCTCCTGCCGCCTTCGGGTGAAATCATTGACACTTTGTAAAAATTCCTGACGTTCTTCAATTGTTCCTCGCATAAAGTAATTTCCCACTGCTCTGATGATTTTCTACCCTTATCAGGTAGATAAATCTAACTCCCTCAAGGGCATAATCATTGCAATAAGATCGAATTAAGAAGGGTTCGGTCCTCAACCAGCTACGAGGCCAATGGGATGCAGACGCAATTTCTTCTCATAGTCGCGATCATCATCCAATTTATTGCCGCATTTTTGGCTTTTCGGTTGGTTTGGATCACTAAAAGGAAGACTGCCTGGATTTTTATCGCCATCGCTATTTTACTCATGGCCGTAAGGCGCTGCTTTACCTTGTATGAATGGTTCTCCCGGGGCATGACGCTCCTGCCCATCGACATCGGTACGGAATGGGTAGGGCTGGCCACCACCATTCTGATGCTCTTGGGCGTCGCCTTTATTGCCCCATGATTTTAACAACATCCTCTCTGCAAAGAAAATCTCCGGGAGATGGTGGAGGCGAGGACGGCGGAATTAAACAATTCCTACCAGGAGCTGCAACTCGAGTTGCAGGAACGCCGAAAGGCCGAGGCCTCCTTGCGGGAAGCGGAGTAAAAATTCCGCACCTTCGCTGACTTTACTTACGATTGGGAGTGTTGGCTGGCCCCGGATGGCACCTATAAATATATTTCGCCGTCTTGCGAGCGGATTACCGGCTACGGGGCCAGGGAATTTCTGGAAGACCCGGAACTGTTACAAAAAATTGCCCATCCTGAGGACCAGGCGCGGGTGATCCAGCATCTGCGCGAGGATCTGGGCAATGGCGATTCCCATTCCCTGGTTTTCCGGATCAAGGCCCGCCAGGGCGGCGAACGCTGGATTTTCCATTTCTGCCAGCCGGTTTGCGGCCCCGATGGGTGCAATCTCGGCCGGCGGGTCAGTAACCGCGATATCACTCAATACAAGAAAGCTAAGGCAGAGAAAGCCGAATTGGAGGCCCAACTGCGCCAGGCCCAGAAAATGGAGGCCATCGGCACCCTGGCCGGCGGCATTGCCCATGATTTTAACAACATCCTCTCTCCCATCATCATGTACAGCGAGATCGCCTTGCGGGAAATGGAAGT
>JAMCQY010000015.1 GCA_023381945.1 Deltaproteobacteria bacterium
CTCTGAATAATAGCTGTCTCGGGTGGATAAAAAGTCAAAAGCGAGGTGTGACTGATGACAACCGAGGAAGAGAAAATGGAATGCGCCCTATGCGGCTATACCGCTTCCGGCAAATTTTTGGGGGATATCTGCCCCCAATGCAACCTGACTTATTGGAGATGCAGCAGCTGCCATTATACTTTTTCCGCGTCCAAGGCGCCGGAGGAGTGCCCCAGTTGTCACCAGAAAAGCGAATTCCTGAATATCACCTGCTACGCGCCAGAATGTGGTGGGCCCGGCAATATTGATCCAAGGCTTTAAGCCTGCGGGTGCCCTGGGGTCCGAAGATTTCAAGGATTTTCCCATGGTCACCGAATTGCCCTGTCCAGAAGTCTCAAGATTTGCCCAGGCAAATCGTCCCGGTTGGCGGTGGTGACGGTAATCAGGATTTTGTCGGGTTTCTCCTTGATAGCCGCCATGTAGGCGCCGCCCTTCTCCGCTACGGTGATCAGCAGAGAGACTGGCTGCACCCAGAGGCGCTCCAAGGCCTCGATAAACCGGTCCGACAGGCACTCCATCTTGCCCACTTCATCCACCACCACCAGGTCAACCCCCGGCTTTACCTCCAGGGCCGGCAGGCCCACAGAATGAAGGTTTTCTAAATTAACGCCATATTTGCCGATTCTATTCGGACCGGGGAAATCCACGTGGCTGAGCCCGGCAGCCTGCCCGTCCAGGGTAACAATCTCAAAGCCCACCCGCACGCCTTTAGCCCGGACCTCCCGGGTATAAAACCCGGCGGCGCGGCCAGAAAAGGCAGCCGCCACTTTCTGGACTATGCTGGTCTTGCCGCACCGGGGCGGCCCGGTTAAGAGGATACGGAGTTTCTTCATAAACAGGGATATCTGCTGGCTTCTTCTCAGGCTAAGTGGAAAATGTAGCCGCAGGCTTTAGCCTGCGCCGCACAGGCTGGAAAGCCTGTGCGGCCTGAATCTGCTAACTGCTCACTGCTAGCCGCTCTCTACTTTCTTTACTGTTATTGGTTTCCTCAATTCTTCGCACCGTGGGCAGAATCCAGGGCAGCAGGGCAAAGGCCGGCCAGGCCGCCAGAAAGCTCAAGAAAAAGAAGGTGGCGTAGCCGAAGCTCGCCGCCAGCCAGCCCCCCAGGTAACCGCACAGCCGGCCGCTCAGGCCGAAGAGCATGGAGAGGAAGGCGTAGTGCGAGGCGCTGAAGCGTTTGTCACATAGGCTCATCAAAAAGGCCATGAAGGCCGCCGAACCCATCTGGCCGGCCAAATTTTCCACCAGGGTCGCCAGATAAATGCTGTAATGCCAGGTACCCGGCAGCGCCGCAATCCAATAACCCAAAATTGACAAGGCCTGAAAAATTCCCAACAGCCATAGGGCCCGGCTGATCCCCCAGCGAGCCGTGAGCACGCCGCCGAGGATGCCCCCAAAAATGGCCGGCGCTTTCCCCACGGTGATGGAGGCCACCCCGAACTGGGTGCCGCTGAAGCCCAGATCCCGCCAAAAAGCGCTTACCATGGCCCCCAGCATGGCATCGCCGGCTTTATAGGCCAGGATAAAAACGATAATGACTCCAATGTGGGGAAGGCTCGCCAGACCCCTCACCGACTCTTTCATCTGGCTGAGGCCGCCCTGCCCTTTCTCGGCCCGGGCAATCTCGGGCCGGGCCAGATGGAAAGGGCCGAAAGCCAGCACCGTGACCGCCAGGGCAGCCATGATGAGGGCGACACCCACGAAGGTGGGGCTCCAGCCCACCAGGTCGCTGAGGATCAGGACACCGCCGCCCGCGGCGATGAGGCCCACCCGGTAGGCGCCGATGCGGATGCCATTGGCCATCCCCAATTCCTGCGTGTCCAACAGGTCGATGGTGTAGGCGTCCACCGCCAGATCCTGGGTGGCCGAAGCCAGGCAGAGGACCGCCACCAGGATCCAGAAACCCGGGCCCACCGAAGCGTCGGCCAGCCAGGCTAATCCCAGCATGCTGAGGATCACCCCTGCCTGGGCCGGCACCAGCCAGGCGGCCCGCGAGCCGAAGCGGTCCGCCAGGGGACTCCACAGGACTTTGAGACTCCAGGCCAGGCCCAGAAGGCTCAAGATGCCGATCTGCTCCAGAGGCACGCCCCGGCTCCTGAGATAGTACGACAGGGTAGTATAAACGAAGCCGAAGGGCACCCCCTCGGCAAAATAGAGCACGAAAACCACCAGCATCTTCAGACGGGTGGAAAGTTGGGGGGCAGGCTGGTCAGGCATTATTGCAGTATAGGGAAAAACGGCTGGGGGTAAAAGGGAAAAAGGACAGGTATCAGGGAGCCGGGGTCAGGGGTCGGTAAGGCTTACCCTCCTGATCCCTGATCCCTGGCCCCTAACCCCTTATTTTTCAGTCAATTGCCCGGCGATGGCCTTGGCCACTTCCAGCAATTCCGGGATGGCCTCATAGGGCGGCCGGCCGCTCAGGTCGGCTTCGATAATCTCATCGTTAAAGGGAATGAAGCCCAGGATGGGCAGGTCCGGCAGGTTCCGTTTCAGGAATTCCTGATCAGCGGCCCCGCGAATTTTATTCCCCACCACCGCCACCTTGTGCAGGCCCAAATCTTCGGCCAGCCTCTTGACATTCATGGCGGTCTCGATGCTGCGGCGGCCCGGCTCCACCACCACGATAAGCTTGTCCACCCCCTTGGCGGTGGCCCGGCCCAGGTGTTCGATGCCTGCCTCCATATCCATGACCACCACTTCATCCCGCAGCAATACCATATGGGTCATCAGGGTGCGCAGCAATACGCTTTCTGGACAGATGCAGCCGCTGCCGCCTTTTTTCACGCCCCCCATAACGATGAGCTTGATGCCGTCAAGCTGCCGGGAATATTTCTCCGGGATGTCGTCCACCTTGGGGTTCATCTTGAAGAAGCCGCCCATCTTGCCGGGCGTGGATTCGGTGCGCTCGGCCACCATCTCCTTCATCTGGCTCAAGGGTATGATCTTCTCCGGGTCCGGCACCCCCAGGGCCAGGGCCAGGTTGGCGTCAGGGTCGGCGTCCACTGCCAGGACCTTTTTCCCCTGATCGCGGAAATATTTAATCAGCAAGGC
>JAMCQY010000430.1 GCA_023381945.1 Deltaproteobacteria bacterium
AAGGCCAGGTCGGGCAGCTCGATATAAGGGCCGGTGCTCAGCACTACCAGGCGTTCCAGGGTGTTTTCCAACTCCCGGACATTGCCGGGCCAGTCGTGGCGCACCAACAGCTCCAGGGCCTCAGGGGTGACCCTCTGGATATTTTTGCGCAAGCGGGTGTTGTACTTCTCCAGAAAATGCTTCACCAGCAAAGGGATGTCGTTTTTGCGCTCCCGCAAGGGCGGCAGTTGGATCAAGACCACGTTGAGGCGGTAGAACAGGTCCTCCCGGAAAGTGCCGTCTTTGATGGCCTTGGCCAAGTCCTTGTTGGTGGCCGCCAGGATGCGCACATCCACGGTGGTCACCCGGTGGCTGCCGACCTTGGAGATCTTCCGTTCTTCCACGGCCCGAAGCAGCTTGGCCTGGACCTCCAGGCTGATATTGCTGATTTCGTCGAAGAACAGGGTGCCGTTCTGGGCCAACTCGAATTTGCCGATCTTGTTGGCGTCGGCCCCGGTGAACGAGCCCTTCACGTGGCCGAAGAGCTCGCTCTCGAACAGGGTCTCCACCAGGGTACCGCAGTCCACGGTGATGAAGGGGCGCCGGGAGCGCTGGCTTAACTGGTAGATTTTGCGGGCCACCAGCCCCTTGCCGGTGCCGGACTCCCCGGTGATGAGCACGGTGGAATCCGTCGGGGCCACCCGGGTGATCATATCCATGATGCGGGCCATGGCCTCGCTTTCATAGACCAGGACGCTTTTATCCTCTTTGGCCTTTAACTCCTGGCGCAGATAAATGTTCTCCAGGTCCAGGCGCCGTTTTTCCAATGCCCGGTTCACCAGATTGCGCAAATCGTCGGGGACGAACGGCTTGGAGAGGAAGTGGAAGGCCCCGGCCTTGATGGTCTCCACCGCCGACTGAATGGTGCCGTAGCCGGTGATGATGATCACCTCCACCTCCGGGTCCAGGGCCTTGATTTTCTTCAGAGCCTCTAAGCCGTCCATATCAGGCATCACCAGGTCCAGAAGGATGGCGTCGAAGGAAGCGCGCTCTAGCAGGGTCAGGCCCTGGCGGGCCCCGGAGGCCAGTTCGACCTGATAACCCTGCCGGTTAAGAATCTGAAAACAGGCGTCCCGCATGGCCTTGTCGTCGTCGATGACCAGGATCCGAACCGAATTATCGCTCATGGGGCGAAATTCCCCTTTTTATTCAAGTAATTGTATTTTTTGCTTTTTTACCAGGTTTCCAGTCCATTCTATTAAAGCGCCTGGCGGCTGTCAAGGGCGGCAGCAATGGGTGACCTCTGGCGATATGCTTTTGTCTTGGAATATTCAGGCAAAGATGGAGCTGCGCTGGCAAGGCTTATCTGCGCAATCCAGGACTGGCTAGAGTGCGAAGGGAAGCCCTGGTTGGGAGGATATTAAATGCTTATAAGACTTTTTAGCTGTGGGCAGGGTTGCCAGCTTTTCCTCAAAGTATTTCAGGCAGGCATCCACTACCCCGGGATCATAAAGAATACCCCTATTCATGGTAATTTCGGCCAGGGCCTTACTAATGCCGATGGCCGGGCGATAAGGCCGATGGGAGCACATGGCGTCCACCACATCGGCCACCCCGAGAATTTTCGCTTCCAGCAAGAAGTCAGGACCGTGCAGTCCCTGGGGATAGCCGGAGCCGTTGATTCTCTCGTGATGCTGCAAAACAATCTGGGCGATGGGCCAGGGAAATTCCACTCTTTTCAAGATTTCATAACCGGATTGAGGGTGAGTCCGGATCATACTCATTTCCACTTCGGTAAGACTGGAGGGCTTGGCCAGGATTTCGGCGGGTACCGCAATCTTTCCGAGATCATGGACAATGGCGGCCAGGCGGATTCCTTCAATGCAGTCTGACGGTAAACCCATTATATGGCCGATGGATCGGGCCAGGTCGGCGACCCCCCGCTGGTGCCCGGCAGTGTATGGATCCCGGTTTTCGATGATCAGGGAGATAACCTGGATGATCCCGTGGAGCGCCTTACGCACCGCATCCCCGGCGGCGCTGACTTTTGAAACCATTTCCTTTAAGGTCTGATTAGCCGCAACCAGTTCGGCAGTTCGTTCCCGAACCCGGTCCTCCAGGTCGTCCCGAGACTGGCGCAGGTCCTCTTTGGCTTTCATGCGCTCCACTGAGTAGCGCAGAGAACTCGCCAACAGGTCCCCATTGACCCTGCTCTTGACCAAAAAATCCTGGGCGCCTTCCCGCACCGCCTGGGTAGCCATGCTTACATCGTCCAGGCTCGATAGAACCACGATGGGAATCCGGGGCGCCTGCCGGTGGATACGGATAAAGGTCTCAAAGCCTTGGCTGTCGGGCAGCCCGAGATCCAGTAGAATGACGTCAATCTCGGGCTTCTCCCGATCAAGGCGAGGCATGGCCTCAGCGAGCCGCGAGCAAACTTCGATGTCCGGAAGGGAAGTACCACAGCTTGCCAAATAAAATTTGAGAATGTCAACGTCATCTGCATTGTCCTCAATCAAGAGGATCTTTAAATCTTCTGGCATTTTCAACTCACTCCCTTAGGCGGAAGGACCCCATGCGCCATGAGAATGAGGACCTTCCAACGGTTGCTGACCATAAGGAGCGAGGCCATTAGCCCGCCGCCACTCGGGCTCTCCGGCCGCCTCGCTCTAGGAAGTAAGCCAGTTACAGGAATCTATGGCATTATGGGCGCACCATTCAGCCCGACTCCTTAAAATTATCGGTAGGATATCCCGACTCCATTAAAATTTGCTCAATAACTAATCGAAACCTTCTCGACCGTCCCTTTGGCCTCCCTTCTCGGGCCGATCTATGGTAGAAGATTCTCCAGGGAGGTTTGTTTGACTCTGAAGCTGTTTATTCCCTGCTTTCTGGATCAAGGCGCCCCGCAGGTGGCGGCCGCCACGGCGGACCTGCTGGATCGCCTGGGGCTGGCCTGGGATTATCCGGAAGACCAAACCTGCTGCGGCCAATTTGCTTGCACTCTCACCGATTCAGCCACGGCCCGGCGCCTGATGCGCCATTTTCTCCAAGTATTCGGCTCCGAGGATCAGGTCATTTGCCCCAGCGCTTCCTGCACCCTGATGGTGCGGCGGTATTATCCCCGGCTGGCCCAAAATCCACGGGAGAGCCGGGAGGCTGAAGCCTTGGCCGTCCGCACTGTCGAGCTAAGCGAGTTTATCGACCAGGCCGGGCCCCTTTCCTGGACTCCCCGGTTCGACGCACCCTTGGTGCTACACCGCTCCTGTAAGGCCAGGCAACTGGGAGTCTTGTCCGGAGCGGCTCGAGTTCTTGCTCAGGTGGCCGGACTTCAGCTGTTGGAAGTGTCTCCCTATTACTCCTGCTGCGGCTTTGGCGGAATTTTCAGCATCCAGCACCCGGACCTGTCCCGGGAAATGGGTGAAGCCTACCTCCAGGCCGTCCTGGCTACCGGAGCCCGGGGCCTGGTTTCCCTGGATTACAGTTGCCTCATGCACCTGCGGGGCGTCGCTTCCGCCCGGGGCTGGGACTTGCAGTTTTTCCACCTGGCGGAGATCTTGGCGGGTGAGCAGTTAGCAGTCAGCAGTTAACAGCCTTTCTGGCGCTGTGCGCACTTTGCATGTGGCGCTTTCCTTTGCGACCTTGCGTTTTTGCGTAAGGCTAACTTTGAACTTTGAACAGGAAGATTCTATGACAGAGGCGGCTTTCTATGGCCAACTGCTAATGATGGGCATCCCTGGACCAAAACTGGATGACGTGGCCCGGGAGCTGGTGCGGGAGCTGAAGGTAGGCGGCATCATCCTCTTTGCCAGGAACCTGGAGAGTCCGGAACAGGTCCGGCAATTGACCGTTGATCTGCAGGAACAGGCCCGGCAGGCCGGGAGTTTACCGTTGCTCATAGCCCTGGACCAGGAGGGCGGCCCGGTGCAGCGCCTCAAGGCCCCCTTCACCCTGATTCCTGCGGCTCGGGAACTGGGCACGACCGCCACCCCGGAAGAGGTGGAGGATCTGTCCCGGCGGGTGGCCCGGGAACTCAGCCTGGTGGGGATAAACATGAATCTGGCCCCGGTCTTGGACGTCCCTCGCTCACCTGCCTGCCCCCAGTGGCAGCGCGCTTACAGCTCGGACCCGGAGCGGGCGGCCCGGTACGCCCTGGCAGCCATCCGCGGCTATTTGACCGGCGGCGTCATCCCCGTGGCCAAACATTTCCCCGGGCTGGGCGATACCATGGCCGATTCTCACCAGGTGCTGCCCACAGCCTTATCCGCCGATGCCAAACGGGAGGCTGACCTCCTTCCCTTTCGGAAGGCCGCGGCCGCCGAGGCGCCGGCCATCATGACAGCCCACCTGCTGGTGCCCGCCTGGGATTCCCTGCCCGCCACCCTGTCGGCTGTGGCCTTGCAGGGGTGGCTGCGCCAAAAGCTGGGATTTCAGGGGGTGGTTATCACCGATGATTTGGAGATGGGAGCCATCTCCGGCCAGATGCCGGTGGCCCAGGCCGCCGCGGAGGCTCTGAGCGCCGGCGCCGATCTGCTGCTGATCTGTAACAACTGGCAGGCAGCCCGGGAGACGGCCCGATTGCTGGCAGTAGATGCGCGCCTTAAAACCAGGGTCCGGGATAGCGCCGCCCGTCTGGAAAGATTGCGCCGGAGCTTACCCGTCTCCACTCCGAGCCTGACGGAGGTACGGCAGTATTTTCGAACGGCATGAAGGTTGACCGGGCTTGGGGCAAAATAAAATGGCCGGGAGGGGGAGCCCGGCCATCTGGAGAAAGGAGAAAATGGTTTTAGGGTATTTTTTCGGGGGTAACCTGCCTACGTTTTACTGCACAAACAGTGCCAATTAACCTATCCTATTAGATTTGCTTATTTTTCATGTAAAGGAAATACTTAGCTAATAAAAAGTGACTATTTATCGTTCAATTATTTGTACGAGGATAGAGCGATCTACGAGGATTTTCACGGACGGTGACGGGGAGACATAGAAAACCTGCCTTCGCCGCGCTCGGCCAAATTTTTTAACCGGCCGCCAGGCAGTCCGATAATGCCGCCCTGGCCGCAACCAAGACCCTCTCCGGAGTAAGGTCTCTGAGACATTGGGACCCCGGGCACGGAATCTCCCGGCCTCGGGCGCAGGGGGCCTTTCGGCAGGGTCCGGTCAAAATCTGCACCTGCTCTCCCGGCGGCGCCCAGACTGCCGGGTTGGTGGGGCCGAACAGGGCCAGAACCCGGGGACCATTCAGGGCCGCGGCCAGGTGGGTGAGGCCGCTGTCGTTGCCCAAAAAAAAGCGGCAACGGGAGAGCACCGCCGCCACCTGCGACAGTTGCGACCCGGCCAGGAGAAGGTGCCCCTGGGCCGCCGCCAGGGCCTTTAAGAAGGGCACCATTTCTGCTTCGGCCGGTCCAGCCAGCCAGACCACCCGCATGTTATAATCCCATGCCAAGGCCCGGCTCGTCTCATAGTACTGGGACAGGGGCCAGTTTTTGCCGGCATGGCCGCTGCCCGGCGCCAAGGCCAGCCAGTCGGCGTCTCCGGCAAATTCCTCTGCGTGGTCAAGAATCTCCGGCAAGCTCAGGCGAAACGCTCCCGGCGTCACTTTGAGTCCGAGACCGGCGAGATGCCGGGCCTGCACCGCCCCCACCGCCTCCTGGCCTCCCGCCGGAAATGACGGAATCCAGTGGACCGCGGGAATGCCGGCCTGTCGCAATCGCTCCAGGACCGGGGAGTTATTGTTTGGACTGAAAACCAGGGCCAATTGAAACGGAGATAGCAGAGCAAGCAGTTCCGGCGCTAGCGGGCCTGCGGCAAAAAGCCCGGCCCAGCGGGATTCACTGCTGTCCCACACCCCGGATAACGCCAAGGTTTTGGCTAGCAAGCGCCAGAGGCGAGGCTGGCCCAAGCCGATGATCCGGGCCCAGGGATAACGTCGGCGGACGGCCAAGAGGGCCGGGCCGGCCAAGAGCAGATCCCCCAGCGCCCCCTGATGCCAGATGAGGATGTCTGGTCTATCCAAAGGAAAAATCAGGCGCGCAGGCCTTGGTGGGCAGGAATATAATCAAGCAATTTAAATTCAGTGGCCACCGAGGCTATGGGCTCGCCCATCTGGATAATGCTGGCCTCATGAACCGGGCCTAAGAGGTCCTGGGCGAGATTGAGATAATCCACGCGGTACGGATTGATTCTCATGATGCGGGCGCAGGTTGAATCCACCGCCGTCAGATTGCGGCCCATTACCAAGACCCCGGCGGTTCTGGGGTCTCCCATAATGGGCCCATCCCCCTCCATGCCCACGATCCCATCCACAATGGCCAGGTGCGGCCGTAAAGTCGCATTGATATCCAGAATGGCAGGCTCGATGCCGGCATAATGCAGGACATTCTTCGGCCAGCCGTAATAAATCCCGGGCATGGCGCCGAACATGTTTTTCAAAGACAGGGTAACACCGGCCCAATGATGGGTCTTAAGCTTGGCGACCGAGACGATCAAGTCTATCTGTTTAAAGGTCACCGGGAAAGTCAGACTGGTTAACCGGCTATACTTTCCGGCATTAGGCAGGACGTACCCGTCCTGATAATTCAGGTCAATGAATGGAATTTTGTCTTCTCGCAGGACCTCGAACAGACCTGATTCCACAAAGACGCGCAAAGTATCCTGGCAATGCCCCGGTCCTTCAGCCACCACGACTTGCGAAGCCCCCATCTTAAGGAAGGCTTCAGCCGCGCCCCGCACGACCAGTGGATGGGTATTGATACAGAAGTCTTTGGTTTTACTCTCCACCAGATTTGGCTTTAATAATACCCTTTTGCGTTTTATTTCTTCGGGGGCAATCCCCAGTTCCCGCATCCCTGCAACAATAACCGAAGCAATGTCAGCTTGATAACTGCCTACCTTGGCAATAAAAGTCTTTTCCTGCCAGCGCCGCCGGAGATATCTTCTCAATCCGAAAGCAGCGGCACCTACGGCGGCGCCCCCGAGGCAGGCTCCCACAAATTCGCGGCGCGTAAAGCTCATCGACTGGCCTCTGCAGCAGTTATCCCGGCGCTCTCCTGATCTTTGCCGAAAATGCTCTCCAGCCCTCCGGAAAGGCAAGAAGCTAAAATGAGCACTGAAATGGAGGTCGTATCAAAAACTCCAAGCTTTTCCTGGAATTGCCAGCACTCCGCCAACCAGGCGGGAGCCGCGGCCGGACGTTCCCCCCAGGCGCTCAGGCCCAAAAGACTAAAACTCAAGGCAATGGGTGTCCGCAAGTTTTGAACCCTGGATTTGAGATAATCCAGACTCGGTTCCAGGCTGGCCCTGGGAGTCAAACCCTTCAGGGCGTCGAGTGCCAAACCGGTATTCTCCGGCATCGGCTGCAACTCGGAGCCAAACACTTTTCTGTTGCCGTAATTCCAGCCGCCGTGAAGGCATTGGCGATCCAGGATCATCCTTCTGGCCTCCAGAACCCGGGGGTGATTTCCCCGGCCGGTTGCCTTCAAGGCAACTAGCCCCAAGGCAGTGGGGTCGATCCAGGAATAGGTCCCGGCCACCCAGGGCCAGCCCTTCAGCCTGGTATCATGATCATCAGGCCCCTTGGCGCTCAGTTCAAAAACGACCCCGGAATGATTAAGTAAAAATTCGGAGGCGCGAGCCAGCATGACTTGATGGGCTGGCGATTTATACCAGACCAGGATAGCCAATGATGTCGGCCAATAGACTTCCGGATGGTCAGATGAAATACAGACCCGGCCGTCCTGCAGCTGGCAGGATGCCAGGCTTGAGCGAGATAGATTGATTAATTCTTGATCAGCACCGTTTACGATAAAAGCCAGGGTCGCCCAGGCCGTGGCATCAGCGCGATATTGGCTATGGCCTTGATTACTAAAGCCACCTTCCTTCAAGGTTCTTTGCCGTAAAATCTCAAGACCACGGGGAACTAAGGCATCGGTCATATAGTTAGGAAATCGCGGTTTATTTATTCCCTAAATACCACATTTCCATGGTTATAGCGATTGCCAAAAATTCTTTCCGATTGGTTGATTTTTAAATCCCCCTAAATCCCCCTTTTTCAAAGGGGGACTTTCAAAGCAATTTCGCCAAGTTCCCCCCTTTGAAAAGGCGATTATATACTTGACAAACGTTCCTCAAGTATATAAGCGCCTTTGAAAAAGGGGGGATAGGGGGGATTTAGGATATACCCTCTAGGAAAAAACTTTTGGCAAACGCTATATATCAATGCAAAGCGGAATTATTAAGCGGGCAAAGAACCGCACGCGAGCGTTAAGGCCGAGCGTGTCAACCTTCTACTTGAGACCTTTACATATAGCGATTGCCAAAAATATTTTCTTGTAGGGGCGCACCCGCGTGTGCGCCCTCCTGCGGGCGGACACGCGGGTCCGCCCCTACAATCCATCGGGTTATCGGAAAAAACTTTTGGCAAAAGCTATAAATCATGAAGAACAGCCGCCCCCGGCTGTATATTGCAGGCGAGGGCCTGCTCTCCATATATGGTCTTTAACGAGACCCACTGGCTTGTCGGAAGGGATTTTCGCAAAAGTCTCGACTTACTATGTACTATTCCCACCCTCCTCTGCCAAACGCCGGGCGGTGCGCGTGTGGAAGTCGGCAACCCGCATCAGGAGATTCAAGGCGTCCTGGTAAATTTGCCGGTTCAGGTCCTTCTCATCGCCACCGCCGGCGCTGAGTTCCAGAATAGCTTCGATCAGCTCCGGCTCGGTCTCCAGTTCGGCCAGAACATCCCGGGCCCGGCTCGCGTCCACCCGGTGTAACAGTATCGCGGCCAAAACAACCTTGGGGTCGCCACCCTCGGCCTTGAGGATTTCTTGGGCGTAATGGGCCGCCGCCTCCGTTGCCTCCCAGGCCGCCGGGTCATCCTGAAGATAATTCCGCACCTGTTCCGCCAGGAGGGCCTTGAAAGTCTGAGCCGCTTTCTTGGCTTTAACCAGGTCCGGAACACACTTTTCGGCATACTGGCACCATTCCGCGCAGCCCAACTCGATCTTGGGGTTATAGAACATATGACCGCACCAGGCGCACCGCCGCCGGGTGTCGTCCTTGAAGAACTCGATCTCCGCGCCGCATTTGGGACATTCCGCGGCGAAGATGTCGCCGGGCTTCCAATAACGGGTATCCTGGCCGGGGCATTTCATCTGTTCCATAACACGCCTCACTTTACCCCAACTTTTTGTTGCTGCAGGACTTGACCGGCAGTGCCCAGGGTGCAGATGGTCACCGGGAGATTCTTACCGGCCGCCTCCATGGCCTGACGCACCACCTGCACCAGCCCGAAGCAGCAGGGCACTTCCATATTGACCACGGTGATCTCCTGGACGTCATTTTCCTTCAGGATGGCCGTCAATTTTTCCGCCTGGGCTGCGGTATCCTCGAACTTGGGACAGCCGCAAACCAACGCCTTGCCTTGCAGAAAGCGGGCATGGAAGTCTCCGGCGGCAAATGGGGCGCAGTCCGCTGCTACCAGCAGCTTAGCTCCTTTCAGGAAGGGGGCCTTGGGGGCCACCAACCGCAGTTTCACCGGCCAATGGGCCAGGGCTGATTCCCCCCTGGCCGGAGCCGCGTCCGGACGCTGAAACTGCTGCATACGGCTGCCGGGACACACGAACACTTCGGATTCCGGCGCCGGAGCAGCAGCCGCTTGCGAGGCGCCGTGAGCCGCGCCGGCCTGAGCCTCGTGTCCCGGGGCCGGCCCCACGAACTCTTCGGCCTCCCGCTCCTCGATGGTCAAAGCCCCCTGGGGACATTCACCCAGACAGGCCCCCAGGCCGTCGCAGAACTTGTCCGCCAGCAACTGCGCCTTGCCGTCCACGATCTGGATGGCCCCTTCGGCGCACGACGGCACGCACATGCCGCAGCCGTCACATTTTTCCTGGTCGATTTTAATAACTTGCCGTTTTGCCATGGTCGTATGTTCTCCGGTAAAATTCGCTGACCCACCAATCCCACTCCTGTGGCATCGCGGTGAATCTTTAAATATAATTTAATCACGCCAGCAGGCCATACCATGACTTAAGTCAAGGGGGCAAAAAACCAGCGAAAATTATCAAAACTCGAAATTCGCCGACATGCCAGGATGTGATAGCCGAGGCCTTCCATCCCGTACTGGCGCCGGCTAAAGCTTGCGGCTACGAAACTCCCGCTCGCCGCCAGGACAGGATGAAGAGCCAGAGAAAAACGCAGGGTGCAATCTGGACATGATACGCTTGGGCCAACGGCAAGGAAATCAAGGAAGTAAGATAGCCCAAGACCAGCACCGCCGGTTCCGCCCGGCGAAAGCCTCGTTGATAGCCTTCCCACCCCAACCAGGCCAGGGGCAAGGCCAACAGGGTCAGATCATAGACGAAATCATAGGGTGTAAACAACAAGATGCCCAGGACCAGCACCGCTGAGGACAGCGCTAACGGAGCCCGGCGGGCCCAAACCCAAATTACTGCTGCCGCCGCAACCAGGGAGACCGCCGCCTGCACCCCCAGGGACCAGGGTGTCCCGACCCCGGCCAGCCGGAGGGCTGCAAAGACGCTGGGCACCTTGATCAAGGGCAGAGTTCCCCCGGCTCCTACTTGACCGCGGCCCACGATCTGCCAAGAACTGTGTAAGCTCCCCAGAAAAACCCGCCAAATATTCGGGCCCAGCACCCACACACTTGCCAGTGCCAGGCCTAATGCCCCGGTCAGCAGCCCCGCCAAGGCCCGCCAACGCCGACCGGCCAGCAGGGCCAGGGGCGCCAGGACGAATAGATGCGGCTTATAACTGAACAGCCCCAGGAGCAGGCCCCCGAGAAACGGATTACTCCTGAGCATCAGCAGGCCGCCGCCCAGCAAGATCACCGACAGGAAGCCATTCTGGCCGTAACCGAAGTTTTGGAAGGCCCCGGGAAAGGCCAGGGCCCACCAGATAATCAGGTGATGGGGCGCAATGCGGCGAATAATCAACAGATAACCCGCCAGACCGAGCAAAGTCCAGATGGTCCAGGAAGCCAGGTAGGGCAGCCAGGCGGCTGGCAAAAGCAGCAGCAGAAAAGTAGGCGGGTAAGACCAGATGAGCTGGGTGTCCGCTCCAAAAAATTCCTGGTGCCACATTTGCAGCCGGGCGGCGTCGTAGACCGAGGCCGGCTCTCCCAACCAGGCCAGGCGAGAGGCAATCCAATAATAGGAGAAGTCACCCCCGATGGGAACTCCTGAACGGTCCAGCAGACCGGAGCCAGTGATCATCCACAGGCCCCACATGGGCAGATAAAGCGCCGCCACGATGGGAGGGACAACGGTCAGCGTTTGGCGCAACAGCCAACCCCAGTTAATCTCAGACGCCTTTCCCTCCCCGGGTTTCGGAACCGATTCCTGGTTTCTATGGCCTTTGAAAAAAATCAAAGCCAAGCTCCACGTGCATTGAAAAGCCCTAATGACGCCGGGGCAACGGAAAAACGGTCGCACTATCTAGCGGTGGTATAAGAAAATCTAAGGATGAAATCCTAGTCCCTTTGGCTCCAGGCCGCAATTAAATTATCGGCAGCCGGATGAAACTTCATAAGTGTCATCCGCCTGGCCTTCTGAGATCAAAATCTTTAAACTCCCAACGAAATTTCTTCTCGAGTTGACAGTCCTCGGCCATACCCCTATAATCCGCCTAAATAGCGAGGTTCCATGGCATCTTTCACCACCTACATCAGAGCCTTGAGGCTCCCCTTTCTCATCGGCTCCCTGCTGCCGGTGGCCGCGGCTACTGCCTTGGCCTACTGGCTCCACCAGGCCTTCAACCTGGGTTTCTGCGTCCTCAACCTGCTGGGCGTGGCGGGCCTGCACCTGGGGGCTAACCTGATTAATGACTATTACGACGCCTTCGGCAGCGACCCCTTGAATGTCAACGCCACCCCCTTCAGCGGCGGCAGCCGGGTGATCCAGAACCAGGAACTCGAGGCTGACACGGTGAAGACCCTGGCCTATTTCTTTCTGGCCGTGGGGGTGGTTTGCGGCCTGGCCTTGATCTATGCAAGCCGCCACTGGGTGGCCGTCTTCGGCTTTCTGGGCCTGCTGGCCGGCATCTTCTATTCCGCCTCGCCGGTGCAACTGATGAGCCTGGGTCTGGGGGAAATCCTGATTTTTCTGGCTTTTGGACCGCTCCTCACCCTGGGATCATATTATGTCCAAACTGGCAAGCTCGCCCCGGTGGGGGCGGCCGTGGGCCTCCCCCTGGCCTTTCTCATCACCGCCATCATCTGGATCAACGAGTTTCCCGATTTGGAGGCCGATCTGGCCGCGGCCAAGCGCCACCTGGTCTCCCGCCTGGGTCTGAGGCTATCCCGCTGGGTTTACGCCGCCCTGATGCTGGCCCCCTTTGCCAGTCTCTTTGTTCTCCTGGAATACTTCCTGCTGCCCGACCTGATCGTTGCAGCCCTGGTGGCTCTCCCTTTGGCCCTGCGGGCTATCCGCCTGGTCTGGCGCGTGGGTCCCACCGAACCAGACTTCGTCTCGGCCCAGGCCCTTACCATCCAGACTCATTTCTGGCTGGGTCTGACCTTTACCCTGGCGCTGTTCTATGCCGCCTGGCTGCGGTAACCCGGGGAGGCGAGTTCAATTTAGCTCCCCCAAATTATCAGAGGCAAAACATGATGGGATCTCAAACCAAAAAGCTCCTGATCCAGACCATCTTGGTAGTTTGTGCGGTATTACTGCTCGATTTTCAGACCTCGCTGTTGAAATTTCTTAGCGGCTTGGGCTGGGCAACGCTGGCTCATCTGGTCGACATCTTAATCAATGTCTTCGCCTGGATTTCCTTTGGCTGGCTGACGTTGGGGCTGATCCAGACCTTTGTCTGGCCCAATCTGGAAAAGAGCCTGGGGTATCCTCCCCCCAAGCTGCTGCGCAATATTGTCAGTTCGATGATCATCCTGACCATCGTTCTGTCCATTTCCGGCTTTGTATTTCATTTTCCCATCTCTGGCCTGATTGCCGGCTCCAGCGTCCTGGCGGCTGTCATTGGCCTGGCGGTCACCCGCATGATCTCCGACGTCTTTTCCGGCGTGGCTCTAAGCCTGGAGCGGGCCTATAACTTGGGCGACTGGCTGGAAATCGACATGCGCTCCCGGCCCGGCGGTTCCATGGTCGGCAAGGTGGTGGAGATCAACTGGCGGGCCACCCGTCTCCATACCAAGGCTGATGAAATCGTGGTTATTCCCAACAGTGAACTGGCCAGGACCAGGTTCATCAATTTCAGCATTCCCGAAAGGCATTACCGGGCCGAAGTCCAGGTCACTCTGAGCCATGCCGTTCTGCCGGAGCGCGCCAAAAGGGTGCTGATGGCCGCCCTGCTGACCACCCCGGGGATCATGAAGAAACCTGAGCCTGAAATCACCCTGAAGAAATTCGACCAGCGCGGTGTGGTCTGGTGCCTCTGGTTCTGGGTGAACGATTTTTCAGAAAATTCCAAGGTCGCCAAGGCCGTGCACGAAAACGTGCTGAAACATCTCCAGGTGGCCGGCCTGGACCTGTCCTACAACCGCATCGATCAACGGCTGCTGCCGCCGGATGAAGGCGACAATAACCGGCCGCCGGCCAAGGCCGAATTGCTCAAACGCATCAGTTTTTTTGCCGTCATGGGAGAGGCGCACCTGGCAGGGATTGTCCAGGCCATGCACCGGATCGAGTTCAGTGCCGGGGATTTCATTGTCACCCAGGGCGAGGAAGGCGACTCGCTCTTCATTATCGAGGAAGGCCTGGTCAATGTCCTGGTCAAGGACGCCAAAGGCAAGGATAAATGGGTAGCCCACATTCAACCGGGCGGTTTCTTCGGGGAGATGGCCCTGCTGACCGGCGAACCCCGCACCGCCTCGGTGCAGGCCGAAACCGACGTAATCTGTTACGAGGTTGATAAGGAGATTCTCCTGCCGATCTTCCAGGAGAAACCCAGCCTCATGGAGCATATCAGCGAGGTGATGGCGGCCCGGAAGCTGCAACTCGGCAAGGCCAAAAAAGCCGGCAGCGAGCGGGCAGAGGTCGAGCGGAAAGAATCGACTTCCTTGCTTCAAAAAATGCGAAATTTTTTCGGCATCAAATTGTGGTGAATAGCTGACAGCTTTCAGCAAAGGCAGTTCGCAAATGGGACTTTAATTGTAGCCGCAGGCTTTATGTGGAAGTCTAATGGCGCGATGCACTGGCGCTTTCCCGCCCTACGTCTATGTCTAAGCTGAAAGCTGACGGCCGAAAGCTGATAGCTATTTTAGTTTTTCAAAAAGGAAAAATATGCCAAATCACCCAACCTCACCGGTCCTAGTCGAAGTAACCCGCGGTCCCGAAGTGGAATCCCGCCATCGCGGTCAAATTGTCGTTGCGGACGCCACCGGCAAGATTCATCACCAATTGGGCGATCCGGAAGTCCTGGTCTGCCTGCGCTCCCTGGCCAAGCCCTTTCAGGCTCTGGCCGTGCTGACCAGCGGCGCGGCCAAGGCCTTCGGGTTCGGACCTGCAGAACTGGCCCTGTTCTCGGGGTCTCTCTCCGGCCAGAATTTCCAGACCTTCCTGGTCACCTCCATCCTGGAACGGTTGGGGTTGAAACCCGAGGCTTTGCAGTGCGGCGCGCATCCGCCGCTGCATAAGCCGACGGCCCAGGCCCTGGCCAAGGCCGGGCAGAAGCCCAGCCCCCTGCAGCATACCTGCGCCGGCAAACACACCGCCATGCTGGCCCTTTGCATGCATCACGGCTGGCCCATCGAAGATTACTTGAATCCGGCCCACCCGGTGCAGCAGCTCATCCTCGGCCACGTGGCCCGGATGGTGGGAGTGCCCAAGGCGCAGATTCCCGTGGCCATTGACGGCTGCGGCGCCCCGGTCTTCTACGTGCCTTTGAAAAATATCGCCCTGGGCTACGCCCGCCTGGCCGCGTCGCAGCCGGGCTCCCCCGCCGGAGAACTGCTGGAGGCCATCTTGACCCATCCCCGCCACATCGCCGGCGACGGCCGCCTGGAGACCGAGGCCATGCAGGCCCTGCCGGGGAAAATCTTCGCCAAGGCCGGCTCCGAAGGCGGCTATGCCTTTTGCCTGATCGAGGGCGCCATTGGAGTGGCCATGAAGATCGAAGACGGCGCAGTGCGGGCCGTGTATCCCGGCATCGTCGCCATACTTGAACAGATGGGCGTTATGACCCCGGCAGCCGAAAAGGCCCTAGCCCCCTTCCGTGAACCGCCGATACTCAATCACCGCAAGGAGGAAGTGGGGCGGATCAGACCGGTTTTTAAACTATAGCCTATCGCAAAAACCTGGTTTTTTTCTTGTCACCCTGAGCGTAGCGAAAGGTCTAGGCAGTTGAAAAAACTAGATTCTTCGCTACGCTCAGAATGACATATTAATTTGAAATGGGGCAGTAGTGTCCGGCAAGGTTATTGCAGTTAATCGTGGAAGATCTTCCGGTTCCAAAAAGATTTGGGCCAATTTCTATATACTGTGAATATATCAAGGATTTCACCCTCTCCCCCGTGGG
>JAMCQY010000271.1 GCA_023381945.1 Deltaproteobacteria bacterium
GCGCTGCATGTTGTGCAGCAATGCCGGGGCGTATAATTATCAGGAAGGACGGCTGCAAATGTCCATGCAGCCGGCCGAACATGGCCTCTTCTTGAGCTTTGATGAGGCTAGGCGTCATGCCGACTGGCTCAGAAGGATGAAGGGGCAGTTTCTGGCCCGCCGCCAAGAACTCAAAGGGGTGACGTTAAATTATACCAAAATCGGGACCTGGATTTCTCCCAAAAGGATTAATCAATCCTGATCCGCTTCACTCCGGGCCTGATAGTAGGTGATGATATCCCGTTTAGAGATCATGCCTAATACTTCATCCGGGAATTCCGTCCGTACCACCGGCAGCTCGTCAACTTGCAGTTTCCCCATCTTGAGCAGGGCTTCTTCCAACGAATCGGTTCCTATTGACCCGGATTACGTTGCGGTTGGTCACATCTTTGGCCGGCATCGGGACTTGTGAGTCGTTCTGGAACACCGCTCCCTTGATATCAATACCTTTGGGGTATTCGAGCAATCGCTCAGCTAAAAATCAGTGATCCGGGCTTGGCGGGTCGGTGCATACTTATCTTTGCTAGCAATTTTAGCTAGGTAGAACAGGTAATTGTACCTACTTGACCATCTCGAGGCGGATACATAAATTTAACGTCATGGCAGCGGTTCTTTTAACTAGATAATGCTGGTAATCTCATCGGATACGTCTTTTTTGCCCGAATAAAATATTTGTCCCACTCTTATTCATATCCTCCAGAAAATAGAATCGCTGAAAACTCAATTTAAAATTTTTTTGATAGACCAATTCATTGTGAGGGCGCAGCCCTAAAATCTTGACCTGCCCCCGTTGAGATAGGCCGCAATCGCAAGGCTGCCGTGACGGCCGCTTGAACAACATCACCGGGGAAAAATCTAACGAACGAGGAAAACTAAATGAAACGCCTAATCCCACATCGATTCGGCAGTTACAATTGAAGAATCTTAACCAGTTGAAAGCGGCTAGCCCAGCTAGCCCAGGTCTTATTTGGACCTGTTTAAAAGTCATCGGCGCTTTGACGCCTGGAGGTCACCATGCTTGGATGGGCAATTACTTTTTTGGTCATTGCGTTAATTGCAGCGTTGTTGGGGTTTACCGGCATCGCCGTCATCTCGGTGGAGATCGCCAAGGTTCTTTTCATCGTCTTTATTGTGCTCTTCCTTATCTCTCTGTTCTTCGGTTTGAGGATGAGGAGGCGGCCCCCGGTTTAAACCGGACAAGCAGCATGATGAAGATTAACATTCAAAAGATAATGTCCGAAAGGAGGAAGTATGAGCAAGGCCATGGTTTTTGTACTGATGGCGGCATTGCTGGTTAGCGTCGGTTATGCCTTCGCCCAAGAATCCAGCGGGACTCCGGCCCCCAAACCGGGGGAACACCCATCTTCCACTATGGGGACGAGTTCGCCGTCCACGATGGGGCCAGGTTCAATGTCTGCCACACCCCAGTTGATGCAGCAGATGCAGGATACCATGCAGCAGATGCAGGAATTGATGCGCAAGCCCAAGACGACCTCTGCTGAGATGAAAAAATTGCAGGATATGATCAACCAGATGCAGGGCATGATGAATCAGATGCAAATCTCGTATATGATGCAGAGTTGCCCGATGATGAAGCAGCCATCTTCCATGCCCCCTTCATCTCAGACACCGTCTGGACAGCCGGAGCCGGAAAAGAAACCATAAGACAATTCCGCGGGGCGGGCCGGGAGACGGTCCGCCAAAAGACAAGCCCGGATCAGCATTCCGGGCTTTTTTATGGGGTGACGCTGGTCTTCAATACGGCGACATGGTGTATTTCTGCTCGCCTTTGGGCACGTACCATTTGATGAAGTTATAGTCGATACCGGCGGCCGCCGGTTTGATGCCCCGGATGCGCCTGGAGATGGCGGGCAGGGCGTCCGGCACGAAAAGGAAGGTGTAGGGCTGGTCTTCTGCCAGGATTTCCTGGAACTTAAAATAGATCTGCCGGCGTTTTTCCCGGTCAAAGGTGTGGCGGCCTTCATCCAACAACCGGTCCACCTCAGGGTTTTTATAATGGTTAAAATTTAGTTCTCCCGGCTTGGTCTTGGAGGAATGCCAGATGTCGTATTGGTCCGGGTCCAGGCCGGTATTCCAGCCCAGCAAGACTGCCTCATAGTTGCCTTTCTCGATGAACTCTTTGAGGAAGGCCGCCCATTCCACCTGGCGTATCTTCACGGTGATGCCCACCTCCCGGAGGCGGCCTTGAATGATTTCGGCGGTCCGGACCCGGGTGTCGTTGCCCTGATTGGTCAGGATAGTGAATTCAAAGGTCCGGCCGTTCTTGATCAGGATGCCGCCGGCATTCGGCCGCCAACCGGCTTCGGCCAACAGGGCCTTGGCTTTTTCCGGGTTATAAGAAAACTTGGGGACATTGGGGTTGTAATACCAGGTGCCGGGTTTATAGGGGCCATAAGCTTCTTCTCCCAGCCCCAGGAGCACCCCGTCGATGAGCTCCTTTTTATTAATGGCATAAGTCAGGGCCTGACGCACCCGGCGGTCGGCGAACCTGGGGTCTTCCAGGTTATATCCCAGGTAAAGGTAAGAAAAGGGCATATAACGGAATTTATTATAGAGCCGGTTGAACTTGGGATAGTCGGTCTGGCGCCTGTATTGAATGGCATTGAGGTTCATGCGATCCAGATTGCCGGCCTTGAGTTCCAGGAACATGGTGGCCGAGTCGGGCTTGACCTGGTAAAGGTAGCCGTTGAGATAGGGGCGGCCGTCGAAGTAGTCCGGGTTGGCGGTGAGGACGATCCGTTCCCCGGTGCGCCACTCCTGGAATTTAAAAGGCCCGGTGCCGATAGGGTGGCGTCCCAGAGGAGACTTGGTTATGTCCTGGCCAGCCAGTAAATGTTTGGGCAGGATGGTGAGGCCGGCCCAGCTTCCCAGGGCCGGGGCGAAGGGTTGCGGGTAGGTGACCCGGAAGGTGTAATCGTCCAGGACTTCGGCCTTTTTCACCTGGAGGTAGTCGCCGGAGTAGGCCGTGGGGGTCTTGGGATCCACCATCACCTGGTAGCTGAAGAGCACGTCCT
>JAMCQY010000094.1 GCA_023381945.1 Deltaproteobacteria bacterium
ACAGTAGCCTCATGCCTGGCCAAAGGCGAGCGGTTCGCCGTGATGGATCCTTACGGCATCGTGCGGATCCTGACCCCGGAAGAAGTGGAGCTGACTAAGGCTTTCAATCCCAAGGCCTTCGAAACCCGGGCCTTCGGCATGAAGTACCAGAAGCTGGCTCCCGTCATCACTCCTCTGCCGGTACCTGCGGAAGCTGGCGGCGGCGGTTGATTAACCTTATGCTGTGAAATCCCGGCGATGACCATACCTTTGGTATCCTGGGAACAACACTAGCTTCGCCTCCCCGGCTCCTCCGGGGAAGCCGTTTTAACCAAGAATTGTAAGAGCCCTCAAAATTTACTTTGGGGGCTCTTGCTTTCTCTTAGCCTTGCCTACTCAGTCGCCACCGCCCGGCATTCCTTGAGGCCGGACAATTCCCATTAAGCCGGATTGCAGAACCTCCGAAAATGCTTAACTTGTTAGAATGATCCATACCAGTCGTTACAAGCCATTTCAAAACCTCAATTTTGCAGAATTGTCATTCTGAGCAAAGCGAAGAATCTAGTCTTTTCTAATACCTAGACCCTTCGCTTCGCTCAGGGTGACAAGAAAAGTCAGTTTTGAAATGGCTTGTAGGGGCGTCGCCCCATCCCCAACCAGGAGGTGCCGGCCATGGAAACCAAGAATTGTTTCGGGACGTCGCGCCGCCATTTTGTTGGCCGCGCCAGCGCCCTGGTCGCCGCGGCCGCCCTACTGGGCCCGCCTGCGCTTCTATCTGCAGAAAAGAAAAAATCCGGCGAAACCGACGTCACCCCCACCGAAGACTTGATGCGGGAACACGGGGTCCTGCGCCGCCTCATGCTGATCTTTGACGAATTCGCCAAACGTTTGCACGGCGCGGCTGAGGTTCCTCCGGCCCTGATCGCCCAGTCCGCCGAAATTATTCGAACTTTCATCCAGGACTATCACGAGGTAGATGAAGAAGTTGCCATTTTCCCCAGATTCATCAAGGCCGGCAAACTAACTGGTCTGGTGAAAACCTTGCTCGACCAACATCATGCCGGCCGCCGGCTAATCGCCACCTTAGAAACCTCGGTTAAGGCCAATCTAAAGGATCAGGCCGGCCGCGAGAAGGTCAGCGGCCTCATGGCCGCCTTCAACCGCATGTACCGGCCTCATGCCGCCTGGGAGGACACGATCCTCTATCCCGCCTTCCGCTCGGTCATCAGCCCCAAGGACTTTGAGGCCTTGGGCGACCAGTTCGAGGATAAGGAGCAGAAAAAGTTCGGCAAAGACGGCTTCGAGAAGATTGTCGCCGAGGTAGCGGAGTTGGAGAAGCAACTCGGGCTTTTTGACTTGGCCCAATTTACTCCGAAGTTGTAGATGCCCCAAATTCTGCCTTGACCGGGGCAAAAAAAAGGCGAAAGGCGAAACCATAAATTGTTTTTTCGCCCTTCGCTTTTCGTTGCTAACTGCTCACTGCTTACCGCTCACTCCCCTTAATCGGCACCATCAGGTTGTCCCAGCCCTGCCGCTTGGCAAAAAGTCCCTGCCCGTGGGTAAGCAGACTGGTCATGAACCAGTGCAATTGCCCGCCGGGCCGCCTCAGAAGTTGAAAGGTCGCGGCATAGATCGCCGGTTTTTGAGCCTTGTCACTGGGGTTCAGCAAGTTCACGTAAGCCACCTGGATAGCCGCACCCTCCGGTTTATAAAGGCCGTAAAACTCTGCCACCTTGCAATAGTTGGGATTCCAGCTATCCAGGGTGGCTTGGGCCGACGCCACGGTCAAAGGCGATTCCGCCGGCAGCCCGCAGCCAAACAAGCTGACTAGGAGTATGAGCAACGACGCCAGCAGGCCATGCCCACCTGGATGCTTCATGGCTTCCTGCTCCTTAATAAGTTCAAAGTTTCGAGTTCAAAGTTCAAGGTTAGAAGAATTCTTTTTGTCAACTTTGAACTTTGAACCTTGAACTATGAACTATCAAGTTCACTTCCCGATTAGTCCGGCCTCCTGGAGCCAGACGATCACTTGCTTCGTAGCCTCTTTCCCCTGAGACTCCAATCTGCCTTTCGCATTAAAGATCATGAAGTGAGGGATCGCATGGAGACCGAGCTGCTGGGCCAGCGGCGACTGCCAATCGATCTTGCCCTGCACTTCCGGCCGCTGGATGTTCACTTTTTTAATCGCCAGGTCCGAACGCTTTTGGGCCAGTTGCTCCAGCAATGGCGCCAGTCTCATGCAGGGAGGACAAAAAGGGCTATAAAGGTCCACCACGGTGATTTTGCCCTTCGCCGGCAGCCGGTTAAGCTCAATAGTCTGGCCATACCGGCCCGCATTAGCATCCTGCACCGCCCCGGCGTAAGACTGGCCGGCCAGCCCCCCCAGCAGGCAAAATAGAGCCGCTAAAACGATCACGGTTGCCTTAATCCGGCCTGCCATTGCTCTTAAATTAGTGCTCGTCCCGGTTTTGTCAATCATTTCCCCAGCACCCCCCCAGTCTCGGGTATTGAGAATAATAGGCAAGCCATCCTTGCCGCCCACAATAATGATCTTGGTGTTATTGGATTCGGCTAAATGGGATGTCAATCCCCTTCCAGCGCAGCAGCTGATCAGAGATGCCCTGGGAGACGATCTTCTGAAAGTCCTGGATGCCCTGGGCCTCGATGCGTTTCCGCTCCGCTTCCTGCCTTTCCTTGATCAGGACGAACTGCATGCGCTGCGCCTCCTGGTCCGCGGCCAGCTTGGAGTTGATCGCCTCCACCACCTGCTTGGGCAGATCGATCTTGCGCAACAGAATGTTTTCCACCATCACCCCCCGCTTCCCCAGGTTCCCTTCAAGGTCCTTATAGATTTCGTTGGAGACCAGCTCGCGGCCGGAGGTGTAGAGGTCTTTTGCCTCATGTTTAACGGTGGCGGCCCGGATGGCCGCCCGGAACTGAGGTTTAACCACCACCTCATCATAGTGAAGTCCCAACTGACGATAAACCCGGTCGGCCTGATCCGGCAACAGGTGATACAGGCAGGAGACCTCCAGCACCACGTTTAAACCTTCCCGGGACGGCGCTTCGGCGTGTTCGAATACTTCCCGGG
>JAMCQY010000275.1 GCA_023381945.1 Deltaproteobacteria bacterium
GCAGGCCCAGGTCCTTAATCTCTTTGGCCTCTTTCAGGAGTTGGTCTACGGAGAACCGGAAAACCCCCGGCATGGAGTCCACCGGCTGACGCACTCCCTGGCCCGGGACGACAAACATGGGATAAATGAGGTCTTCCCGGCGCAGCCGGGTTTCCCGCACCATTTTTCTTAAGGTTTCACTCCGCCGCAGCCGCCGGGGACGAAATACCAGTTCCATAACCCGCACCCTTTCTTGTCAATCAGCGCCTATTTAGCCGAAGAATAACCCCGGCATCATAGGCAGGAATCTTATCCCTCATAGAATATCACCGCTCCAGGATTTTGCCAAATTGTAACCTTTATAGGAAGATTTATTTTTATTCACCTGAAAACAAGTCAGCTTATTGGCATTTTTCCCGGAGAGATTACCGGACTAAAATGATCATAGTAAACCAACGGGATGAGCGCAAAGCGGTCCCAGATGGCCGTTCCCCGAATTGGGGCCATCAAAACCGTGAAACCGGGCGCAAAAAGGAGTTGACGCGCCTTAAGAGTATGGGATACTTTCGGTGAAAACATAAAAGAGTGGCGGGTGTGCTGATCAAAAAATTAATGAGCTTGCTTTTGGCGGCGAGCCTGGTGGCAGGCCTGGCGGGTTGCGGCTCGGCGCCGGTGGTGCCACCACCGCAGGTTGCGCCGCCGGTCCCGGAACGTTCCGAAACTCCTGACCACCTTAGGCTCAAAGAGGCGCTGACCGGTCCGGGGCTGTCTCCGGGCGAGGTCGCAGATCTGAGCGATCGTCTCCTGGCCGTTGGAAGTTTCATCAGCGAACAGGACATGGCCCGGCTGGAGTTAGTCCTGCTCAAGAGCCTGAAGTCTCAGGACAAGACTTACCGTGCGACTTTCTGGCGCAACCTGGGCATTATTCATTACAGCCAAAAAAAGTACAAGCAGGCCCGGCAGGAACTCCAGGCCTCCAACGAGCTCAACCCTAAGAACGGCCGCACCCATTTCTACCTGGCCAAACTTTTCTCGAATGAGGGAAAGATCTATGAAAGCCAGGGGAAGAAAAGCAAGGCCCGGCAGCAATTTAAGCGGGCTGCTATTGAGATGGAGATGGCCCGGAAGTTGGAACCCAGCAACCCCTTATACCGCCAGGATGTCAGGCAATAAACCAAAATGAAAGTCTCCTGTCCATATTGCGGCAATGACGATGACTTCTACGAAGTCGCCGAAGGCGTCACCATTACCACATTCTACGTGCAAAACGAAGACGGCAGCTTTTCCACGGTGAGTGACGATTCCAAGATTCAGGGAGAGGTGCGGTTTTATTGCGGCGAATGCCACAAGGAACTGAAGGAATACCACGAACACTTCCTGGACATGCTTTTTTAGTTTTGAGTTTCGCGTCTGATGGCGGGTGGGGGTCCACACCCGCCATCATAAAAGCTTTGGTAGCGGCAGCTTTATCCTGCACGGGCACAGGCTGGAAAGCCTGTGCCACCAATAGGATAGCCTGTAGCCTCTGGAAATCCGGCGGGCACGACCCGCCACATGGATCAGTAAATCAGAACGAAAATAATAATATAGAACCCCAAAACTAACATTTCCCTATTCTGCTCCAATGCTCCTATTCTCGGCTCAACTCGAAACTAAAAACCCGAAACTCGAAACTCTTTATGCCTGAACTTCCAGAAGTAGAAGTTGTCCGGCAAGGCCTGGCCCCCCGGCTGATTGGCCGCCGCTTTCTGCGGGTTTCGGGGGGAGAAAAGTCCCTGCGGCGGCAGTCGACCGTGGCGGAATTGCAAAAATGCCTGGTGGGTCGGCAACTTATCGACCTCAGCCGCCGCGGCAAATACCTGGTCTTTGACCTGGAGGGCGGTGTCACCCTGCTGGTGCACCTGGGCATGACCGGACATCTGCTCCTGGATTCGGCAGCCAACCCCCTCCCTCCCCTGCCGCACACCCACCTGGTCTTCGAGCTCGAAGGAAACGTTAAGCTCGTCTACCAGGACGTCCGGCGTTTCGGCCAGGTGCTGGTCTTTCCTCCGGGAACCTTACCCGAACCTCTGGAAAAGGTCGGCAAGGAACCGTTCTCCCGGGAGATTACCCCGCAGTGGCTGGCAAAGCAGGCCCAAGGCCGGTCCCGGCCCATCAAAAACTTTCTCCTGGACGGGCGTATTTTGGCCGGCATCGGCAACATTTACGCCTGCGAAATCTTGTTCGCCGCCCGCCTCCACCCGGCCACCCCGGTGGCTCGCCTCTCCCTGAAGGATTGGAGCCTGGTGCTCAAGGAAACCCGGCGCATCCTCAAAGAAGCCATTCGCCAGGGCGGCACCACGGTCTCCAATTACCTTAACAGCAACGGCGAAGCCGGTTTATTTCAGGTCCGGCTCCTGGTTTACGGCCGGGATGGCGAACCTTGCCGCCGCTGCGGCGCCCCCATTGTCCGGTTGGTTCAGGCGGGCCGCAGCAGTTTTTTTTGCCCGGTCTGCCAAAAAATGCCTGATTGAGTCAAAAGATATTCTTTCATTGGAACGACTTGCCAGCAAAGAGAAAGAATGAGCTTAGGCCCTTTTTTCATGGCATTTTAAGAAATTTGGGTTAAACTTATTTGTTGTAATTGAATTAACGGACGGAATGAGGCTATGAAAACCAATATACATCCGAAATTTAATAAGACTACGGTGCGCTGCGCCTGCGGCAACGAGTTTGTCACCGGCTCCACCACGGATAAAATCCGGGTGGAGATCTGCTCCAAGTGCCATCCCTTCTTCACCGGCAAGCAGAAGCTGGTGGATACCGCCGGCCGGGTGGAACGGTTCCGGCGCAAATACGCTCATCTCAACCAGGAAAAGGCGGCTGCCGAAAAGGCTGAATGAAGCCGGCGGCAACCAAACTGGCGGTGGGTGGCCAGGCGGTTCTGGAGGGCGTCATGATGCGCTCCCCCAGGGCCCTGGCCATCGCGGTGCGCCGTCCCGACGGCACCATCCTTCTCAAGGATGAGCCCTTTGTTTCCGTGGCGGAGACCTACCCGCTCCTGAAGCGCCCCTTCGTGCGCGGACCGCTGACGTTGATTGAAGCTATGGTGACCGGGGTAAAGGCCCTGACGTTTTCGGCCCAGGCTGCCCTGCAGGAGGAAGAGGAAGACGAACAACCTCTCGGCTGGGGCAGCATCACCCTGACCCTGGTCGGCGCCTTCCTGTTGGCCTTCCTCTTTTTCGGCTTCCTGCCCCATTGGCTGAGCGGCCTGGCGGGCCGGCTGGCAGGCCACCCCGTCACCCCGGCTGACCTGTCCTTTCACCTCATTGACGGCATCATCAAGACCTCTTTTATTCTGCTCTATATCTGGGGCATCTCCCTTTTCCCCGATATTCAGAGAGTCTTCCAATACCACGGGGCGGAACACAAATCCATCTGCACTTTTGAGGCGGGAGAACCGCTGGAAGTCGCCTATGCGCGGAAGCATCCCACGGCCCACGCGCGCTGCGGCACTTCCTTTATTCTGGTGGTGCTCCTGGTCAGCATCTTCATCTTTGCCGCCTTTTTCCCGATGTTCCCCGCCTTGACGCAGCGCGGCCTGGCCAACAACTTCCTTCAGGTAATCATTAAGGTTGGCTTAATGTTTCCCATTGCCGCGGTGTCCTATGAAATCATCCGCTGGGGGGGCAAACATGGGGATCACTTCCTGGCCAGGTTCCTCCTCTGGCCCGGGCTGGCTACCCAGCGCCTTACCGCTCTGGAGCCGGACGACTCCATGTTAGAGGTGGCTCTGGAAGCCTTGAAGGCGGTGGTGGCTCGGGAAAAGCAGCCTGATGCCGCCGAAGAGCCCTCAATGGCGGCTATCCCCTGCACCCAGTGCCAGAATTGAAGCCCGACCTTCTCCCTTCCCAAACATCTCACGAAAAGCAGCAGACAACAAACGGCAAACTCTTCATTGGGCCGGCCGGCTGGGACTATCCGGACTGGCAGGGAGTGGTCTATCCCTCCGGGCTTAAGGGCGCCGGCCGTCTGGCCTGGCTGGCGACCCTGTTCCAGGTGGTGGAGATCAACGTCACTTTTTACCGGCCCCTGGCTTTAAGAGATGCTGAGCGCTGGCTGGCGGCGGTGGCCCAGCAGCCCGAGTTTCGCTTCACCGCCAAGCTCTGGAAGATTTTCACTCATGAACGGCGGCTGGACCCTCCGGAACTGGCCCAATTTCAGGCAGGTCTTGAACCCTTGCTCGACGCCGGACGCCTGGGTATGCTCCTGGCCCAATTCCCCTATTCTTTCCACCACACCGCCGAAAACCGGGACTTTCTCTTACGCCTCAAAGCCCTCTTACCCAAATATCCGCTGGCGGTGGAGGTGCGTCACCGCTCCTGGCAGCAGCAGGCGGTGCAGGAGTTTTTGCGCGAGGCAGGAATGGATTTTTGCAACATCGACCAGCCTCAGGTCTCTTATCCCATGGGCGCGACCTGCTGGGTCACAGGGGCCACAGGGTATCTGCGCTGCCATGGACGCCGCCGGGAAAAATGGTTTGAATTCGGGGAAGACCGGGGCGCCCGCTATGATTATCTGTATGGGCCGGAAGAACTGGCGGAACTGGCGGGGCGAGCGAGGGCATTAATGGAACAGGCGGCAGAATCCTATGTCATTTTTAATAACCACCCCGCCGGCCAGGCCGTGGCCAACGCCCTGGAATTATTGCATATCCTGAAGCCGGACTACCACCCTGCCCTACCCGCCTGCCTGGCCGCGGTCTTTCCGCGATTGTCAGATTGGGCGGAAGTTAAGGAAAACGAGAAGGCCGGACATTTATTTGACTAATACAAAAATCAAAAAATTTGGTATAGTGACCGCCATAACTCAATGACTAAGGTGTGAAAAACTTTGCTACAGGAAGAACAAGCCGCTGAATTATTAAATCGTTGCGAAAAACTGCTTGGGTATGAGCTTCGGAAATTGCGCGGTGACTTACAAAAAGCTGGTTCTAGAGCTGCGGCGGTATGGGAATTATTAGTAATAGAAGCAACTTCAATTATCGGTCAAATAAAATATGAACCACTGAAAGGCCCAAGTCCTGATATTCTTCTCTCTTTGCCAAATGGCCGATCAATTTGGATAGAAGTAGCATACCTTTATCCGAGGTTTTGGCGTGAGGAAAGAAAATCAGATAAGGTTATTTCTTGGATTTACTCTGAAGCAAGAAATCGTGGCATAGGTTTTGGAAAGATTTCCATTCGCCTCGATGGAATTGATGAAAATGGTGCTGGCCCTGTTAGAAAACTTCCAGAACTTCATGAACGCGAAAAATTTCTGAACGACCCAGAAGTTAAAGCCGCTTTTGACATCATTACTTCAAACCCAAAAGATAGTTATGTCTTTTCGTTATCTAAATATACTGTCTCTATTTTCTACAATCCAGATAACCAGGGACCATATACTGGTTGGAGTGGTCTTTCTCAAGAAGTGCCAAAGACATACAAACAACATGTTGTTTATCGTGTATTAAATAAAAAGGCAAAACAATTTGATATCAATGGACCTCTAGTTGTTTGTCTTGGGAGTGATCAAAACCGTGTTATAAATATTGCGCCTGGACCAACTCAAATATCCATTAGAGATGCTGCAAAAGAGGCCTTTTATAAAAATCATTCTTTGTCGGCCGTTATATTAGTATCAATTAATGCAAATGTCGGAATATTTGAACAATTTAAAAAAGTAGCACGCACAACAATTTTACTCAACCCTTATGCGACGAACCCTTTGGATTCACATGAAATAGGATTATTAAAAGAGCTTAATTTTAACCGTTGGAAATATTATTTTGTTAAAGAGAAGTGGGAGATTCCAGAAAAAAAAGAATCTCGCCGCGTTACAGGAAGTCTCAAATTGAGTGCTTCTACTGTGAGTTTTAAAATTGAGATACCGGCAAATATAGTAATTGATGCTTTGGCAGGAAAGACCTCATTAGCGGCTGCATATCGTCTTGATAAAAATAAATCGCATGAAAAAAGATTGATAGATATTTTTGAACAAGGATGGATAGTTAGATCATGTAGTTTAAAAGAAGGTAATATCGAATCTGGAGAGGCTCCTAAAATATTGTTCGAATTACTACCTCCTCCACTCCCTGTCTTTTGGCCCAAATCAAAATCCTGAAAATAACTTTTAAGAAATGTAGAGAATATAAGGCTACAAATTTCATGCGACCGTCCACTTCCACCGCCACCCGGTTAACGATCCCTGCGCCGGCAGTGGTCTTACCACCTGCCAAACCTGAGAAATCCTGGCTCCGGGACGATTTCGCCATCAAGCTGCTGGTGCCCCTGCTCCTGGCCGCAGCCTTCATCATGGCCTGCCGGTGGGGCTCCTTCAGCGCTTGCCTTCAGTTGCTGAACACGAATACCTACAGTTCCTGGCTGCCTGGGTTGGCTGCCGGCTATACCCTGGTGATGCTGGGCTTCCAACTCCTGCGCACGATCCTCTGGGCCGGTTATAAACCGCATCCCCTGGGCCAAGGCCCTTTACCCAGCCTGACCGTGATCATCCCGGCCTTTAATGAAGGGGCCATGGTGGAAAAGGCCATATACTCCGTGGCCGCGGCCGACTATCCGGCTGAGCTTTTGCAAATCATCTGCATCGACGACGGCTCCCGGGATAATACCTGGCTCTATATCCAGCGGGCGCAAAAGCGCTATCCCCGCCAGGTCAAGGCCCTGCGCTTCCCTGAAAACCGGGGCAAAAAGGCGGCCCTTTATGCCGGGTTCACCCGTGGCCGGGGCGAGGTCTTGGTCACGGTGGATTCCGACAGCGTCATCGAACCAGACGCCCTGCGGCACCTGGTGGCCCCGCTGCAGGTAGATGAACAGATCGGGGCAGTGGCCGGCAACGTCAAGGTCTTTAACCGGCATCAGAGCCTCATCGGCAAAATGCAAGGGGTGCGCTTCGTCAACCTGGATTACCTGCGCGCCGCCCAATCCCGGTACCGCACGGTGATCTGCACCCCTGGGTCCCTGTCGGCCTACCGGAAGTCCGCTCTCCTGCCCTATTTGGAGGCCTGGCTGCACCAAACCTTTCTGGGGGCCCCCTGCCCCCATAGCGAGGACCGGGCCCTGACTAATTTTATCCTGCGGGCCGGTTATTACACCTGTTACCAGCGAACTGCGGTGGTTTACACCTTGGTCCCGGAGACCTACAAGGGCGTGTGCAACATGTACCTGCGGTGGGAACGCGGCAACGTGCGGGAATCCGCGGTCCAGTTGGGCTACCTCTTCACCCGCTACCGCCCCAAACACCGCCTCCTGCCCATGGTGGAATTTTGCCTCTCCCAACTGGAATATCCCTTGACCCTGTTCTTCTTCGCCCTCATGCTGGCGTCAATGGCGGTCTATCCGCCGCTGCTCTTTAAGCTATTGGCGCTGTTGGGGATCAGTTCCCTGCTCAACCTGATTTATTACCTCTGGCTGGAGCGCGACCTGGAATTTGTCTACGGCATCATCTATAGCTATTACGCCTTCTTCCTGCTCCAGTGGATCTATCCTTACGCCTTTGCCACCGTCCGCGACCGCCACTGGCTGACGCGTTAACGCCATTCTCCTCTTTCCACCTTTCAATAAAAACAGGCGGCCATGGGGTCGCCTTTTTGGCTAATCACTTTTAACTAGATTTTTTTTCGAATGGTAGTGATTATTGAAAATACCTCCAATTATCATACATTAACACTATCAGGAATCTCTTGTCTAATTAAGCAGAGGAGCGATAGAGCGTACGCTTCCCCTGATTAGACAGAAGGATGGGGGCCATGGATTCCTCTCTGGCATCATTAATTCTTTTTACCAGTCTTTTTGCATTAGCCTGTTGTATCATCAGCTATTTCGACCATTCCAAAAAAGGCCAAGTTCTCTTCAGATTGTGGAAATAGCGGAATCTCGGCAGAGCTGCACTTATTTAAATTTTACAAACAGGCAAAATTTAACCGGCAGATCAGCAAGGCCGACCGGCCCCAGAAAAGGGCGACCCCAGGGTCGCCTTTTTGCTTTTATGGTTAAGCTTGTGACTCTTAAAAAACCAGTATCCCAAACCCCCGGGTAAGCAGAGCCAAGACCGTGGCCAAGGCCAGGGTGCTTACCACCGCGGTGGCCGCGCCCTTCCAGCCGATCTCCCGGCTCAAGGCCGCGATGGTGGCGGCGCAGGGGATATAGAAAATTACAAAAACTGTAAAGGTGAGGAGCTGAGTAATGGTCAAGGCCGAGGTAATGTGCGTGGTGCCCAGGGCCTCGGTCAACATGATCAGGGACAGTTCCTTGCGCATAATGCCAAAGAGCAGGGTGACGCCCACTGCCGCGGGCAGCCCCAACAGTGCGGTCAGAGGCCGGCAGAACTGGTTGACGTAAGTCTCAACACCATAAAATTTCAGCAGGCTCAGGACCAGGCTGCCCACGATGAGAATGGGCCAGGCGATGACGATAAATTCCTTCAGGCTGTGCCAGGTTTTGCGGGACACATTGGTATAAGTGGGCAGCCGGTACTCGGGGATCTCCATGAGCAAACCGGGCGAAACCTCCGGCAGAATAAAAGTTGACAATCGGCCCAAGAGGCCGATGACCAGCAGGTTAAAGAAATAGACCCCCAGGGCCCAGTACGGCCCCAGGGCGTAGGCCACCAGGGCAAAGATGATCACCGAACGGGCCGAACAGGGGATCAGAATGGCCAACATGGCCACCACCAGGCGATCCCGGGGACTCTCCAGAATGCGGGTGGACATCACCGACGGCACGCTGCAGCCATAACCCAGAATGAAAGGGATGATGGATTTGCCGTGCAGGCCCAAAAGGTGCATCAGGTTATCCATCAGAAAGGCCACGCGGGGCAGGTAGCCGCTGTCTTCCAGGACGGCCAGGCCGATGAGGAAGGGCAGCAAATAAGGCAGGACGATGGCTACGCCGCCGAAGATGCCCATGAGCAGGCCGTCGGTCAGGGTGTAGGCCAGGGTATGGCTTCCCAGCCAGGCCTGGCCCGCCTTTTGGGCCAGGTCCAGGTAGGAGGTCAGGAAATTCTCCAGGTATTGGCCGATGCGGAAAACCCCCTGGAAAAAAAGGCCCAGGATCAGCACCAGCAGCAAGTAGCCCCAGAACTTGTGGGTGGCGATGTGGTCCAAGCGTTTGCGCCAGTCGGGCTTATCTGCGGGCCTCACCTTCGCCACCTGCTCAAAAACATTGACCGTCAGTGCGTGGCGCTCGGAGGAGATGACGGTTTCCGGCGGCCGGCCGTGGCTTTCCGCCAAAATCTGCTGGCGGCGCCGCACCACCGCAACGCAATCCGGGTGGCGCCTGCCTGCCTCCTCCAGCAGGTACGGATCATCTTCCAGGAGTTTGACCAGCATGAAGCGGTGCGGGAGATGCAATTCACAGGCCCGATTCTCATCCAGATGATTGCTGAGCTCGACGATCTCCTGCTCAACGTCTGCCGCGAAGACCATCTCGGCCGGCTTTACCCCGGTATGCCCGGCCTGGATGGCAGTCTGCAATAGCTCGGTCAGGCCGCGTCCGGCTTTGGCAACGCAGGTCACCACCGGCACTCCCAGCAGTTCCGAGAGCTTCCCGGAGTCGATGACAATCCCTTTGCGGGCAGCCTCATCCATCATATTCAGGGCCACCACCATGGGGCGCTCCAGGCTCATCAATTCCAGGGTAAGCTCCAGGCTGCGCCCCAGCAGCGAGGCGTCAATGACGTTGACGATGACGTCGGCCTGGCCGGAGAGCAAGTAGTTGCGCGAATTCAACTCGGCCTGGTCAGTCGAAGTGAGGGAGTAGACCCCGGGCAGGTCGACACAGGTGAGCCGTTCGCCTTCGAATACTACCTGGCTGACCGTATATTTCACCGTAGTGCCGGGAAAATTGGACACCGCGGCCTTGTAGCCGCTAAAATAATTAAAAATGGTGCTTTTGCCGCAATTGGGCTGGCCGATGAGGGCAATTTTCATATTATTAAAAGGAATGGGGCGCCATCGCCCCTAAAAGGTTTTTCCCCTAAGATCTTGACACCCTGATATAGTTCTATAGAATAAAATATTTACGGCTGGTGGCCAAGTCTTATTTCGGCCTATCTCAATGTTAAAATGAAGACCAGAAAATCCCTGCAAATCTCTATCAAAGCCATTCCCGATACCGGTAAGGACGTCATCCTGGACCTGGGCCCGGAATGGTTTGAACAATGGCGGGAAGAAGACCCCGGTCTGGAGTTCTCCACGGCGGCCATACACGGAAAGGTTAATTTATCCAAACATGGCAACGATATCCTGGTGCGGGGGCATTTGGCAGGCGAATTGGGCCTGGCCTGCAGCCGCTGCCTGGAGCCCTTCAGCGCCCCGGTGGAGGCGGATTTCGACTTGCTGCTGGTGCCCGCCCCTACGGGTGAGGGACCGGAAGAGGAAGAATTGTCAGCCCAGGAATTGGATGTCGATTTTTACACCGGCGAGACCGTGGACCTGGAGGCCATCATTAGGGAGCAGATCATCCTGATGCTGCCTCTGAAGCCGCTGTGTGCCGCCATTTGCAAAGGTTTGTGCTCTCATTGCGGCGTCAATTTCAACCGGGAAACCTGCTCCTGCCAGTCGGAAAAGAGCGATTCTCCCTTCGCCCAACTGGCGAAGCTGAAAGGATAATGTCGGGGCGGACCCATGTGTCCGCCCTGGAGTACTTAGCTGAAAGCTGATAGCTTAAAAAGGAGAAGGCCATGCCTTTACCCAAACGTAGAAAATCCATTTCGAAGAAAAATACGCGGCGCGCCCATGATTTCCTGACGCCGCCGCAGTTGTCCAATTGCCCTAAATGCAATGAGCCGCGTCTGCCCCACCATGCCTGCCCCTCCTGCGGTTTTTATAAGGGCCGGTTAGTGGTCCCCGAAGCCGCGGAGTAAGACAGGGCCATGGATTACCTGCTCACCGAGGAGCAAGGGATGCTCCGGGATCTGGCCCGCCAGATCACCCAGGAGCGCATCAAACCCATCCGCGCCCAACTGGACGAAGAGGAGACCTTCCCCTGGGACATCCTGGCTGATCTGGCCCAGGCCGATCTCTGCGGCACCATCATCCCCGAGGCCTACGGCGGCCTGGGGCTGGGCTGCATGGAGAACGTCCTGGTATTGGAGGCCCTGGCTGAAGGCTGTGTCGGCGTGGCCACCACCTATGCCGCCAGTTTTCTGGGCGCGTATCCGCTGCTGTTGTTCGGCTCCGATGAGCAAAAGGGCCGGTATCTGCCGCCCCTGGCCCGGGGCGAGGCCCTGGGGGCTTTCTGCCTCACCGAACCCCAGGCGGGTTCCGACGCCGGGGCCATCGCCACCACCGCGGTAAAAGACGGCGGCCATTACGTCCTGAACGGCACCAAACAGTGGATCACCAACGCCGGCGAGGCCGAGTTTTACACGGTCATCGCCATCACCGACCCGGCCAAGGGGGCGCGCGGCGCCAGCGCCTTTGTGGTGGAAAAAAGCGACCCCGGCATCTCCTTTGGCAAAAAAGAGAAGAAGATGGGCATCCGGGCCTCGGTCACCCGGGAAGTGATCTTTGAGGACTGCCGCATCCCCAGAGACCGCCTGATCAGCAAAGAGGGCATGGGTTTCATCGTCACCATGAAGACCCTGGACAACGCCCGGCCCGGCGCCGGGGCCTTGGCCGTAGGCCTGGCCCAAGGGGCTCTCGATGAAGCCGCCGGCTTTGCCAAGGAACGCCAGCAGTTCGGGCAAGCCATCTTTTCCTTCCAGGCGGTCCAGCACCTGCTGGCCGACATGGCCACGAAAATAGAGGCGGCCCGGGCCCTGGTCTATGCCGTGGCGCGCTTCGTCGACACCAAGCCCAAAGATCAATCCAAGGAAGGGGCCATGGCCAAGCTCTTCCCCACCGACATGGCCATGCAGGTGACCGTGGACGCGGTCCAGGTCATGGGCGGCCACGGCTACATGCGGGAGTATCCGGTGGAAAAGATGATGCGGGACGCCAAGATCCTCCAGATCTACGAAGGCACCAACCAGATAATGCGGAATATTATCGGGTTGGCCTTGAATAAGGAATATTCGAAGAAAAAATAGTGGTCAGTGATCAGTGGCCAGTTATAAAGATGGTGGGCACAGGCGTCTCGCCTGTGCCTTTAAATGTAGCACAGCCTTCTCGGCTGCGCCTGTGCAGGGCAGGTATGCCAGCTAGTTACTTTTGACTTGGAAAATATAAAATGGGCGCTGGTGACAAAAAAGTTTGTGAATGTTTGGTGTCCTTTCTGGAAAGGAATGGTTTGGATTATTCTTTAAAAGAAGAGTCATATTGTGATCATTTTTATATTAAGCATGGCAAGCTTCACGCAGATGTTAGCGTTTACTCCACTGGAAATATTAAAATTGGCGGCCCCGATTCTCCCTTAAAAAAGCTCCTTGAAGATAATAAAGAAGCCATATGTTCTGCAAATTTCGCACAATTAACTCAGCCCACAACGGATCTTGATAAATTGGCTAAAACGATTAAAGAACGCATTCCTGAATGCGATGAAATTATATTCACCCTTATTGATGAGTCTGTTCGGGCATATCGTTCTGAAATATTTATAGGTGCAACATTTCTTGTAGGGGCCGCTTCAGAAAAGGCAATTTCTCTTCTGATTGATAATTTTGCAGATGCTATAAAAGATGTAGATAACAAAAGAGCTTTTAAAGAACGAATCGGAAAGAAAAAAGCAATAGCGGCTAAATATGATGAATTTATAAATAGTTATAAATCTTGTAAGACAAAATGTACTGATCCAGCTATAGCTAATGATTTGGAGGTTATTCTAAATCAGATGTTTCATTTTTACAGAATCACAAGAAACGATGTCGGTCATCCTTATATAATGCCAGATATTAATGATGTTGTATTATCTATCAACTTATCCAATTTCGCTCATTATTTAGAGCGAATATATAAGTTAATCAGATATTTTAATGAAAAGGAAATGATAGTTTAACTTATGATATGGAAGTTAAACACGTTACCATTTACACAGATGGAGGTTGCATCGGGAATCCTGGTCCTGGTGGCTATGGAGTTATTTTAAGATATGGAAATCATGAAAAACAATTATCGGGAGGATTTCGTTTAACAACTAATAACCGGATGGAATTGTCAGCCGCAATCGAAGGATTAAAAGCATTAAAATATAAATGTAAAGTATCTTTATTTAGTGATTCAAAATATCTAGTTGATGCATTTAATCAAGGGTGGATTTATAATTGGAAAAAGAAAAATTGGCGTAAAGGTGACAAAGGAGATGTCCAAAATATAGACTTATGGCAGAAACTATATGATTTAATGAAGAAACATGATGTGACTTTACACTGGGTGAAAGGACATGCAGGGCATTTTGAAAACGAAATATGCGATAAATTAGCAGTGGAGGCTGCTAATCGAAATAATTTACCTCCCGATGATATTTTCGAACGAGAGAATCCAGATCTTTTTGAACAATATTTAAAAACACTTCAAAATAGAAATTCACTTTTATAGAAAATGATGAACATCATCGTCTGCATTAAACAAGTCCCCGACACCCAGGAAGTCCGCCTGGACCCGGTGACTCATACCTTAAAGCGCGAGGGCGTCAAATCCATCATCAATCCTTTTGACCTTTACGCCCTGGAAGAGGCCCTGCGGATTAAAGACGCGCAGGAGGCCAAGGTCACGGTGCTCACCATGGGTCCGCCCCAGGCTGAAGCAGCCCTGCGCGAGGCCTTGGGTTATGGGGCCGACGCCGCCGTGCTGCTCTCCGACCGCGCCTTTGCCGGAGCCGACACCTGGGCCACGGCGCTCACTTTGTCCAAGGCCATCGAGAAATTGGGCGGCGCTGATCTGATATTCACCGGCAAACAGGCCATCGACGGCGACACCGCCCAGGTAGGGCCAATGTTGGCCTCTATTTTGGGCATCCCTTATGCCGCCTGGGCGAGGAAGCTTACCTTTGGCGGCGATGGTAACCTGACGGTGGAGCGCCTTTTGGACCACGGCTATGACGCAGTGGAGGTGCAACTTCCAGCCCTGATCACCGTGGTAAAAGAGATCAACGAACCACGGGTGCCTTCTTTCAAGGCTAAACTGAGAGCCAAAAAAGAACCTATCCCGGTATGGGGCGTTGCCGACCTGGATTTGGCCCCGGAGCAAGTGGGCTTGAACGGCTCCTTTACCCAGGTGGTGAAGGTCTTTCCGCCGCCGGCCCGGGGCAAATCCGAGACCTGGACCGGCGAGCCGGCGGAATTGGCCGGACGCCTCTGGCAGCGGCTGAAGCAGATGTCCACCGGCGCAGGCGAATAATTTTTTCACGCAAAGACGCTAAGGTGCAAAGACTCAAGCCCCAAAGAATTTCTCGTTCCCAAGCTCTGGCTTGGGAACCCTATTTTTCCCAAAGCTCCTGCTTAGGTATTGTGAGGCAAAGCAGAGCTTCGGATAAAAATTTACGTCCCCAAGCAGAGCTTGGGAACGAGAGGATTTAAGCTGATAGCTGACCGCTGAAAGCTGCCAATGCCCTTACAAGAAGAGTTTGAAAACCTAGGCAACCGGTTTTTTCGCTGGCGCAGTTATCTGCCGCTCTTCATGGGGGCGCTGTTTCTGGCGGCTTTATTGAGTCACCGCCATCCGGAGGCCGCGCCCAGACCCGGTCCGGCCTGGCAGATGGGCTGCCTGCTGATCTCGGTGATCGGCCTGCTCTTGCGCTTCTATACCGTGGGCTTTGCCCCGCGCGGCACCTCCGGACGCAACACCCGGGGCCAGGTGGCGGAGGTCTTGAACACTTCGGGGATGTATTCCCTGGTGCGGAATCCCCTTTATTTGGGCAACTTCCTGATGTGGCTGGGACTGGCGCTGTTTCTGAAGATTTGGTGGTGCGCGCTCATCGTGGTCTTATTTTTCACCCTGTTTTATGAGCGGATTATCTTTGCCGAAGAAAAGTTTTTGCGGGAAAAATTCGGGGCCGCCTTTATAAATTGGGCCGAAAGAACCCCCGCCATTATTCCGCAATTCAAAAACTGGAGGCCGCCGGAGTTGAGTTTTTCCTGGAAGTCGGCCTTCAAAAGAGAATATTCCAGCTTTTTCGCCATGATCGCCTCGTTTACGGCCCTGGCAATCATCAGGGACAGCTTACAGGCCGGGAAAATTATCGTCGATAAAACCTGGTTAATGATTTTTATTTTTGGACTGATCATTTACCTGACCCTCAGGACTTTAAAAAAGAAGACCCAATTGTTGAGTACGGCAGATCGGTAGTCTTAAGATGTAGCCGCAGGCTTCAGCCTGCGCCCACAGGCCGGAGGCCTGTGCCACTAAAAACTAACTGTAATGACAATTCACGTTAGCATACGGCTAAACGCATGGCGACGGTACTCAGACACATAAACTTGCATTGGGGTTCTTCCTCCGAGACCCTGA
>JAMCQY010000244.1:0-1085 GCA_023381945.1 Deltaproteobacteria bacterium
CAAAAAGCCGCTACTTGTTCACAATCTCCTGTCAAGCAAAAAATTAACTCTAACGGCCCCATGTGGCCATTTTGTTCATGCAATTTCCTAACCGGACATTGCTGAGTTATAAACTGCCTTACATTTTTTCCAGATGTCGCGTGTAGCTTAACATTTTACTATTTACTATTCGCTATTCACTATTCACTGATCACTGACTCCTGGCTACTACCCCATGAAGTTCCTCGTTGACTTACCCCTGGGCGGGCTGGCCAAATGGCTGCGGCTCTGCGGTTTTGATGCCGAGAACCGGCGGTTGGGGGACGAATTGCCGCCAGCATCGCCGGAAGTCTATGTTCTCACGCGACAAGAGTCTTTAGAGCGGCTGAACAGAACGGATCTATTGTTCATCAAGGCGGCCGAACCCGAGAGCCAGCTTCGGGAAGTGCTGGCTCATCTGAAAATTTCCCCCCAACACGTCTTCCATTACCACGAGCAGTTCCTGGAATGCCCCGGTTGCCATCGGGTCTTCTGGCCCGGGAGCCACCTGTCCGCCATCATCAAGACCCTTCAGAAAAGCTTGCAGGACTAACCTGCAACGGTCGTTCAAGCTTTTTCCCCTAAAGATAGATTGCAGAGCCCGCCAGCAGTTCCTATATTGAATCTAAAAGACCATAAACCGGGAAGGCGGCGCGGCCGGACCTGCCTGACCCGGTCCGCAACTCAAGGAGGAATCTATGAACGATACAGCAGAAAAACAAGTCTCGGGAGCCAAAAAAGCCTGGTGTAGCCTGTGGAATTTCACGGTCAATACTGGCAGACGGACCCAGATCCTGGGGAAATACGGGCAGGCCTGCTGGCAGCAGGCCAAGATCAAAAAGGCCGAACGCGAATTGGGAGAAAAAGCCTTTCAAGCCCTGGAGCGGGGCGAGACCAATCCCTTGACTGCTCCGGAAGTGAACGAGGCCGTCCAACAGGTCAAGAATCTTAAAGAAAAGAAGGAGAAGACTTACCAGGACATCGCCGCTATCCAGGAGAGGATCAGCTCTTCCTGTGTCATTCCCACGCCGGAGGAGCCGGGAGGGATTGAGGAGAAGCCGCCGGTG
>JAMCQY010000244.1:1095-3067 GCA_023381945.1 Deltaproteobacteria bacterium
TCTATTCTTACAGGGCTCCGCATTCTGAAGGGTCGCCGGCTAGTTTTTCCAGGGCGTGGGGCAGGGCGGGGAGGATGGCGGTGAGGTTTTCCCGGGCGCCTTTAGGGCTGCCGGGGAGATTGACGATGAGGCTGCAACCTCGAATTACCGCGACGCCCCGGGAGAGCATGGCGTGGGGGGTTTTGTTCAGGCCGGCGGCCCGCATGGCTTCGGGCAGCCCCGGCACCAGGCGCTCGGCCACTTGCAGCGTGGCCTCGGGGGTGACGTCCCGGGGGCTCAGCCCAGTGCCGCCGGTGGTGAGGATCAGGTGTATGGCCTGGCAGTCGCACCACTCCCTCAGCAGGGCGGCAATGGCCTCCTTCTCATCGGGCACGATGGCGGTAGCCGCAACTTCAAATTGCTGCTCCGGCAGCAGCCGGCCCAATTCCGGCCCGGCGGTGTCGGCTCGCTCGCCCGCGTAAGCTTTATCACTGACCGTCAGAATCCCCGCCCGGAACATCCAGCACCTCGACAGCGTCGCCCAACTTCACGACACCCGCTTTGAGCACCCGGGCGAAGACGCCTTCCCGGGGCATGACACAGTCGCCCACCAATTCCCGGATGGCGCAGCCCTTGTGGCAGGACTTGCCGATCTGGGTAATTTCCAGGAGCACGTCATTTCCAACCCGGAGGCGCGTGCCCACTGGCAAGGTCATCACTTCCAGGCCCTCCACCGTCAGGTTTTCGGCGAAATCGCCCGGTTTAACCTTCGCCCCCATAGCCACCATCTTGTCGATACTGGCAAGCGACAGCAGGCTTACCTGGCGGATGCCGCCTTCGGCGTGGGCGTCGCCTTCCAGGCCGTGCTCCACCAAAAGACGGGCTTCGGGGACGTTATGTTTAACCACCCCTTTGCGGTCGCTGACGGAGACGGCGTGGATTTTGCCGGTCCGGTTTGGGGAAGAAGGCTGACTCATAAGCTAACATTAGCAACAGGCGAATAAACTTTTCAAAAAAATATATGAGGGTTGACGGAGGGAGTTTGACGGAGTGGGCAGAGGCCCTCGGCCCCTGGCCCTCTCCCTCAAAACATCATTCCTTTTCTCTTGCGGCCCTGGCCTCGGCGATAATCTTTTCGGCCTGTTGGGGCGGGACTTCCTCGTAATGGTCGAACTCCATGGCATAGGTGCCCCGGCCGCCGGTCTTGGAGATCAAATCCGGGGCGTAGAGCAGCACCTCGATCATGGGCACGTGGGCGGTAATAACCTGCATCTTGCCTTCGGCTTCGACCCCCAGGACCCGGCCGCGGCGGCCGTTGAGGTCGCCGATAATGTCGCCCATGTTGTCTTCGGGCACGGTCACCACCATCTTCATGATGGGTTCCAGCAAGGTGGGCTTGGCCTGTTCGCAGCCCTTCTTAAAGCCCATGGAACCGGCGATCTTGAAGGCCATGTCGGAGGAGTCGACGTCGTGGAAGGAGCCGTCATAGAGGGTGACCCGGAAGTCCACACAGGGGAAGCCGGCCAGGACGCCTTCGTTCTTGGCTTCGACGATGCCTTTTTCCACCGAGGGAATAAAATTCCGGGGGATGGCGCCGCCGACGATCTTATCGACGAACTCGAAACCTGCGCCTTTAGGCAGGGGCTCGAGCTCTAACCAGGTGTCGCCGTATTGGCCCCGGCCGCCGGACTGGCGCTTATATTTGCCCTGGACCTTAACAGTGGCTTTGATAGTCTCCCGGTACGGCACCTTGGGCGGCTTCAGATTGAGCTCCACCCCGAATTTGCGTTTCATCTTTTCGGCAGTGGCTTCAATGTGCACCGCACCCACGCCGGAAACAAGGATCTCTTTGGTTTCGGCGTTACGGGTGATTGACAAGGACGGGTCTTCTTCGATCAACTTGGAGAAGGAGGAAAAGACCTTATCTTCTTCTCCCTGCTTTTTGGGCTCGATGGCGAAGGTCACCATGGTATGGGAAGGCAGCAAGGCCGGC
>JAMCQY010000195.1:0-2615 GCA_023381945.1 Deltaproteobacteria bacterium
CCCTCCGGTGAGCGCACCCGGCCGAGGGTCAGGTGCGGATTGAAGGCCCGGCCCTCCGGCGGGTAGTCCAGCGCCGCGAAGGCTTTTTCCAGCCGGTGGAAAAACTGGGCCAGGGGGAGCATATCCCCGCCCAGCCCCAGCCAGACCACCCGGGGGCTGCGGACGCTGGGAAAGGCCCCGGCCCCGCTGACCTTGAGGGTCAGGGGCGCCTGCCCGGACGCCACCTCCCGGGCCGCGGCAATGATGTTTGGAACCTCTGCATCCGTGACGTTCCCGAAAAATTTCAGGGTAATATGGATATTGCCCGGCGGCACCCAACGCACGTCGGCCTGGCTCTTTTTCAATTCCCCCTGCACCAGGGCCAGTTGGGGGCGCAGGTCTTCGGGCAGGTCAATGGCTAAAAAACAGCGAATCATTTTTTAGCTCTCAGCCTTCAGCAGTTAGCTTTCAGCTTAAAATAGGGTAAATTTGCCATTTTCATTCCGATGCCGCAAGACCCGGATTTTTCCCCCTCCCTTGAGGGGAGGGGTAGGGGGAGGGTGGCGTTCGTTTGTGGCAGGTGCACAGATGACCCCACCCCCTCCCCAACCCTCCCCCCTCAAGGGGGAGGGAGTTAAATCGTTACGTTGCTGATGGACTATCGGCTTTGGCGTGCAAAACCATCTTCAGAGCAGTAAAGATTTCACACTGCCTGGTTTTTACTGGCCACTGATCACTGACTACTATCTTTTCAACTTCCTTCGCAGCCGGTCCAAAGCGGTCTGGGCCGACAGGATTTTGACGGCTTCCCGGTTGCCGTGGAAGCGGTAGTGCCAGACCTCCACCTCCTCCGGAGTGGCCAGGGCGATGTACACCGTGCCCACCGGCTTGGCGGGGCTGCCGCCGGTGGGGCCGGCGATGCCGGTAACCGCCAGGCCCAGGTCAGCCCCAAAGGCGGCCTGCGCCCCGATGGCCATGTCCCGTGCCGTTTCGGGACTCACCGCTCCAAACTGGGCCAGGACCTCCGGGTCCACGTGGAGCAGCTCGGATTTGGCTTCGTTGCTGTAGGAGACCACCCCGCCTAAGAAATAGTCCGAAGACCCGGCCACGCTGGTGACCCGGTGGCCGATGAGGCCGCCGGTGCAGGACTCGGCCAGGGCCAGGGTCAAATGTTTTTCCTGCAATTGCCGGCCTACCAGTTCCTCCAGCGGCACCTCTTCCGGCCCCAGCAGGGCATCATTCACCTCCCGGGCCAGAGCCGCGGTGAGGCGGTCCAGGGTATCGGCCAAAACCTGCGGATCCCGGCCATGCACGGTCAGGGTAAGGTGATTCTCCGGGAAATTGGGATAATAGCCGACGCCCACTCCCTCTTGAAACTCGGCAAGGTGCGAAATCACCTCCTGCAACTGGGTTTCGGGAATGCCGAACAGCCGCAGGGTGCGCTGGGCCAAGCAACCCACGTCTCCGGCCAACTCCAGCAACCTGGGGAGCACGTATTCGTCGAACATGCTCCGCATTTCCGTGGGCACCCCGGGCAGAAAAAAGAGCTGGACGCCGTCCTGCTGCAGGCTGAAACCGCAGGCCATGCCTCCGGGATCCAACACTACCGCGCCTTGGGGAATGAGGGCCAGGCGGCCGTAACGCTCCAGCCACGGAATCTGACGCTTCTCCAGATAGCGGTGGAGGCGGTCCAGCAGCCCCTCGTCATGTATAAGCGGCAACCCCAATGCCTCGGCCGCCGCGGCCGCGGTCAGATCATCATCGGTTGCCCCCAGGCCTCCGGTAATGATGATGAATTTTGAACGGTCCAGGGCCTGGAGCAACAGCTCCCCAAATAACGGGGGCTCATCTCCCAAAATAGTGATGCGCTGCACCGCGATCCCAGCTTCATAAAGCTTTCGGGCGGCGTAGCGCGCATTTAAGTCGGCCACCCGCCCGCTAATCAGTTCGGCGCCGGTGGCGATGATTTCACCTTGCATGGTTAGTAGCCAGTTCCCTGTTGCCAGTGGCCGGAATAACAGAATTTCTTTAACTGATCACTGACCACTGGCCACTGACCACTTATAAATATCTGTGTCCTCTGTGCCTCTGCGGTGAGTCTATTTATCCTAAATATATCAGAACCAATTCCAGCGCCAGCCGTCCCATCACCCCCGCCAGCACGTCGTCCACCACCACTTCCAGGCCGCCAGAATCTCCAGCAGTAAACCAGGGGATGGGCGGGGGCTTCAGGATGTCCAGTGTTCTAAAAATGACGAAACCCGCAGCCGCATTTTGCCAGGATAAGGGGACGCCGGCCAGGGTGATCAGCAGACCCACGACTTCATCGATGACGATGGCCGGATGGTCGGCTCTCCCCAGATAGGCCTGAGCCGGGCCTGCGGCCTTTAGTGCCAGGAGCAACACCGCGGCCGTCCCCAGGCCGTAGCCCCAGGGACTTAAATGTGCCAACCCCCACCATAGGGGCAGGGCCGCCAGAGTTCCCCAGGTGCCCGGAGCTACCGGCAGGCATCCGGCTCCTCCCCAGGTGGCCAGGGCCAGCACCAGCCTTCTCTGCCCCGGAGTCATCTCCAATTTTTCATTATACCTCTAACAGTTTAGAAATATATGGATTCGACCGGCCTTCAGGTCTTCCA
>JAMCQY010000195.1:2625-3038 GCA_023381945.1 Deltaproteobacteria bacterium
GGGGGTGATGGGACGGCTGGCGCTGGAAATGACGTAAACAAGGAATAAGAGGTTAATAAATTAGGAAATTTCGGCTATAATTTCTTTATGCGGTTTGACGTCCCAGAATCTGCGCTGCCCGAGCCCCGCATCATCCCCCGGCCCGAACACACCGTTTCCCGTAAAGACATCGATCTGGAAGCCTTGAAAGTCCTATACCGGCTGTACCACGCCGGCTATACCGCCTATCTGGTGGGTGGCGGCGTCCGGGACCTGCTCTTGGGCAAGAGGCCCAAGGATTTCGACATAGTCACCAATGCCCGGCCCGGGGAACTGCGCAAGCTTTTTCGCAACAGCCGCATCATCGGTAAACGCTTTCGGCTGGTGCAGGTTTTCTTCCGGGGCGGCCGCATCGTCGAGGTCTCCACCTTCCG
>JAMCQY010000307.1 GCA_023381945.1 Deltaproteobacteria bacterium
AGATCAGCTTCTATGACGATCCGGTACGCTTCACCGGCAAAATCAGCCAGCTCTGCGATGAATTGGAGTCCAGGGTGCAGGCAGGCGCAGGCGTGGCCCCGAAGAATACCCCCCGCCTGCTGCTTTCCGGCTGCCCCATGGCCGTGCCCAACTGGAAGCTCCCCTATATTGTAGAGTCTTCCGGCGCGGTCATCGTCGGCGAGGAATCCTGCATCGGCGCCCGCAGCACCCGGGACCTGGTGAATGAGTCCGGCGAGACCATGGAGGAGATGCTGGATGCCGTGGTCGATCGCTATATGAAAATCGACTGCGCCTGCTTCACCCCCAACCCTGAGCGTCTGGACCACGTCGTGGCCATGGCGCGCGACCTGAAGGCCGACGGCGTCATCCATTACGGCCTCACCTTCTGTCAGCCTTACGCCATGGAGGCCCTCAAGGTGGGAAAGGCTCTAACCGCGGCGGGCATCCCCATGCTCAGCATCGAGACCGATTACAGCATGGAAGACGTAGAACAGCTCAAAACCCGGGTGGAAGCCTTTGTGGAAATGATTCATTAGGAGTGAGCAGTGAGCAGTTACAAAGGATTCCTCTGTGCCCTTGCTTTTACTGCTTACTGCTTACTGCTTGCTGCTCACTTTTTCGAGGATAACGTTTTTTGAACAAAGCTAATAAAATCGCCGGTCTCGACATCGGCTCCCGCTCCATCGAATTGGTTCTCCTGGAAGCGGGCCGGCTGGTGGATATGGCCAAACTGCCCACCACCTTCGATCCCCTGGCCCAATGCCGCCGTTTGCTGCAGTCGGTTAACGGCGTCCCCATGGTGGCCACCGGCTACGGCCGCAAACTCCTGAGGGACAACTTTCCGGACCGTCAGGTCACCGTCATCACCGAGATTCAGGCCTACGCCCTGGGAGCGCACCACCTGTGCCCCGAGGCCCGCACCATCTTGGACATCGGCGGCCAGGATACCAAGGCCATTGCCTTGGCCCCGGACGGCCGGGTGCTGAAATTCGACATGAACGACCGTTGCGCCGCGGGCACCGGCAAATTCCTGGAGTTCATGGCCACCGCTCTCCAGGTCGATCTGGAGGACTTCGGCGTCTTTGCCCTCCGGGCCGGCAAGCGCCTCCAGATCAACAGCATGTGCACCGTGTTCGCAGAAAGCGAGGCCACCTCCCTCATGGCCCGGGGCGAAAGCGCCGCCAATATCGCCCTGGGCCTCCACCTGGCCATTGTCCAGCGCACCGCGGCCATGTTGCGCCGGGTGGGCTTGACCCCGCCGCTGTGCTTCGCCGGCGGCGTGGCCCACAACCCCTGCGTCGTGAAGCTTTTGGAAGAGACCCTCCAGCTGCCCGTCATTGTCCCGGAGCAGCCGGACCTGGTGGGCGCCCTGGGCGCCGCCCTATATGGCGAAAAATCCGTAAATGCGTAAAGTGCATCTAAAGCACCATATTTGAGGCGCGAGACGCGCATTTTCAGAGCAGTCGCTCATGAGCCTTTGGCTCTCTCAAAATCATAAAAAGGTTTAGTGGGGCGGGCGTCTCGCCCGCCATTTTGAAGGCGGTGCGTATTACAATTTATGGAGGAAATATGTGGAAACTGATCGTTTGGCTCGGGGTCCTGGGGACCCTGATTTCCGCCGCCCCGTCCTGGTCCGCCAGTCAGTCGGGCCTGGTCACCATGCACTTTGACCTGTCGAGTCAACCTTCCGGCGAAGAGATAAAGTTGTGGATTCCCTATCCGGTTTCCGATCAAGACCAACTCATCAGCGATATCCAAGTCACCGGCGACTACCACACCGTCGCGGTCTATACTGGTCCTGGGCATGGCAATCCCATTCTCTTTGCCGTCTGGGACAAGGGCGCCAAGAGCCGCAAACTTGACCTGTCCTTTAAGGCCCAGAGGCAGGAACTGGCACGCCGCGATTTCCCCGCCCAAGAACCTTGTTGGGATCAGGCCGATTACCGCCCCTATCTCCAAGCCACCCGGCTCGCCCCCACCGGCGGCAAAGTCGAGGAGTTGGCCGCCGCCATCACCAAGGGGCAAAAAACGGTGCGGGGCAAAGCCAGGGCCATTTATGATTGGGTTTGCAAAAATATGTACCGCGATCCGGACACCCGGGGCTGCGGCACTGGAGATGTCTGTGCCTTGCTGAAGAAACCCGGCGGCAAATGCACCGACATCTCTTCGGTGTTCGTAGCCCTGGCCCGCGCCGCCGGAGTCCCGGCCCGGGAAGTCTTTGGCCTGCGTCTGGGCAAGAAACCCCAGGAAGATCTCACCCAAAGCCAACATTGCTGGGCGGAATTCCACCTGCCCGGATATGGTTGGGTGCCGGTGGACCCGGCCGACGTGCGCAAAGCCATATTGGTTGAGAAGTTGAAACCGGAAGATCCCAAGGCGAAAACCTATGAAAAATATTTTTGGGGAGGCCTCGACCAGTACCGGATCAAGCTCGCCATGGGCCGGGATCTGGTCCTGAACCCGCCCCAGAACGGCGAGCCCCTCAACACCTTCGGCTATCCCTTTGCCCAGGTGGGAAGCCAAACCATCGACTGGCTGGATCCCGCCACCTTCAAATATCAGTTCACCTGGAAAATGCCCTAGAGAATATGCCATTCTTCATGGCAGGGCAGACCTGGCTGCCTGCCCTGCCTGCCTTCTTCTCTCGTCCCCTCCCCCCGGCTTCCCGAAATTGATGGAAAATCCTCATTTAATAGGTTATATATTGAAAAATAAACGATTTTGCGATTCGCCCGCTCAACTTGTTGGACGCAATCTATTCTTTCTTTTAACTAACTTAAAACTCGAAACTAAAAACTGCCTCTATGTACAAAGACGACCTGCGCTTATATCTGCGCCTCCTCACCTATCTCAAGCCCCATAAGCTCCGCATGACCGCTGCCATCCTGGCCATGCTGGGCGTCTCGGGCCTGACGGCGCTTTTGGCCTACCTGGTGAAACCGGTCCTGGACGACGTCTTCTTCGGCCAGAAAGAGAACATGCTCTATCT
>JAMCQY010000364.1 GCA_023381945.1 Deltaproteobacteria bacterium
AAAAATCGAGCCGCTTTTAGCGACTCCAGGACAGACCGCTCCCCGGATAACCTTGCCAAATCCCGGCCAGCCTTGGGATGCTCAGCTTATCAGCTTAAGCAACTGGTCGGCAAACAGGGCGATGACGCCAAACATGAGGTGGAGCCCAACCTTCTGAGCGCCCCGCACCATCACGTTGCCGCCGCCAAACTCCTCTTTCAGGCGGCCGTTAAACCGCTCCGAGGCCGTCCGTTCTTTGTACCGGGCCGCCTCATGGGGAGCCAGGGGGATGACGTCTCGCCCCCGGCCATTTTTGTCGATGATGGGGACGTGCCCCAGGCTGCGGCTTACCTCGTAGATCGGTTTGGCGTCGTAAGCCGCATCCATCAGATCATACAGGTAATCCACCCGTTCGCTGGTCAGCTTCATCAGCGGGATGGCCACCTGGCTGTCATGCACCGAAGCCGCAGTCAAGGCCACGCTGATGGGCAAGCCGCAGTCATTGACGTCGGCGTGCAGTTTGTAGCCGATCCAGGTGGCCTTATGACCCTTGGAGTTCTTCTTGCGGCCCACGTCGCAGTGCGCCGGCAACTCCCCCAGGGCCTCCGCCGCCGGTTGCCGGACCTGGCGCTCCAGCCGGGTTTCCGGTTTAGGTTCCCGCACCTCCCCCCGCCGCGGGCGGCCTCTTTTTCGGGGCGCCGGTTTAGCGGGCTGCGGCTGCACCACGGGTTTCTCCCGCCCCTCGATGGCGGTGGCATCCCGGCTGATATGCCCCACCAACTCCGGTTTCACCCACTCTGCCACCAAGGCCGCATGGACCTTCTCCCCCAGTCCCAACCGGGCAAATTCCGCAAAGGCCCGAGAAAAGGTGGCCTCGGAGGGGATGTCGGCCAGCCTCACAAAACCGCAGAGGCGCCGGAAGCCTGGGGAACCCTGCAAGGCTTCGATGGTGGCGCGGGTGTGGGCGTGGTTATACACCGCCTTGGCCACAAAGGCCCGGGCCAGGGCGGGGCGCTCCCACGGTTTCCGGCCAAATCTCCTGGGGGGCCGACCGACAAATTTCTCGATTTGGAGCACTTCCAGGATGCTGGCTAATTGTTGCTCTTTCTCGGTTAAGGGGCGCTCGCCACATTCTTCCAGGCGAGGGAATAGATACCGTTGTAAAGTCCCCATTAACCATGATACTCTGTCTCCAAGCTTCATCGGTCCCTCCAAGGCTGTGGTGTTTTCTCGCAAACTCACCTTAGCACAGGCGCACCGATGAGGCTTATGTTTTCAATAAATCGATCCTAAAAGAGACTTTTGCAAGAGGCTTCCTAATTTATCAGTTTTCTGGGCCGACCATAACCTGCGGCAATTGCGGATCAGACCTGGAATTACCATTAGGTGCTGCGAAAAAACAAGTAATTGTCAGAATTTTTAGTCAACTGCCGTTCTCTAAAAGGAGGAACAGATGCAGCGACTATCCAAAACAATCCTGGCAGTCTTGGTGGTGGTGGTACTGGCCCTAACGCTGTTGGCCGCAGTGGTCAGCCCGGCCGCGGCCCAAGAAAAGGAAAAACCCAAGAAATCAGCTGCCGGTCCGGCGGCCCAGGAAAAAGGCAAGGACAAGAAGCCCAACATCCTGTTCATCATGGGCGATGACATTGGCTGGATGCAGCCGAGTTGCTATCACCGGGGCTTGATGGTCGGGGAGACGCCGAACATTGACCGCCTGGCGAACGATGGTGCGATTTTCATGGACTACGTTGCCATGCAGAGCTGCACCTCCGGGCGCAATGCCTTCGTCACCGGCATGTATCCGCTACGCACGGGCATGATTCCGCCGCAGTTGCCCGGCAGCCCGTCGTACCTACGACCCGGCACTCCCTGCATCGCCAAGTTCCTGCTGGACCTGGGCTATGCCACCGGTCAGTTCGGCAAGAACCACCTGGGCGACCACCCGGATGCCCTGCCGACGGCTCACGGCTTCCAGGAGTTTTGGGGCTATCTGTACCACCTGGACGCCATGCAGCAGGTGAGCTTCCCGGACATCAACAAGAGCCCGACCGAGCAAGGCATCGCGCCGCCTATGAAGATGGCGCCCATTCCCGGCATCCCGGAAACCCCGGGGGCGATTTCCCCTAAAGAAGGCGTCTGCCTGGCACCGCCGCGCCCGTTGCTCTGGATGAAGTCCCCTGACGGCACGGCGAAAAACCAAACGGGCAAGGACGAAGGCCCCCTGACGTTGGAGCGGTCGAAAACCATCGACGAGGAAATCTCGGCCCACGTCATCGATTGGCTCGACCGGAACGACCCCAAGAAGACCGGCAAGCCGTTCTTCTGCTACTACAACCCGGCGCGCATGCACATCACGACCATGCTGTCGGACAAGTACCTGGCCATGCTGGGTGTGAAGGGCGGCAAGGACTGGGGCATCAACGAAGCCGGCATGAAGCAGATGGACGACAACATCGGCTTGGTGCTCAAGAAGCTCGAGGACATGGGTGAGCTTGACAACACCATCATTGTCTTCACCACCGACAACGGCGCCGAGACGGTCACCTTCCCCGACGGCGGCATCACGCCCTTCAAGGGTCAGAAGGGCGAGGCCTGGGAAGGCGGTTACCGCGCTCCATGCGTGGTCCGCTGGCCGGGTCACATCAAGCCGGGTACGATCAAGAAGGAACTCTTTGCGGCCCTGGACTGGCTGCCGACATTGGTAGAGATTGCCGGCGGTCCCAAGGGCAACGATCTGAAGAAGCAGATCGAGGCCGGCAAGTACCCGGGCATCGTCAAGACGACGCTGGACGGCGTCAACCAACTGGCCTATCTCGAAGGCAAGTCGGAGAAATCGGCGCGCGACTACTTCTTCTACTACTCGGGCGCGACGCCGTCCGCGGTGCGTTACAAGAACTGGAAATTCTACTACACCATGTCGCAGGGCGGGGCGCCCGGCTGGCTCGAGCCCCTGGTCAGCTATCACTGGACCATGATCCAGAACATCAAGCGCGATCCCTTCGAGCAGGCCGCCGGGATATCCGGTCAAAAGACGGTGATGGGCCTTGGCGGTGCCCTGGCCGCTCCGAGCACCGCCTATCTCTACGACTGGAACATCCTCCCCATCGGCCAAATGTTGTGGGAGAAGGAGCTGATGTCGTACAAAACGTTCCCGCCGCTGCAGGCTCCCGAGACCTACAACCTGGACATGATCCTGAAGCAGGTGCAAGCGGCCGGTCACCCAAGCGACTAGCCACCTGAGGCGAGCGAGTTAGAACGCGGGCGCCCCGACCAGGGGCGCCCCCATCATACCAACCAGGAGACGAGCGGGTGAAAAAAAGCGGTGTTTTTGGCAAGATTGTTGTCATTGGCATTATCGGAGCCTTTGCCGCTCTGGCTCTAAGCAACCCGGCCCTGGCCCAGGACCCTTTGGCCTCTTGGAACGAGAGCCCAGCCAAGCAGGCCATCTTGAGCTTTGTCCAAAAGGTCACCGATAAATCCAACTCCGCCTACGTGCCGCCGGCGGACCGCATCGCCACCTTTGACCAGGACGGCACCTTGTGGGTGTCGCATCCTTTGTATACCCAGGCCATATTTGCCCTGGACCGGGTGCATGAATTGGCTCCCAAACATCCGGAGTGGAAGAACAAACAGCCCTTCAAAGCGGTTCTCACCAACGGCCGGGAGACCATGGCCAGGTTCACCGAGCAGGACTGGGCCAAAATCATCGGGGTCACCCATGCGGGCATGACCACCGATGCATTTCTCAAGATTGTCCAGGAATGGCTGGGCAAGGCGAAGCACCCCCGCTTCCAGCGGCCCTACACCGAACTCATTTACCAGCCCATGCTGGAAGTCATGCAATATCTCCGGGCCAACGGTTTCAAGACCTACATCGTCACTGGTGGTGGCCAGGAGTTTGTCCGCGTCTATAGTGAGAAGGTCTACGGCGTGCCGCCGGAGCAAGTGGTGGGCTCCAGCATCGCCACTAAGTATGAATACCAGGACGGCAAGCCGGTGCTGATGCGGCTGCCCAAGGTGTTTTTCATCGACGACAAGACCGGCAAGCCCATAGGGATCAATCTATTCATTGGCAAACGCCCCTTTGCTGCCTTCGGGAACTCCGGCGGCGACCGGGAGATGCTGGAGTGGACCACCGCGGAGAAAGGCCCCCGGCTCGCGATGCTCGTCCTGCACGACGATGCCAAGCGCGAGTATGCCTACGGTCCTGCCGAGGGACTGCCGGATACCAAGGTGGGTACCTTCAGCCAGACATTATACGACGAGGCGAAGAAGCGTGGCTGGGTCGTTATCTCAATGAAGAATGATTGGAAGAAGATCTTCTCCTGGGAGTAGGGAGGAGCGCCGTGAAGGGACTGAAGATCACAGCAACGCTCAGCATAGAAGAATTGCATTACCGGGAGGCGACTAGTCAGCATTAAGGAAGAGGGGATGAAAACAAGGAGGAGTTTACTCAACCTGTTAACGGCGATGACTCTGGGCCTCCTCATAGCCGGAGGCGCCAGGGCCGGGCTGGCTGCCATCGACCTTAAAGATGCTTCCGAAGCCACTAAGCCCGAGGACATGCAGGAAGTGGCAAGCAGCTCAACAACCCGGTCAGTTCCATCTGGAACATCACCACCCAGAGCAACATGACCTTTCTCAAGGGCAACCTCTCCCCGTCCTACCGCGGGCAGTTCACCTTCAACTTCCAGCCGGTCTTGCCCATTCCCTTGACCAAGGACTGGAACTTGATTCCCCGGCCGGTGATCCCGTTCCTGTCCAACCCCTATATCCGGGGGGTGAATACCAGTATCGGGACGCTCGACTGGGGCCGCACCGCGGGTATGGGGGATATGGCCTTCGTTGCCTTGCTCTCTCCAAACATTCAGAAATGGATCCTGGGGGTGGGACCTACCTTCATTTTCCCCACAGCCAGCACCCTGGACTTGGGGCAGGGCAAGTTTCAGATGGGGCCGTCAGGAGTAGCGGGTTTCCTTACGAAAAATTGGATAGGCCTCATCTTTGTCCAGAACTGGTGGTCCCTGACAGGCACCCACCAAACTCCGGTGACTAATCAAATGAACCTCCAGTACGTCCTGGTGCGCATGCTGCCGGAGGCTTGGCAAATCCAGATGACCCCCAACGTCCTGGTCAATTGGCGGGCCACCGGCGGCAACTCCCTGACTTTCCCCATCGGAATCGGGGTCGGCAGAACGTTCCGCATCCATCCGGGGCTGCCGCCCATTTCCATGGCCCTGGAGTTCCAATGGATGGCGGCGCACCCGGATGATTTCGGTCAGCGCTTCAACATCCGCTTCATCTTTAAGCCGGTGCTTCCTAACTTAGTCAAGAAACCGATCTTGGAATAATGGACGCCGGATGGCGATGCCGGCTGCAAGAACCCAAGGCAATAACTATCAATAATTATTCAACAACCGAGGAGGGGACTATGAGACCAAATTGGACACCTTTATCGGACCATGGGCGGTGGCTAAATGGAATGTTTCTGGTTGTTCTGGGCTTCTTTCTAATGGGCTGCACCGCCGCCGGCGGCCCCCCAATTAGCCAGCAGGTGCCCCCGCCACAAACTGCCGAACAGTTGCTGTCCGCCGCCGGCTTCAAGCAAATCTACCCCACCACCCCGGCCCAAAAAGCGCGGCTGAACAATATGCCCCAGAAGCAAATCTTCTTGATCAGCAAGGGCACAAAGGTCTACTATGTCTATGCCGACGCCAGCGGCTGCGGCTGCCTCTATCGCGGCAACCAGCAAAATTATCAGAACTTCCAAAACCTGCTGGCCCAGGCCCAGATGGCCGCCGAGCGCTACCAGGCCGCCCAGATGGCTGCCTGGGACTGGAATACCTGGGGGCCAGGCTGGTGGGGGGAGACGGGAGAGATGGAGTGATTCGGCGGGCTCTCTGAGGAGATTGCCGGGGTTATTCAGGCCAGAGGCTCAAATTTGCCTTCGGTAGAAGTGCTGCGGGGTTGGTCTTATGACAGGTTCTTGCCGGCTAATCGTCAGGGTGGCGGCCATGGCCGTTTTGATTTTCAGTTATTGCTCCGGGTTGGCCCATCCCACCGACCCAGCCCCTCCCATGGAACTCTCCCTATACGCCGGCTCCAAGAGCTGCATCGAATGCCATGGCAAGTTTTACCAGCTTTGGTCCACCTCCAGGCACGGCTTGGCTATGCAGCCATACACCCCGGAGTTCGCCCGGGCCAATCTTTCCCCCCAGGCCAAAGACCTGGCCATCGGCAAGCATCGATACCATGCCGACATTGGCCCCTCGGCCGGTTTGGTCCTGGAAACCGGTCCCAAAGGCAAGAAGAAAAAATACCCCATTCTCCACGCCATGGGTGGCAAGAACGTCTATTATTTCCTGACCCCTTTGGAGCGGGGCCGCCTGCAGACCCTGCCGGTGGCTTATGATGTGCGCAGCAAACAGTGGTTTGATACCGCAGCCAGCGGAGTGCGCCACTTCGGCTCCGGGCCGCCCGAGGAGCCGGTCCACTGGAAGGAGTGGCCTTACACCTTCAACACCGCTTGCTTCAACTGCCACGTCAGCCAGCTCAGCACCAACTTTGACCTGAAAACCGACACCTACCGAACTACCTGGGCAGAAGCGGGCATCAATTGCGAAACCTGTCACGGCCCCTCCAAGGAACACAACGAAGTGATGCAAGCCGCGCCGAGGGGCCAGACCCCCCCGGATCTAAAGATCATCAGCGTCAAGAAGTTCACCTCTGAGCAGCACAACGCGGCCTGCGGCTCCTGCCATGCCAAAGGGTCCCCCCTGACCACGACTTTTCCCCCGGGGAACCGGTTTTTTGACCACTTCGACCTGGCAACTCTGGAGAACCCGGACTACTACCCTGACGGACGGGACCTGGGGGAGAACTATACTTATACCACCTGGCTCATGAGTCCCTGCGTCAAATCCGGAAAATTGCATTGCCTCAAGTGCCACACTTCCAGCGGCCGCTACCGCTTTAAAGACGAAGCCAAAGCCAACGAGGCCTGCCTTCCCTGCCACGCCGAACGGGTGGCCAAGGCCGCGGAGCACATCCATCACCCGGCCGATAAGCCGGGGACGCCCACCAGGTGCGTCACCTGCCATATGCCCATGACTGCGTTTGCCCGCATGAACCGGAGCGACCACTCCATGCTGCCGCCGGCGCCGGCCGCGACCATGGCTTTCGGCTCGCCCAACGCCTGCAATCTTTGCCATAAGGATAAAAACGCAGCTTGGGCCGACCAGAACGTGCGGCAGTGGCGGACCCGGGACTACCAGTCCCCGCTTCTTCTGCGGGCCGGTCTCATTGAGGCAGCCCGGAAGCGCGACTGGCAAAAACTCCCGGAAATGCTGGCCTATATCACCAGTCAGGAGCGGGATGAGGTCTTCGCCGCTTCCCTTATCCGCCTGACCATGGCCGCTACGGATGAGCAGGTTCGCCTTACTTTGCTCAAGTCAATCCAGGACCCCTCGCCCCTGGTGCGGGCTGCGGCGGCTGAAGCTCTCTCGGTCCGGCCAGGCAAAGATAGCTTCCAGGCACTGGCAACGGCGGCTGGAGATGACTACCGTTTGGTGCGGATCAGGGCTGCGGCTTCCCTATCCCGTTATCCTGCAGGGTGGCTTCAGGATGAGGACCAGGTTAAGGTGAAGCAGGCCACCGGCGAGTACCTGGCTTCTCTTACGGCCCGCCCGGATCAGTGGTCCTCCCATTACAACCTGGGCAACTATTACCTTAACCGGGGCGACGCCAGACAAGCCCTGGCTTCTTACGACACCGCTCTCAGGCTCGAGCCCCGGGCGGCCATGGTAATGGTCAACGCCGCCATGGCTTACGCCCAACTGGGCGACAACAGCGAGGCTGAAAAGTCCCTCGCAAAATCCATCAAAATTGCCCCGGATAATCCCGCGGCCCACTTCAATCTGGGGCTGCTCAAGGCCGAGCAGAACCGGAGCAAAGAGGCAGAGCGTGAGCTTAAGGAAGCCTTCCGGCTCGATCCCAAGATGGCCCCGGCGGCTTATAACCTCTGCATCCTCACCATTAAAGACCGGCCTTCGGAGGGTTTATCCTGGTGCCGGAAAGCCGCGGCACTGAATCCCCAGGAGCCCAAATACGCCTTTACCCTGGCCTTTTACCAAAGGGAGCAGGGGGACCTTAAAAATGCCGCGGCAACTTTGCAGGATATTCTGATGCAGCAGCCCGGTTTCACTGACGGTTTCCTGTTGCTATCTGAGATTTATGTTGAACGGGGGGACCACTCTCAGGCCGAAACGCTGCTCAGGCAGGCGCTCCAGATGGAAAACCTTGCGCCTCGGGACCGGGCCAGGGTTACCGCGGCGCTACAGAAATTGGACCAGGCAGGACCCCAAAAGGAAGACAAGCCCGGCAATCGCTGAGGACGGTTTGGCATCGGATAGGAGGCTTCAACGCTCGATGGCCGGCCCCGCCTTCATACTCGTTCTATAACGCCTGCGCAGTGCCCATCATTATCCCAAGGTTCTCCCCGGGTATCGCTTTTAATCCTGCAAAGATAATTCCTTGGAAATAATTATCGGCACTTGAAAACATTTTAAGTGTTCTTAAAGTTTAAATTATTCCTCTTAACAAGGGTTCGAAGTTACTCACAGAGCCATACCCTTCATCAATCCTTTCCTGTCGGGGCTCTGACGCTGAAGCTAACCGCCATTCTTTAAAAGGAGGGAAGGATGCGACGACCTTCTAAAACTCTCTGCATATGGCTTATGGCGATTCTGGCCGTGCCGCTGGCCATGGCCCCGGCCCTGGCCCAGCAGGCCGCTCCACCTAACCAGCCCACACCGGCAGTGGAAGGCCCAGGCAGGGTACCCCAGGAACTCACCGAGCCCAAGGGCGTACCGCAAAGTGACCGGTGGGCCAGCTCGGTTAGCCCACAGGTCACCGGTGTGCCGGGTTCCCCCAGTGCTACCACGACCATCAGCGGGCAGCAATTGCCGCCGCCGCCACCCAAGTTCGGCGGCAAGATCGAACGCACCACCAAGGGTTCCAAGCCCTGGTGGCCGCCCCGGGTGGTGCCGCCCAAGGGGGCACCCAACATCTTGCTCATCATGACCGACGACTGCGGTTTCGGCGCGCCTAGCACCTTCGGCGGCGTCATCCCCACCCCGGCCCTGGACCGGGTCGCCAAGATGGGCCTACGCTACACCAACTTCCATTCCACCTCCCTGTGCTCGCCCACCCGGGCGGCCCTGATCACCGGGCGCAACCACCATTCGACGGGCTACGGCGTGATCGCCGAGCAGGCCACGGGCTATCCGGGCTACGACAGCATCATCACCAGGGACAAGGCCACCATCGGCAAGGTCCTGAAGGACAACGGCTACCGCACCTCGTGGTTCGGCAAGAACCACAACACGCCGTCCTTCCAGGCGACCCCCACCGGACCTTTCGATCAGTGGCCCGTCGGCATGGGTTTCGAGTACTTCTACGGCTTCATGGGCGGCGACACCAACCAGTGGCAGCCCGCCAATCTGGCCCGCAACACCACTTACATCTATCCATTCCTGGACAACCCCAAGTACAACCTCATCACCGCCATGGCGGACGAAGCCATCGCTTACATGAATCAGGTCAATACGCTGACGCCGGATCAGCCGTTTTTCGTCTATTACGTGCCGGGCGCCACGCATGCGCCGCATCACCCGACGCCGGAATGGATCAAAAAAGCTACCGATTTGCATCTCTTTGACCAGGGCTGGAACAAGCTGCGGGAGCAAATCTTCGAGAACCAGAAGAAACTTGGGGTGATCCCGGCCAACGCCAAGCTGACCCCGTGGCCCAAGGACCTACTGAAGGAATGGGACCAGCTTACGGCTGACGAGAAGAAGATGTTCATCCGCCAGGTGGACGTCTACGCCGCGTATCTCATGTACACCGACCACGAAATCGGCCGGGTCATCCAGGCGGTGGAGGACATGGGCAAGTTGGATAACACCCTGATCATCTACATCAGCGGCGACAACGGCTCCAGCGCCGAGGGCACTCTGGTGGGCACGCCCAACGAGGTCGCCATGTTCAACGGCGTCGAAGTGCCGGTTGATGTTCAGCTAAAGGATTTCTACGACGTCTGGGGCTCCGACAAGACTTACAACCACATGGCGGTGGGCTGGACCTGGGCCTTCGACACACCATTTTCCTGGACCAAGCAGATCGCCTCCCACTTCGGCGGCATCAAGCAGGGCATGTGCATCGCCTGGCCCAAGGTAATTAAAGATGTCGGCGGCATCCGCCACCAGTTCCACCACGTCATCGACATCGTGCCTACGATTCTTGAGGCGACCAAGATCAAGGCGCCGAAGATTGTCGACGGCATCAAGCAGGCGCCCATCGAAGGCGCCAGCCTGATGTACACCTTTGACAAATCGAACGCCAACGCCCCCTCACGGCACAAGACTCAGTACTTCGAGATGTTCGGCGACCACGCCATTTACCACGACGGCTGGATCGCCAGCACTCGGGTGATGCGGCCGCCGTGGGAAGTCGCGGGCGGAGTCGGCGCGGACCCCGCCAAATACCCCTGGGAACTCTACAACCTCAAGAATGACTGGACCCAGTCGGAGGATCTCGCCGCCAAGAATCCGGCGAAGGTGAAGGAACTGGAGGCGATTTTCTGGCGGGAGGCGAAGAAATACCAGGTGGAGCCACTTGACGCTACTGTGGTGACCCGCCTCATCACGCCGCGGCCCAGCATCACCGCCGGCCGCAACGTCTTCACCTGGACCGGGCCGCTCACCGGGACGCCCAACGGCGACGCGCCCAGCGTTCTCAACGCCTCATATAATTTCAAGGCCGAAGTGGAGATCCCGGAGGGCGGCGCCGAGGGCATGCTCATCACCCAGGGCGGCCGCTTCGGCGGCTACGGCTTTTACGTGCTCAAGGGCAAGCCGGTCTTCCTCTGGAACCTGGTAGACCTGAAGCGTATCCGCTGGGAAGGCCCCGAGGCGATCTCGCCCGGCAAACACACCCTGGAGTTTGACTTCAAGTACGATGGCCTGGGCATGGGCACCCTGGCCTTTAATAACATTAGCGGCATCGGCCGTTCAGGCACCGGCGTCCTCAAAGTGGACGGCAAGGACGTGGCCACCCAGAAGATGGAGCGCACGATACCATTCATTCTGCAATGGGACGAGAACCTGGACGTCGGCTCCGACACCGGCACCCCGGTGGACGACAAAGACTACCAGGTGCCGTTCAAATTCACTGGCAAGATTAACAAGATCACCTTGACGATCGACCGGCCGAAACTTTCGCCCGAGGATATCAAGAAACTCGAAGCGGCGCAGCGGAACAACCGCGCCTCGGAGTAACCGGAAGGAATGGCAAATAGTCTGATGATCAGGTGGGCTTAACAAGTGGGCCCCCCGGACAGGGTGCCCCCAATTTACTACCCAAAGGAGAAGGAGCGTATGAAAAGAAACGGTGTTGTCGGCAAGATGGTCATCCTCGGTATCCTCGGGGCCTTTGCGGCCCTGGCCCTGGCCACTCCGGCCCTGGCCCAGAAAGCCCAGGAGCTTAAAGACGCCCACAAGATGATGTCGGATGGGTGGAAGATGTACAACGACGGCCAGCGTGATGTCATCAAAGGCAAGGAAATGAACGACCTGGTGGCCGTGCAAATGGGTTTTCAGGATAAGATGGTCCAGGGCGACAAGATCATCCAGGATGGCCGGAATACCCAAACCCAGGCGGCCACCTTATTTGCCAAGGGTGACAAAACCTTCTCGGAAAATATGTCGACCCCAAGCGTGGCCAAACAAGGCCTGAAGGAAATGAGCGACGCCTTCAAAATGGCCAATGACGGCGGGAAGATGATCGGAGAAGGGATGAGAATGAACAACAAGGTGGCCGAAGGCGCCGGCGCGATTGAAAAGTTCGCCCAGGGCAACCAGGTTATTGAAACCGGTATGAAGACCATGGCCCAAGGAGCCCAGTTGTTCCTGAAAGGCGAGAATATGGTTTTGAAGAAATAGCAACGGGAAAGGCTCGGCTGGTTTTGCCGGCCGGGCCTATCCGGGTGGGGGAACATAGCAACTTCCGGACGAAATATAGTCTCGACGCGAGGGGAAAACTATGCAGAATTTGAAAAAAGCTCTTATAGTCATTACTTTACTGCTCATGTTGCCCTGTAGCGCGGGATATGCCGCCGGGGAGGCCGGGAAGCCGCCGGAGGAGGCCGTTCAGGCCAAAGAAGATGAGCCGGTCCCGGTGCAAAAAGAAGAATGGCAGTTCTTTGTGGCCCCCTACTTATGGATCCCAGGGGCCAGCATCAATACCACTTTCTCAGGCCATACCTCCTCGATTAGCGAGGGCTGGTATGATATTGTGCCCCACCTGTTTAGCAACGCGCTCGGCGCCATGGGTCGCTTCGAGGCCTGGAAGGGCAGATGGGGGATTTATGTGGATAGCTATTATCTCTATATCGGCGACAGCGTCAGCGATAGCGCCGGGAAAACCATTTTTTTGGGTCCGCGGGGGCGTATCCCGGCCAGCCTACTGCTCAACGGTGACCTCAAGTTTATCAGCCGGGCTGCCAGTGTGGATTTCGGGCCGCGCTACCTGGTGGGAACCATGCCCTTAAGCGGGGACAAGCCCTTGCCGCTATTGTCCTTCGAGGTGCTGGGCGGAGGGCGCTATAATTTTTACAACCAATATTTGAAGCTGGGTTTGAGCGCTACCCTGAGCGGCCCCTTGGGAAATCTAAGCATTACCAGAGGCGGATCTTTCGTTAACAAGATCGAAAGATCCTTCCTCGAGCCTTTCCTGGGGATGCGCCTCGGCTTGTATCTCAACCCCAAGGTGGTTGCCCTCCTGCGGTTCACCGTCGGAGGCTTTGGCTTTGCCGAGGACAATAACTTTGATATGGATATGGAACTCGACGTCGGTTATAAGGTCCATAAGAATATATACGCCTATGCCGGCTGGCGCGCCCGCTATGTGAGTTTTTCCACGGATGGCCTCTCCTTAAATGTCTGGTTCAATGGCCCTGTCTTGGGAGCGGTATTTGCTTTTTAAGTGATCGGGGTCTGCCCGTTGTTGAATGATCTCCGGGTGCTTAACTTAAGCCAAACTACTGCTCAAGGCCACCTTCAACCTGGCAGCCAAGGATGGCCTACTGACCCGTAATCCCTGCCTGGGAATTAGCAAGTTTCCAAACCAGAAGGCCGTAAAGTATGTCCCGCCGCGGGAGCACATCGCCCAGGTGCTTCTCCTGGCGAAACCGTTGGACCGGGCCTATCTTACAACCATCTGGCTCACTGGGGCCAGGGTCAGGGAAATCAATCACCTCACTTGGGAAGATGTCTTCTTTGGCAAGGGGCTCGTTTGCCTTTGGACCCGGAAGAAGAAGGGAGGGGACCGCACCCCGCGACTGATCAAAATGATCCCTGAAGTGGAAAGAGCCCTACGTTATGCCTGGGACCATAAGGTGAAGGAGTCCCCCTGGGTATTTACTAATGAGGACATGCTGAAAAAGTATCCGGGGGAACCTGGAAAGTGGGCATATGATTACCGAGACAAGTTTTTAGGGACCTTGTGCAGGCGCGCCGGGGTTCCGGAATTCACCTACCATTGCCTCCGCCATCATACCGCTTCCACCCTGGGCGAACGGGGCGCCTCCCTGCCCTCCATCCAGAAAATCCTGGGTCATGAGCGGGCCACAACCACCGATACCTACCTGCGGTCACTGGGGATTTCCGCCGAGGCAGCCATGGGCCTTTTGGAGGAAAGTACGACTGAAGGTACGACTGACAGAAACTTAGTTAAAACTTCTAATTTAGAATCTACTAATTTTCTTATCAAATCTGGCGCGCCTGGCAGGATTCGAACCTGCGACCCACGGATTAGAAGTCCGTTGCTCTATCCAACTGAGCTACAGGCGCTCTGGTTTTGCGGACATGCCTTAAATCAGGTACCCATATTAGTGTCTAATGCCACCAATATGAAAACCAAAATTCAGCTGGTTTGTTCTGCTACCAGGGATTGAGTTCTTCCCAGCTCACAGTGTTATACCTCTTGAAGACTTGCAAAGCCTTCTGGCCGCACGTAGTCATTATACGGAAGTAGTCATGGCCCTGCAACCGCCAGTTATTGATCGCTGGCGGCTCAGATCATGGAAGGTGAATCCCAATGCTGGTATGCCTATCGGCTGTCTCAAAGGACCGCGTGATTGACCCACAAAGTGCCAGGCGTAAGTAGACATCTGTATTTGTGGGAGCGGAAAATCCCTGCGCAGGTCTTTTAACATCCACACCATTCTTCCATCGCTCGTCTGAGTCTGATCGCGAAATCGGCAAATTAATATAACTGCATTTTGCCAATTTGGCTGTTGAACTTGAGGCATAATATAATTGCCGGGAGTCCGATGTCCAGCCATCCCGAGGCAGCTTGCACCGTTGGAGGCATTTACGCCTTGACAAAGAAGCGGGCAAGCAGTACTATTGTTGCAATGATTCGCAACAATTCAAAAGCAGCCCCTACTTCGGAAGAATCCTCCCAAGACTCGGCCCGGCTCTGGGAACTGCAGGCCGAGATTTGCCAGCTCATGGCCAATCCTAAACGGCTGCAGATTCTCAACCTGCTGAAATGGGGGGAGCTCTCCGTGGGCGCCATGGTGCAATCCTTGGGGATACCCAAGGCCAATCTCTCCCAGCATTTGGCCCTGATGCGGCAAAAAGGCATCCTGGCCACCCGCCGTCAGGGCACCACCATCTTTTACCGCTTGGCCACTCCGGACATTACCACCGCCTGCGAGATCATGCGGGAAGTGCTGCTGGACACGCTGAGCACCCGGGGACGCCTCTCCCGCAATCTCCAGGCCCTCGAGGACGAGGCGCCGGAGGAGTAGTACTACCCCTCTACTGCCCCTCAGGGCAATCGCATGTAAAAATTACGTTGTAAGAACTTTGAGCAGATAAGCATGGTCCCAGGCGGCCTTGAGGCGTTTGGTTTGAATGCCCCCCTTTAGGGAGTTTTCCCGTTTAAGCATGTTGGTCGCCAGGTGGCGCAAGATGGCCAAATTTTCCGGGCCATGGTCTTTGC
>JAMCQY010000292.1 GCA_023381945.1 Deltaproteobacteria bacterium
GTGGCAGAGGCCAGGGATATCGTAAACTTCCTTATTATGTCTCCCAGGAGCCACATACTTGTGTGCAGGGAAAGATCAGTGGCCGCATTACCCGTCTACGGCCAGAAACCTTTTCGCAGGACATGGAGCCGGGGTTGGCAATGGATGTACAGACTCCGGACCGGGGCCAGGTGCACGTCCATTTGGGCCCGCTCTGGTTTCTGGAGCGCCAGGAGACCGATCTGAAACCGGGAGACGAAGTCACCATCCAGGGCTTTTGTTATAAACTGGAGGGCCAGGAAAGGCTCCTGGCCGGTGAAGTCGCGCACAAGGACCACAAATTAGTTTTACGTGATCCACAAGGCACTCCCTATTGGGAAGCCTGGCGGAAACAATAAAAAGACATCTGACGGTCCTGCAATATACAGCCGGGGGCGGCTGTTCTCCATGATTTTTGCAGGATGATGTTGTCCCAGGGGATTTAAAAATCGAGGGCGGACACATGGGTCCGCCCCTACCAAATCATTTTCTGAGGAAAGGCCGGATTACCTGGTCTCAGGGCATTTCTCCAGGGTGATGCCCTGTTCCTGAATCTTTTTCATGTACTTCTCCGGGTCTTTTTTGAACTGGGCTTCGCAGCCCTGACAGCAGAGATAGCCGCGTTTTCCTTGATAATCAACATAAAATTGCTTATTGATCTTGCCGCCCAGAACCGGACAAGTGGTTTGTGGCTTCGGCTGGCCGGCTGCCAGGGCAGGGCCGGCGGCCAGGGCCAGGACCATCAGGGAAATGCATAAAAATTTTGCCATTTTCATGATTAAGCGCTCCGGCTATGTCAATATCCTAATATTCCCCGGAAGGCTATGGCCCGGATGAGGGACAGGCTGGAAAGCCAGTGCTACCCTTATTCTTCTTTACTTTTATCCCCTGGTTCGCTCAATTCCAGCAATCCCGATTTTTTCAAGGCCGCCACGCCGCCGGCCAGGTTGACGGCGTGGCAGAACCCGGCAGTCTCCAGTTGCCGCAGGGCCTCGTAGGAGCGCACCCCGGAGTTGCACACCACCAGGAGGCGCTTGTCCTTAGGGATTTCTTTCATACGGTGTTTCAGGGTTTCTTGCGGGATGTTGCGCCAGCGCTGGCCGAACAGGTCCACGTAAGGCGCGGCATTTTGCGCTCCCCGCACGTCCAGGCAAATAGCGTCGTTGGCTTGATCCGTTAGAAAACATCTTTCAAATTCCGCCACATCGATATTTTTATTGAAGCCGTCCAGGGTGTTCTCCGCGGTGTTGGCCACGGCGTTGACAATATCCAGGGCCGCGGCAAAAGGCGGAGCGTAGGCCACCTCCAGATTGGAGAGATCATCCAGGCTGGGTTTGAACGGCAACATGGCGGCGACGCTATTGATGCGGCCCACCAGGGCGTCGCCGTTGTGACTGAGGCCCTGGGCTCCCAGGAGGCGCCGGGTTTTCCGGTCTACCACCAATTGCAGGTACATGAGGTCTTGGGTGGGGAAGAAGTGGGCCCGGTCGGCCTGGATCACCAGGGCTCCCACCGCGTCAAAACCTTCGCGGCGGGCCGCGGTCAGGCTCAGTCCGGTGCCGCCAATAGCCAGGTCAAAAATTTTCAAGGAAAAAGAACCCACAATGCCGTTGAAGGTGGCAACGTCCCCGGCCAGGTTGGTGCCAATGACGCGGCCCTGGCGGTTGGCCAACGACCCGGAGGGGAAATAGACGGGCCTGCCAGTGATCAAGTGAAGGTTATCGATGCAGTCGCCGCCGGCGTAAATCCGCGGGTCGGTGGTTTGGAGGCGCCGATTGACCAGGATGCCGCCGTGCGGAGAAACCAGTAAATGGGCGTCATGGGCCAATTGAGAATTGGGGGCCGCCCCCACCGCGGTGATCACCAGATCGGCGGCCAGGGTCCGACTATTAGTGATCACTTCCAGCCGGTGTTCCCCAGCCGGACTTTGGCGGATTTCGCGGACCTGCTCCTCCAGATAGAGGTCGATTTCCTTATCCCTGAGGTGTTTTTGCACCATGCGGGCCAGCCCCGGGTCCAGGAGGCCGGGAAGGACCTGGGGCGCCAGTTCCACCAGGCTGGTTTCCACCCCCCAGAGATCGCTCAGGGCCTCACTCATCTCGCAGCCAATGGCTCCGGCGCCGATGATCACGGCCCGGCCGACTTCTCCTTTGGTGACCATTTCCCGCACTGCCATGGCGGCCGGGAGGCTGGCGACGTGCATCACTCCTGGCAGGTCGACGCCAGGCACCGGGAGACGCCGCGGCCGGCTGCCGGTGGCCAGGACCAGATAGTCGTAAGGCAGGGCCTCCTCCTGGCCCGATTCCAGATTTTTGACCAGGACCTGCCGGTAGTGCCGGTCAATGGCCAGGGCCCGGGTCCTGGTCCGGACCCGCACATCTTTGGCGTCTTCGAAAAACTCCGGGGTGCGGAGCATATGAAAGCTGGTGCTCAGCAGCTCCTTGATATCGCTCAGATCCCCGGAAATATAGTAAGGAATGCCGCAGCCGCCATATGAGATATATTCCCCCTGATCCAGCATGGTCACTTGAAAATCCGGGCGCAGACGCTTGAGGCGGCAGGCCACCTTGGGGCCCAGGGCCACAGCCCCGATGATTAGAACTCGTTTTGACTCCATATTTTTCCCTTGTTCGATTTTTCATTACCCAGCGGTATTTCTGAAAGCCAAGCCCCGGATCAGAGCTTGGGGCGGCGGATGGCAGGATAGTGCTCTGGACTAGTGCCGCTGCAGGTGAGGTTTTCACTGATCCAGAGGCGCTGCCACTTTTGACCTTCCCGGCGGTCATCGCAAAGCTCGCGGCCGCAGATGGGGCATTCCGGAGGGGTACATGGGTCGGCGTGAATAAGGATGTCGGCCTGGCCTTGAAAATGATCGCTCAGGATCTTCTCCAAATCCTTAATTTCACCGTGGCTAACCTCCAGAGACAGGTCCCGGGGCAGGATGAGGT
>JAMCQY010000408.1 GCA_023381945.1 Deltaproteobacteria bacterium
AACCCGCCTCTACAAGTCTACTACCCCTATGTAACTCCAAAAATCCCTTCTCCCTTCCGTAAATTGCTTTATACCCTTAGCCTTTTCTGTTATTGAATTTAGATTGAATATTACCAAAATCGCCATTTTTGTACGGCGGGAAATGGAAAACATGCTGACGCATTTTTTAGGATTGTTGATTTTTTCATATCTGCTAGGGTCCGTCCCATTTGGGCTGGTGGTAGCAAAAGTAATGGGTGCGCCCGATCCCCGCTCCCAGGGCAGCGGCAATCTCGGGGCCGCCAACCTTTACCGCCAGTTGGGCCTCAAGGGCGGCGGCCTTACCCTGCTAGGCGATGCCTTGAAAGGGACCCTGCCCACCCTGCACGCCCTCTATTGGCTCACTCCCCTGGGTCCCTGGCTGGATTACGCCGCGGCCCTGGTGGGTGCGGCCGCGGTCCTGGGACACGTCTTTCCCATCTATTTGAGGTTCAAAGGCGGCAAAGGCGTGGCCACCGCCTTCGGAGTGATGCTGGCCCTTTGCCCTCCGGCCGCCTTCAGCCTGATCCTGGTCTACCTGGCGGCCCTGTACCTAACCCGCATCTTTTCCCTCAGCGCCCTCACCGTCGCCTGGCTGAGCCCGGTGGCCATGGGCCTCTTTTCCGCCTCCAAGGCCTATCTCCTGCTGGCCGGAGCCTTGTCGGGGCTGATTTTGTTCTGCCACCGGGAAAATCTCCAGCGCCTGGCCCGGGGCGAAGAACCGCGGATTTAGAAGCAGGGGTTAGGGATCAGGGGTTAGAAAGAAACTAATCCCTGATCCCTGGCCCCTGACCCCTGATTTTTCTTTATCCCTGCCCCGAATCTGTGTTAAATCTTGATTGCCAAATCCCACTCGCCGGAGAAAACCATGCTGATCAAGGATTGGATGACCAAGGACCCCATCACCATCAGTGACGACACCTCCATGATCAAAGCCATCCACATCATGAACGAACACCGCTTCCGGCGCCTGCCGGTGGTGAGCCAGGGCAAGCTGGTGGGCATGGTCACCGACCGCGACCTGAAGAAGGCCTCGCCTTCCCGGGCCACCACCTTGGACGTGCATGAACTTTATTACCTGCTGGCGGAGTTGCAGGTAAGCGAGATCATGAGCCGCAACCCCATCAGCGTCTCCCAGGACGACACCGTGGAGCACGCCGCCCAGATCATGCTGGAGCACACCATTTCGGGGCTGCCGGTGGTAAACTCCGAGGGGCACCTGACCGGCATCATCACCCAATCGGATATCTTCCGGGCCTTCATGCATATCAGCGGCATCCTCCAGGGCGGGGTGCAGTTCGGCCTGCGCCTGGAAGACCGCCCTGGCATTTTAAAAGAAGTGGCGGACCAGATGCGGGGCCAAGGCGGGCGTCTGGTGAGCCTGATGACTTATTACCGCAGCCCGGAGGAAAATACCCGGGATGTCTATCTCCGGGTGAAGGGCCTATCTGCCGAGGCCGTAACCAAGCTCAAGGCGGAACTGGGAAAAAGATTTGAAGTCATTTACGTCATTTCTGACGGGCCGGAGGGAAAGTAGGAAGGACTCACTACCAAGGCACCAAGAACACCCAGAAATCACCCAGGAAATAATAAGGCAGGGTCGGTTGAAACCGATCTTGCCTTAAATATTCTTGGTGTCCTTGTTGATGATTTCTACTACATATGCTCGATCAACCCCTTCCCGAAGGCGGAGCAGGAGACCTCCCTGCTGCCGGGGAGCAGCCGCGCCAGGTCGTAGGTGGCGAGGCCGGTCTGCAAGGTGCGGGGCAGGGCCTGGTGGATCAACTGCGCGGCCTCATTCCATCCCAGGTATTCCAGGAGCATAGTGCCGGAGAGGATGAGCGAGGTGGGGTTGACCTTGTCCAGGCCGGCGTATTTGGGGGCGCTGCCGTGGGTTGCCTCAAAAATGGCGCAGTTGTCGCCGATATTGGCTCCCGGAGCCATCCCCAGGCCGCCCACCTGGGCCGCCAGGGCGTCCGAGATATAGTCGCCGTTAAGGTTCGGAGTGGCGATGACCTGATACTCCGAAGGCCTGAGCAGCACTTGTTGAAAGAGGTTATCCGCCAACCGGTCCTTGAGGAGCACCTTGCCCGCCGGCAGCACCCCATGATAGCGGGCGGCCAGTTCCCCTTCGTTGGTCACTTTCTCGCCGAATTCCGCGGCCGCCTCATAGCCCCAGTTCTGGAAAGCCCCTTCGGTGTATTTCATGATGTTGCCCTTGTGCATCAGGGTGACGGAGGCCCTATGGTGCTCCAGGGCATATTTCAGTGCCATGCGGATCAGACGCTTGCTGCAGCGTTCGGTCATGGGCTTGATACCGATGGCCGCGGTGGGGTCCAGGGAGCAGCCCAGTTCGGCATTGAGAAAGGCAATGAGTTTCTGGGCCTCCGGGCTGGTGGCCTCCCATTCGATGCCCGCATAGACATCTTCGGTGTTTTCCCGGAAGATCACCATGTCAATGAGCGCCGGCTCCTTCATGGGACTGGGCACTCCGGTGTAATAGCGCACCGGCCGGATGCAGGCGTAGAGATCCAGGACCTGGCGCAGGGTGACGTTCAGGGACCGGAAGCCGCCGCCGATGGGGGTGGTGAGCGGCCCCTTCAGGGCCACCCGGAATTCTCGCAGGGCCGTCAGGGACTCCACCGGCAGATAACTGCGGGTCTGTTTAAAGGCCTTTTCCCCGGCCAGGACTTCCTGCCAGGCGATCTGCCGCGCCTTGCCGTACGCCTTGGCCACCGCGGCGTCCAACACCGGCCGGGTCGCGGCCCAGATATCGGGGCCGGTGCCATCCCCTTCGATGAACAGGATTATCGGGTTGTCGGGGACTTGCAGTCCCCCCCCGGAAGCTGGGGTAATTTTTTCACCTGGTGCCATGGTCTTCCCCTTCGAAAAATGTCCTAATATTTCAACCTATTTTTGGCCGCGGCCCTCGTCATCCAGGCCTTGAT
>JAMCQY010000406.1 GCA_023381945.1 Deltaproteobacteria bacterium
CACCGATGAAGACATCGCCAACTACCTGGGCGGCCTGCCCAAGGAGAAGATCCACTGCTCGGTCATGGGCCGGGAAGCCCTGGAAAAAGCCATCGCCCATTACAAAGGAGAAACCGTCCCCGGCCTCGAAGGCGAGGTGATCTGTGAATGCTTCGGGGTCACCAGGCCGGAGATCGAGCGGGTAGTGCGGGACCACGGCCTGAAAACGGTGGAGGAGGTTACCAACTACACCAAGGCCGGCGGCGGTTGCGGCGGATGCATCGATAAAATCCAGGAGATCATTGACCAGGTGCGGGCCGAAGGCGCGCCTGCCGCCCAACGGCCCAAGCTGACCAACCTGCAAAAAATTCGGCTGATCGAAGAGACTATTCAGCGGGAGATCCGCCCTGCCCTGCAACACGACGGCGGCGACCTGGAGCTCGTCGACGTCGTGGGCAACCGGGTCCTGGTCTCCACCCGGGGGGCCTGCGCCTCCTGCGCTGCGGCCCACATTACCCTGAAGGACTTCGTCGAGGCCAAACTCAAGGAACTGGTGGCCCCTGAACTGCAGGTCGAGGAGGTGGCGGCATGACGGTCATTTATCTGGACAACAACGCCACCACCCAGGTGGACCGGGAAGTCCTGGAGGCCATGCTGCCTTTTTACCACGAGCTGTATGGCAATCCCTCCAGCATGCACTCCTTCGGCGGCCAGGTAGGCCGCCGGGTGAAGGAGGCCCGGGAACAGGTGGCGGCCCTTTTAGGGGCCACTCCGGATGAGATCATTTTCACCAGTTGCGGCACTGAAAGCGACAACACCGCCATCCGCTCGGCCCTGGCTACTTTCCCCAACAAGCGCCACATCGTCACCACTCGGGTGGAACACCCGGCCATCAATGCCTTGGTGGCCAGACTGGCCAAAGAGGGCTATAAAGTCACCGAACTGCCGGTGGACGGTCAGGGCCGCCTGGATATGGCTCTGTACGAACGGGCCTTGACCCCGGATACGGCCATTGTTTCCATGATGTGGGCCAACAACGAAACCGGGGTCATCTTCCCGGTGGAAAAAGCCGCGGCCATGGCCCGCGATAAGGGCATCCTGTTTCACACCGACGCCGTTCAGGCGGTGGGCAAGATTCCCATTGATCTGCGCCGGAACGCCATCGACATGCTGTCTCTTTCCGGGCACAAGCTGCATGCCGCCAAAGGCGTGGGCGCTCTCTATGTCCGCAAAGGCACCAAGTTCGCTCCCTTCCTGGTGGGCGGCCACCAGGAGAAGGGCCGCCGGGGCGGCACCGAAAACGTCCCCAGCCTCATCGGCCTGGGGAAGGCTTGCGAATTGGCGGCCCAAAGGATGGATGAAGAAAATACCCAGGTGAAGGCCCTGCGGGACAAGCTGGAGAACGCCTTGCTTACGCGCATTCCCAACAGCCGGGTAAACGGCGACCGGGAAATGCGCCTGCCCAACACCAGCAATATCAGCTTCGAATTCATCGAAGGCGAGGCCATCCTCCTGATGATCAACGAGCTGGGCATCTGCGCCTCCTCCGGCAGCGCCTGCACTTCCGGGTCGCTCCAGCCCTCCCACGTCCTCCGGGCCATGGGCGTGCCCTTCACCATGGCGCACGGCTCCATCCGCTTCAGCCTCAGCGTCTTCAACACCGAAAAAGAGATCGACTACGTTATCGAGAAATTTCCCGTGATCATTGAGAAATTGCGGGCCCTGTCCCCCTATTGGGAGGTGGGCGACACCATCTGCGCCACTATAGAAAGCTGAAGATCATCATGGACGAGAAGGCCGAAATGGCTTTGGACCGTTGTAAGCTCGAAGCCAAAACCACCCAGGAATTCCGGGAGGTCATCCCGGACATTGTCAATCAACTCGTGGGCTCCTGCCAGCGGGAAAACTGCTTCGACCACGTGGGACCGGAGCCCATCCCATCCCGGGAACGAGTAATCGACATCATCCACCGCGCCTTCCGTCTCCTCTACCCGGGCTATTTCATCCGCAGACCTCTGGACCAGGTCAGCCTGGGCTACTACTTCGGCCAGGAAGCCGTAGCTTTCTTCGAAGTTCTGTCCCAGCAGATCGCCCTGGCCATCCGCCACGAATGCCTGCGTCACAATCTCCCTTGCACTCACTGTGAAGAGCGGGGCCAGGAGGACGCTATCCGTTTCATGCAGGAGTTGCCCAGGTTGCGGGCCACCCTGGGCAAGGACGTGCGGGCCGCGTTTGAGGGCGACCCTGCGGCCAAGAGTTACGATGAGATCATCTTCAGTTACCCCGGGCTTTTCGCAGTCACGGTCTACCGCCTCGCCCACCAGCTGGTGCACCAATACGTGCCCTTGATGCCGCGCATCATGAGCGAATACGCCCACAGCCAGACCGGCATCGACATCCACCCGGGAGCCCACATCGGCGAAAGTTTCTTCATCGACCACGGCACCGGCGTGGTGGTGGGCGAGACCACCGAGATCGGCGACCGGGTGCGGCTCTATCAGGGCGTAACCCTGGGGGCGCTGTCCTTGGGCCGCCATGAAGTTGAAGCCCTGCGCACGGTCAAGCGCCACCCCACCGTCCAAGATGATGTCATCGTTTACGCCCAGGCCACCATCTTGGGCGGCGATACTGTCATTGGGGCCCGCTCCGTCATCGGCGGCAACACCTGGATCACCGAGTCCGTGCCCCCGGACACCAAGGTCTTCCTAAAGCAGCCGGAATTGATTTATAAGGGGAAAAAGTAGGGGCGTCCTAGTGGCACAGGCCTCTGGCCTGTGGTTAAGCGGCACAGAAAATTTATTTCTCATTCCCAAGCTCCAGCTTGAGAACGCAATTTTGTCGCAAAGCTCTGCTTCGCCATCTTAGGCGCGGTTCTCGAACCGCCCTTGCATCCCCCTTCTGGAGGGCTACAAATGACCGGCATCCTACCCGACATCATGGGCGCCGTGGGCGAAACCCCCCTGGTCCGGCTGAACGCCATCGGCCGC
>JAMCQY010000283.1 GCA_023381945.1 Deltaproteobacteria bacterium
CAGGATTTCCGCGTCGACGTACAAGGCGGCGGCTCCAGCGCCGGCATTCAGGCGGCCATCCAGGGGGCTGCCAATCTGGGGGCCTCCTCCCGGGAACTGATCGGCCCGGAAAAGCAGCTGGTGGAGATTCCCATCGCCTATGACGGCATCGCGGTGATCGTGCATCCCTCGAATCCCATAACCAATCTCAGCGTAGCCCAAATCAAACAGATCTTCACCGGCCAGATCACCAACTGGCGGCAGCTGGGACAAATGCCCCGGGAAATCGACGCCATCAACCGGGAGGAGGGCTCGGGCACCCGGGAGGCCTTCGAGCATCTGGTGATGGGAAAGTCCGAAGTAAGCCCGGCCGCCATGGTGCAGGATTCCAACGGCTCCGTGCGGGAGATTGTGGCCGGCGACCCCAACGCCATCGGTTATATTTCCGCCGGTCTGGTGGACAACCGGGTCAAGGCCCTGACCATCGACGGCGTCGCCCCCACTCCGGAGAATATCAAGAATCACACTTATCAATTGCGGCGCCGCTTTCTGCTGGTCAGCAAGCAGGCTCCCGATGCAGCCTGTAAAAAATTTATCGATTTTATCCTGAGCCCCCAGGGCCAGCAGATTCTGGAAAAAGAAGGGCTGGTGGGAATACAATAATGCAGCAGGGCAAATTCATAGAAAGGGTTCTGTTTTTTCTGGCCCTCTCCTCCATCAGCTCCCTGGCCCTGATCACCATTTTCATCTTTCTGGAAGGCGCACCCCTCATTTATTTTGCCGGTCTGAAGAATTTCCTGGCCTCAAGCCACTGGGCCCCCACCAAGGGCCATTTCGGCATCCTGGCGATGATTGTCTCTTCCCTGCTGGTGACTCTGGGAGCCATGGTCATCGGAGTGCCTTTGGGTTTAAGCTGCGCCATTACTCTGGCGGAATTCTCGCCTGAACGCCTGAAGCTGATATTGAAGCCCGCGCTGGAGCTGTTGGCCGGCATCCCCTCGGTGGTCTATGGTTTTTTAGGGGTAGTCTGGCTGGTGCCGCTGATTCGCAACCATCTGGGCGGCCCCGGGTTGTCGCTCCTGGCCGCGGCCATCATCCTGGGCATCATGATTCTGCCCACCGTCATCAGCATCTCCATCGACGCCTTAAGCGCGGTGCCGGACCTTTACCGGGACGGCTCCATCGCCCTGGGAGCCACCCAATGGCAGACGGTGCGCCGGGTGGTGCTGCCTGCGGCTTCCTCCGGGATTATCACTGCCATCATTTTGGGCATGGGCCGGGCCGTGGGCGAGACCATGGCGGTGATCATGGTGGCGGGCAATGCCCTGAAGATGCCTACCTCGGTCCTGGACCCGGTGCGCACCCTGACCAGCAACATCGCCCTGGAGTTGGGCTATGCCGCCGGGCGCCACCGGGAAGCCCTGTTCGCCACCGGCATCGTGCTGTTTGTGATCATCATGATCCTCAACCTCAGCGCCACCCTGGTCACCCGCCGGAGATAAACCGCCCATGCTTCTTTTACCCCGGACCAGCCAAACCCTGATGAAGACCCTGCTCTGGGCCATGACCGGCTTCACCCTGCTCATCCTGATCTTCATCATCGTGGACATCTCCATCAAGGGCCTGCCCCAGGTGACTCTCAGCTTCCTGTCGCAGGAACCCCAAGACATGGGCCGCCACGGCGGCATCTTCTCCACCATCGTGGCCACCGCTTATATTACCGTTCTGGCCATTTTGCTGGCCGCCCCCTTTGGCGTGGGCACCGCCATCTATCTGACGGAATACACCCGGGAAGGCTGGACCACCCGCATCATCCGCTTCGGGGCCGAATGCCTGGCCGGAGTGCCCTCCATCATCCTGGGGCTTTTCGGCTTCGTGCTGTTTGTCATGAAATTGGGCTTCGGCTGGTCGGTCATCTCCGGGGCGCTGACCCTGGGCATCATGGTGCTGCCCATCATCATCCGCACCTCGGAGGAGGCCATCAAGGCGGTCCCCCAGGAATACCGGGAGGCCTGCTATACCCTGGGAATGAGCCAATGGCAGACCATCACCCGCATTGTGCTGCCGAGCGCCCTGCCGGGCATCACCACCGGCATCATGCTCAGCGTCGGCCGCTCCCTGGGGGAGACCGCGGTGCTCTTGTTCACTGCCGGCGCGGCCCTGCGTACTCCGGTGTCGCTGTTCGACTCCGGACGCACCATGGCGGTGCACTTTTACATCCTGGCCAGGGAAGGCATCTCCATGCCCAACGCTTATGGTACCGCCGCGGTGCTGGTGGTGTCGATTTTGGCCATCAATTTGGTAGCTTATACGATGATGCAGCGGCTGATGAAGAGATATTCTTAAGGAAAGCTATTAGATGTCGGCTTTCAGCTTTCAGCTAAAACCAGTTATAGGGCGGCCCGTGGCTGCCGCTACATCTTTTTTCTTTGCTGAAAGCCGATAGCTGACCGCTGAAAACTATAACATGAAAGATCAAGCTCCATATAAAATCCGCGTCGACCACCTCTCCTTTTATTACGGCGATTTTCAGGCCATTAACGACTTGTCCCTGGAAATCCGCCCCCGGGAGGTCTTCGGCCTCATGGGGCCGGCCAAGAGCGGCAAGTCCACCTTTCTGCGCGTCCTCAACCGCATGTGCGACCTGATCACCAGCGCCCGGGTGGAAGGGAGCGCCCACTTGGATGACGAAGACATCCTGGCCCCGGACTATGACCTGGTCAGGTTGCGCCGCCGGGTGGGCCTGGTGTTGAGCAAGCCAGTGCCCCTGCCCCGCTCCATCATGGAAAACCTCATCCTGGCGCCAAAGCTGGCGGGCAAGAGAGACCGGCAGAAGCTCGCCGCCTTGGCTGAAGCCAGCCTCAAGGCCGCCCGCCTGTGGGATGAAGTCAAAGACCGGCTCCAGGATTCGGCCCTGAAGCTCTCCGGCGGCCAGCAGCAACGTCTTTGCCTGGCCCGGACCCTGGCCATGGAGCCCGAAGT
>JAMCQY010000407.1 GCA_023381945.1 Deltaproteobacteria bacterium
CTGTATATAGCGTTTGCCAAAAGTTTTTTCCGATAACCCGATGGATTGTAGGGGCTGACCCATGTGTCCGCCCGCAGGAGGGCGCACACGCGGGTGCGCCCCTACAAGAAATTATTTTTGGCAATCGCTATAATTTAAAAAGGGAAACGGGAAGGGGCAGGCATCTTCGCCCCTTCGCCCTTATTTTTCCACGGTCTCGATGCGGGGGAAGAGGGCCGGGCCTTTTTTCAAGGTGCTGCCGGGGAGCAGGCGTCCCCAATTGAGAATTTGGGGGAGGGGCTGGTCCCACAACGCCAAGCCAAGGCCCAGTTGTTCGCTCATCTTGAGGGCGCTCTGCGGCATCACCGGCCGGAGCGTTGCGGCGATCAGGCGCAGGGATTCGAGCAGATGATAAAGGACCGTGTCGAGGCGGGAGGCCGCATCTGGCTGTTTGGCGAGCTCCCAGGGGGCGTTGGCGACGATGTAACGGTTGAGGTGGCCGATTAACTCCCAGAGACCGGCCAGCGCCCGGTGGAACTCGAGAGCCGGGAAATGCCCGAGAAAATCGGCCGCGGCCTTTTCCGCCAGGATGATAACTTCCTTATCGAGGTCGTTGGGGACGCCTGGCGCCGGCACTACGCCTTTCCGGTACTTGAAGGCCATGCCCAGGCTGCGGGCCAGAAGGTTCCCCAGGTCGTTGGCCAGGTCTGAGTTGATCCGGCCGATGAGGGCCTCATAACTGAAGTGGGCGTCCAGGCCGTACACCATCTCCCGCAGGAAAAAATAGCGAACCTGATCCACACCGTATTGGGCCGCCAGGGTACGGGGCTCGACGACATTGCCCAGGCTCTTGGACATCTTGCCGGCATCCACCTGCCAATACCCGTGCACATTGAGGTGGCTATAAGGTTCCAGTCCCATGGCGGCCAGCATGGTGGGCCAGTAGATGGCGTGGGGCTTCAGGATGTCCTTGGCGATGAGGTGCTGGGCCGGCCAGAATTTTTGGTAAGATTCCTGGGGATAGCCTATTCCGGAAAGATAGTTGAGCAGGGCGTCGAACCAGACGTAGGTGACGTAGCGCTCATCGAAGGGCAGGGGGATGCCCCATTCCAGGCGGCTTTTAGGCCGGGAAATGCACAGGTCCTCCAGGGGTTCCCGCAGGAAGGCCAGGACTTCGTTGCGGTAGCGCTCGGGACGGATCCAATCCGGGTTGTCATTGATGTAGTCGAGCAGCCAGCCCTGGTATTTGCTCATGCGGAAGAAGTAGTTCTCTTCCTTGAGGTAGGTGGGCTTGGTTTTGTGGTCCGGACAGAGGCCGTCCACCAGGTCGCGTTCCAGGTAGAAGGTCTCGCAGCCGAAGCAGTAGAGGCCGCCGTATTCGCCGTAGTAGATGTCGCCGCGGTCGTGGACCCGGCTGAGGACCTCCTGGACCACTTTAAGGTGATCCGGGTCGGTGGTGCGGATGTAGTGGTCGTAGCTGATGTCCAGGTCGTCCCAGGTCTGGCGGAACCGGGCGCTGATGCGGTCCACGAACTCCTTGACCGGCAGTCCGGCCTTAACCGCGGCTTCGACCACCTTGTCGCCATGTTCGTCGGTGCCGGTCTGGAAGCGGGTATCAAAGCCCATGAGGCGATAAAACCGGGCCAGGGAGTCAGCCACCACGGTGGTATAGGCATGGCCCAGGTGGGGCTCGGCGTTGACGTAATAGATGGGAGTGGTGAGATAATAAGCCATTTGTGAATGGTGAATAGTGAATAGTGAATAGTTGGCCGCCGGCAATGCCGGTATCTATCAACTATTCACTATTCATTAATCACTGTCCTTTCCCTTCCAGTTTTTTGAGTTTCACCAGGGCCTTTTGCAGTAGGGCCTGGTCTTTTTCTGGGTTCCCGGTTTTCAAAAATTGGCGGTAAGCGGCCATGGCTTCATACTTCTGGTCCAGCTTTTCCAGGGCCTGGGCCCGGATGAACTGGGCCCGGGCGTAATTGGGATTGAGCTTCAGGACCTCGTCAGCGTCATCCAGGGCCTTGCCGGCCTGGTCCAGGTTAAGGTAAGCCAGCCCGCGGTTGTGAAGAATCTCGACGGACTTCGGGTGGAGCTTTAAGGCGCGATTGTAGTCGGCCAGGGCTTTCTTCGGGTCACCCATGTCCAGGTAGGTGTTGCCCCGGTTATAAACGATCTCCCAGTCCTTAGGAGCGTACTTCATGGCCTGGGTGTAGTCTTCCAGGGCCTTGTCATAAACGCCGCCGCGGCTGTAGGCCAGGGCGCGGTTATAGTAGGCCTGGGGGAAATTGGGGGCCAGCTCTATGGCCTTGTCGAAATCCGCCACCGCCTCCACCGGCTGGTCCAGCCGCAGGCGGACGAGGCCGCGATTGACATAGGCCTCGGGCAGATCCGGGTTGAGTTTTATGGCTTCGCTGAATTTTTCTAATGCAGTAGTAGTCTGTCCGTGGTTCAGAGCTGCCACGCCTTGGTCAAAGGCGGCCTGGGCAGCGTCCGGCTCCGGGGCGGCCATGGCGGGGGTGAGGAACAGGGCCACAAAAGCAATCATCATCAAAAAGCTCATTAGAATTTTTTTCATGAAATTCCGTTTCCAATTTCCCAGCAGGCGCTTGGGGCAAATTTAGGTTCCCAGGCAGGAGCTTGAGAACGAGAATGAATTTTTGAACGTGCGTTAAGCACAGGCTGGAAAGCCTGTGCCACCTTTCACATCCAGTCTTCCCTATTTCCCTGACTCAGGGCCTCCTCGACGAACTGCTCATGGGTGCAGGCCGGGTTGATGCCGGGGCAGGCGCCCTTGGCATGCTCCAATTCGTCGGCGTTCACCAGCAGGGCCGGCAGGAAGGGCCACTGGCGGCAGATGAAGGGCTTCACCGGATGGACCCGGCAGAGGTTGCCTTCTCCCATAAAGACGCAAGAGCCGGTGTCGGCCACGGTCAGGCGGGGGCCGGTGACTGATTTTTCCACATAGGCGGCGCAGAAGTCATCGACGGTCATGTCCAGGAGCGCGGCCATGGCCTCCACTTCATGGGGCCGGACGTGGATGCCGCCCCGGCCGGAGCAGCAGTCGCCGCATTGTTTGCAGTTGAAGGCGGGTGAGTGGTTACTTTTCTTAGTCATTCATATACCTTTTTAGACCGAAGAGGAGGACGGAGGACGGAAGAAAAAATTCAAATCTCCCTTCATTCCCCGGTTGCAGCAATTTTCGGGACTGCCTGCTCCAAAAAAATCCCCCCTAAATCCCCCTTTTTCAAAGGGGGATTTGTCGTTCCTGAAATCAGGGAAGGGGGCGGTCCGAGAAGCGACCCTACGCCCCTCACATCCTAACCTTCTCCCTCGCCGGAAGGAGAGGGGAGAAAAGCACAGGCTGGAAGCCTGCGCTACCAGGCACCTTTTTATGGCGGGCACGGAGGCCCGCCCCACCAATTTTATATAACGGCGGGCGAAGACGCCCGGACCAACTTTTTAGCCTGCCCTGACTACTTTTTGGCGATGGTGGGCCATGCCCACACAAGTGACCCTGGCCCCCGATCCCTGCCCCCTGCTTTTAAGGGTTCTTCAAAGCCGGCTGGCCGGTGGATTCCAGGACGCTGCGCCATAAGGGCGAATTAAGGTGCACCTCTTTGGAACGGCCCACCGCGGCCGCAATGGGGATGTGCACGTAATGGCTGTGCCAGCGGCTCACCAGCATGCCGGTCTTGCCGGCCATACCGGCGTGGACGGCGTTTTGGCCCAAAAAGCCGCAGTAGATGCGGTCATTATAATTGGCCGGCATGCTGCGGATCAAGTAGCTGGGGTCAATGTACTTGACGTTTACTTCGATGTGCCGTTGCACGAAGTAATCCTTGATTTGTTCCTGGAGATAAACTCCGATATCCCCCGGCTTGATATTTCCCGAAAGGTCGCAAACCCTTTCGCTATCGCAAAAGTATTTTTGGCCGGCGCCTTCGCCCACCAGAATCAGGGCGTGGCGCCGCTCTCTGAGCCGCCGCTCCAGGGCGGCCAGAAGGCCATACTCCCCCTCCAGGTCGAAGTCGGCTTCGGGAATCAGGACAAAGTTGACTTCTCGCAGGGCCAGAGTGGCGTTGGCGGCGATAAAGCCGGAATACCGGCCCATGAGCTTGACCAGGCCGATGCCGTTCGGGGCGCCCACCGCCTCGGTGTGCGCCGCGTGGATGGCGCGGGTGGCTTCTTCCACCGCGGTGTCGAATCCGAAAGAACGGGTGACAAGGGCGATGTCATTGTCAATGGTCTTGGGGATGACGATCACCGAGATGCGCAGGTCCCGCCGGGTGATTTCATGATGGATGTCATGGGCGGCCTTGAGGGTGCCGTCGCCGCCGATGAGGAAAAGAATACGGATATTGATGCGGTCCAGGGCATCGACGAGGTCGCCCGGGTCTTGAGGACCCCGGGAGCTGCCCAGGATTGTGCCGCCGAAGGTGTGGATGTTGGCCACTAACTCGGGGGTCAGGTCCATCAATTCGTGGCCGTATTTGGGGAGAAAACCCTGGAGACCATAGCGCACCCCGTAGATATGCCTTACCCCATAAAGATGATGAAGCTCCAGGACAATGGCCCGGATGACGTCATTGGTGCCAGGGCAGAGGCCGCCGCAAGTGGCGATGGCGCAGTGCACTTTGGTAGGGTCGAAATAGATCTTCTCCCGGGGGCCTGCCATTTCGAAGTATTGGGGCTCCTCCCCTGGCTTCAAGCTGTTCAGGTACTGAGGGGTATCGTAGACCAGGATCCTATCCGTACCCCGCCGGACAAAGGTCTTTTCCACCAGGTTACCGTCCCGGGTGTACATGGGGGACCGGGGCACGGGAGAATCCACCTTGGGCTCTCCGATTCTGGGGATGCGGGTATCGATCTTTTCGTAGTTCATGTTGGCTACCAGGTCTCGGTTATGGCTTCCAATTCGTCTTTGAGCTCCCGGGTCATCAGCTTCTTGATGGCCTCCTTGGGGGCCAGGCCATCATAAAGGATCTTGTAGATGGCGGTCACCAGGGGAACTTCCACTCCTAACCGGTCCGCCAGCAGGTATACGGCCCGGGAGGTTTTGACCCCTTCGGCCACCATGGCCATGCCGCTCAAAATCTGGTCCAGGGTCTGGCCCTGCCCTAATTTGAAGCCCACCTGAAAATTGCGGCTCTGGATACCGGTGCAGGTGAGCAGCAAGTCCCCAACGCCGGCCAGGCCGGTGAAGGTCAGGGCATTGGCCCCAAGGCGGGTGCCCAGGCGGGTCATCTCGGCCAGTCCGCGGGTGATCAGGGCGGCCCTGGGATTGTCCCCCAGGCCCATGCCTCCGAGGATGCCGGCGCCGATGGCAAAAATGTTCTTTAAGGCCCCTCCCAATTCCACGCCGGTGACGTCCCGGCCGGTGTAAACCCGGAAGTTGGGAGTAGAAAAGAGCTTCTGTAAATATTTGGCCACCTCCCGCTGCCGGGAGGCGATGGACACTGCGGTGGGCTGTTTTTGAGCCACTTCCAGGGCGAAGCTGGGGCCACTGAGCACCGCATAGCGCACTTCCGGACCCAGTTCCTCCCTGGTCACCCCCTCCATGGTGAGCATGGAGTCGATTTCCACGCCCTTGGTAGCGCTCAGGAGCACCCCGCCAGGGGGGAAGTGAGGCCTAATGGCGCGCAAGACTTCCCGGAAGACGTGCGACGGGACCGCCATGAGGACCAGGGCGGCGTTCGACAAGACTGCAGCCAGATCCTGACTGAAGATCAGGCGGGAGGAGAGCCTTATCCCAGGCAAAAAGATCCGGTTGATCCGGTCCCGCTGCAGGTCGTCATAGACCTCGGCTTCCCGGACCCAGAGACGGACCGGCAACCCCTTCTCAGCCAGCAGGTGGGCCAGGGCGGTGCCCCAACTGCCGGCCCCCACCACTGCCAGGGTCTTGGCCTCAGGAGAGTCCCAGGTCGGGTTCGGTTTCGGCTTCGTTGTCATCACTCTGTTCTGCCACCTTGGCCACGGAGACCACCCGCTCTTCCGCTTCGGCGTCCATGAGTTTGACGCCCTGGGTGACCCGGCCAATGAGAGAAATACCCCTGGCCGCCAGGCGCAGAATTTTGCCGCCGTCGGTGACCAGCATGATTTCGTCGTCTTCGTTCACTTGCAGAATGCCCATCACCTTTCCGGTCCGCTTGGTGATATTTAGGCCTAAAACCCCCTGGCCGCCCCGGTGATGTTGGGGGTATTTATCCGGATCGGTGCGCTTGCCGAAACCGCGCTCGGTGACGGTGAGAATGGTGCCCTGGGGCTGCAGCACCTCCATGCCCACCACTTCATCCTCCAGACTTACGGCCATGCCCTTCACGCCCCGGGCGGTGCGCCCCATGTCCCGGACCTCGTCGGAGGGGAAGCGGATAATCTTGCCCTGACGGGTGCCCATGAGGATGCTCTGGTCGGCTTCGCTCAAGGCGGCGCCCACCATCTCGTCGCCGGCATCCAGGGAGAGGGCGATAATCCCGCCGCTCCGGGGCCGTTGGAAGTTCATGAGGTCCGTCTTCTTGATCACCCCGCGGCGGGTGGCCATCACCAGGGAAATCCCGGGCACGAATTCCTTCACCGGCAGGATGGTGGTGACCTTCTCGTCTTCGCCCAATTGCACCAGGTTGACGATGGCCTTGCCCTGGGCGGTGGGGGAGCCCACGGGAATCTCGTGCACCCGCAGCCAGAAGACCCGGCCCTTGTTGGAAAAGATCAGGAAGTAGCTGTGGGTGGAGGCGATGTAGAGTTGGGAGACGAAATCGTTTTCCCGGGTGGCCATGCCGGTGCGTCCCTTGCCGCCCCGCCGCTGGCTGCGGTAAATGGTCAAGGGGGTGCGCTTGATGTAGTTGCGATGGCTGATGGTGACCACCATGTCTTCGTCGGCGATGAGGTCTTCGGCGGTGAACTCCTGGACCTCACGCACGATCTCGGTACGGCGGCCGTCGCCGAAACGCTCCTTTAATTCCGTCAATTCCTGACTGATGAGAGCCCGGACCTGGGCCTCGTCGGAGAGGATCAGACGGTAACGGGCGATGGCGGCCTCCACTTCCTTAGCCTCGTCGATGATCTTCTGGCGCTCCAGGCCGGTCAAGCGCTGCAGGCGCATGTCCAGGATGGCCTGGGCCTGGATGTCGGAAAGGGCGTAACGTTCCAAAAATTCTTCGGAGCCGGCGGCCTGGGGCGCTTCGGCGGCGTACTTGCCGGCCATCAACTGGGCCTTGGCCTCGGCGGGATTGGCGGCGGCCCGGATCAGGGCAATGACCTGGTCCAGAAATTCCAGGGCCTTGAGCAGACCGTCCAGGATATGCTTGCGTTCCTCGGCTTTTTTCAGTTCATAGCGGGTGCGCCGCAAGATTACTTCTTTGCGGTGCTCCAGGAAATGGCGCAGCAGGTCTTGGAGGCTGAGGAGCTCCGGCCGGTTGTGGACGATGGCCACCAGGTTGATGCCAAAGGTGACCTGCATCTGGGTGTTGAGATAAAGCTGGTTTAAGATGATATCGGCCTGCTCGTCCTTCTTAAGCTGGATGGTCACCCGCATGCCTTCCCGGTCCGATTCGTCCCTAAGGTCCGAGATCCCTTCGATTTTTTTATCTTTCACCATCTCGGCGATGCGCTCGATGAGCCGGGCCTTGTTCACCTGATAAGGCAACTCCCGGATGACCAGGGTCTCCCGGCCGCCCTTGCGCTCGACGTTGACCTTGGCCCGCAGGCGGATCAGGCCCCGGCCGGTGCGGTAGGCCTCCTCAATGCCGCCGGCCCCGTAAATAAAGCCGCCGGTGGGGAAATCCGGGCCCGGCACAATGGCCATGAGTTCGGCCAGCGTGATGTCCGGGTTTTGCAGGACGGCCAGCAAGGCGTTGCAAATCTCGTCTAGGCTGTGGGGCGGAATGTTGGTGGCCATGCCCACGGCGATGCCCGAGGAGCCGTTGATCAGGAGATTGGGGATGCGGCTGGGCAGCACCAACGGCTCTTTCAGGGAGCCGTCATAGTTGGGCACGAAATCCACGGTGTCCTTGTCCAGGTCCTGGAGGAGCTCGTGGGCTAATCTGGTGAGGCGCACCTCGGTATAACGCATGGCCGCGGGGGAGTCGCCATCGATGGAGCCGAAGTTGCCTTGGCCGTCCACCAGGGGATAGCGCAGGGAGAAGTCCTGGGCCATGCGGACGATGGCGTCGTAGACCGCGGTGTCGCCATGGGGGTGGTATTTACCGATGACGTCCCCGACGATGCGGGCGCTCTTGCGGTAGGGCCGGTTATAATCGTTGCCCGCTTCGGACATGGCGAAGAGGATGCGGCGATGCACGGGCTTGAGGCCGTCGCGCACGTCGGGCAGGGCCCGGCCGATAATGACCGAGAGCGAGTATTCGAGATACGATTTGCGTATCTCGTCCTCGATGTTGATGGGTACGGCTCGTGCTTCCATAGAGAATAGGGGTGGTTGTTTGTTATCCAAAGTTATAAGTGTTACCTGTCAAAATGAAACTTAATTATTTCAAACGAGGCCAAAAATCCAACCTTCATGAGCGCGGGCGCACTTGTTTAATCCCGCTGGCTGCCAGGTCTTTGCCTTACTGGCAAGATGTCGAATAGCCGCGGCCGAAATGATGGCGTCCATCTGGTCTTCCGATTCGATTTCCAGGTCCGATGGCAGATCGCCGGAGTCGAAGTGCCTAAGCGCATTATTTACTTCAGAGCGGTTTCGCCACGCCCGCGGATTTGCCCCTGCCAGTATATAAAAGAATCTCGGAAAAATTTCGACAATTACCGACCGGCCTTGATTTTCCCGGTGAAAAGGCCAGATGGAAAAATCCTTATTTAATTTAGTACTTACTTCATGCAGGAACCGCATTCCCGCCACGCTGCCAATGCCGACGCTTTCCGGACCGACACATTTGAAAACAGGTGCCGGATTACCAGCCATTTTCGCACAGAGGTCGTCGGCAATCCGCATGCGGGGCTGGTATTTTTTCCCTTTGTAGTTCATGTAAAGCAAATAATCCGCAAACGGGGCGTCCTGAGTTAAATAAAAGGGGCCGCCATAAAAACCTTCGGCGTCCTGGCAGACGGAGTCAATTAATCCCCAGAGCGCTTCCACGTTAACCGGAGTGCGGTCATGCCCGGGAAAGTAGGCCTGCTTATCGCAATAGGGATAAGCAAAGGCAAAATCAAACCCGGCGATGAGCCGCTCTCCGCGGTCATTCTGATTAATAAGCCAGTCCAGAACCTCTTTTCGTCCTCCAGCCATTTCCGCCCTCATTGTGCACGATTTGAGGAACTGCACGGCCTTGGAAACAATGAGCTATTTGCAACCCTCGCCTGGGGTCTCTGGCTCCGGACCAGTCGATGCCGATGAAGCGATGAAAGTTCGAAAGTCTCATTCCGGAGGCACTACCTAAAGCCTGCGGCTACTTTTGGTTTGGGATACTAAGAGGATAAACAACCCTCCACAGCTTCGTATAAATTCTTTAGCAATTCCTCAAAAGTCTCGCCCTGGGTGGCACAGCCGGGAATGGCGGGCACTTCGGCCCAAAAGCCGCCTTCTTCCGCTTCATGGACTATAACTTTGAGTTTCATGGCCTTCCCGAATTAAGGATTAATCGTCGTCTGATAATCAAACTGGCCTTTTTCTACCTTGATGATGGTGACGCCTTTGATGGGGTTATGGTCCGGGCCCATGGTGATATTGCCGGTGACGCCGGGAAAATCCTTGGTGGCCGCCAGGGCCTGGGCGATTTTGGCGCCGTTCAGGCTCCCGGCTTTATTGATGGCCGCGGCCAGCAGAAAATAGGACTCGCCCCCCAGGGCGGCAAAGGCGTCCAGTTGTTTCTTATAAGTCTTTTCGTAAGCATCCAGGAACTTGCGTCCCAGGTCGGTGGTGGCGCCCTGCCGGTGGAAATGGGCGGTAAAATACATGCCATTTACTGCCGGGCCGCCGATGCTCAACAATTCCGGCACCTGGGCGCCGTCGCCGGTAAGGATGGGAGTCTGCATCCCCAAATCCTTGAGCTGCTTGGCCAGCAGGGCGTCTTCGGCGTAATAATTAGGGGCGTAGATCAAGTCCGGATTTTTGCCTTTCATGGCCGAAATCTGGGCGGTAAAATCCTGGTCGCCGGTCTGGATGTAGCTGGTGGCGACGATCTCACCACCCCGGCGCTTAAACTCCTGGGCAAAAAAATTGGCCAGGCCGACGCAGTAATCCTGGGCCTGATCAATGAGCAGGGCCGCCTTCCGGGCCTTGAGGTTCTCGTAAGCGAAGCGGGCCGCCACCTTGCCTTGAAGATCGTCCACAAAACAGGCGCGAAAGGCGAATTTGCGCCCCTGGGTCACCAGCGGGTTGGTGGCCGTGGGAGAGATGCTGGGGATGCCGGCCCGCTCACTGATGGGGACGCCGGCCAGGGTATCGCTGCTGATCACCTCGCCGATAACGGCCGCAACTTTATCTTTCTCGATGAGCCGGCTCATGGCGTTGGCGGCCTCGATGCGGTCGCTGCGGGTGTCCACCAGCATGAGCTCCACGGGCTGCCCCAGGATTTGGGGCTGCATCAGGTGGGCCGCCTGGACCCCTTCCCAGACCATCTGGCCCATGGCCGCAGCCGCGCCGGTCATGGGTAAATAGACCCCGATCTTGACGGCGGCCTGGGCGGGCAGGGCCGCGATCAACAAGAAGCCGCAAATGAGTGCGAATCTTTTAATGGGCTGACCTCCTTTGCATAAATCAAGGCGAAGTGAAAACAGGCGGAAAGAAAATGGCGTAGAACTATCGAGGCGATGAGCAGAATCCCCGTACGCCCTAGCCTTTTGCCCATTTTTCCCTTGGTTTATATTGTCCCCGGCCCTTAACAGACTTATAATACCACAAAAAATCCCTAACCGGAAAGGTTTTCCGGCGGGCATACGAGGTGGGCCATGGAACTGAAGGCGGTAAAGCTGATCATCCCGGAAGGGGCCAATATTATTTTGGGCCAAAGCCACTTCATCAAGACCGTGGAGGACCTGTATGAAATCCTGGTGGGCCACGTCCCGGGGGCCAAATTCGGGCTGGCCTTTTCGGAGTCTTCCGGGGACTGCCTCATTCGGGCCGAAGGCAACGACGAGCAGCTCAAGGCGGCGGCCACCCGGAACGCCGGCCTGATGGCCGCGGGTCACACGTTCAATATTCTCCTGAAAGAGGCCTTTCCCATCAACGTCCTCAATGCCATCAAGCTGTGCCCGGAGGTCTGCCGCATCTTCTGCGCCACTGCCAACCCGGTGGAGGTCATCCTGGCGGAGACCGAACAGGGCCGGGGCATCCTGGGAGTGGTGGACGGCCTCCCTCCCAAAGGGGTGGAGGATGACGCCGGCCGGGCCTGGCGGCATGAGATTTTGAGGAAATTTGGATATAAGAAGTGACCGGAGACGGGAGGCCGGAGACCGGCATGTTGTTGCGAAAAGATGAATGTCTCACGCAAAGATGCAGAGACGCAAAGAAAGACGCAAGAATATAGGGAAAGCGGGCGGGTGGGCCTGCCCCGCCAGGATATAAAAGTGGCGGGCGGAGACGCCCCGGCCCCGACAGCTTTTTTAAGGAGTGGGTGGTGCAAAAGTTTTTTGAGCCGGCTGCGGTGGTGCTCATCGGCGTATCCAGACAGACGGGGCCGGGGGCCTATAATAATCTGGAGATGCTGCTCAGTTACGGCTATCAGGGGCGAATTTACCTGGTGCATCCCAAGGTCACGGAGATCCTGGGCCACCGGACGTATCCCCGGGTGGCCGATTTGCCTGAGGTCCCGGACCTGGCGGTTATCTCCCTGGGCCGGGAACGGGTGGCGCCGGCTTTTGCCGAATGCGCGGCCCACGGCATTAGGCGGGTAGTGGTGATCAGCCAGGGATTTGCCGACGCCGACGAGCGGGGAAGGGAGTTGCAGGCGCAACTGGTAGCCCTGGCCCGGGAGCACGGGGTCCGGTTCCTGGGGCCGAACACCATGGGGGTGCTTAACCCTTTTGCCGGATTCAGCACCGCATTCGTTGATATTCCCCGGGAGGCTTCGCCCGTCCCGCTGACTATGGTGGCCCAATCGGGAGTCTTTCAGGTGGGAGCGTCCTCATCTACCGGCCAGATGGGTAAGGCCATCGACGTGGGCAATGCGGGCGATGTGGATGTGGTGGACGTTTTGGAGTACCTGGAGCACGACGCCCAGACCAGAATCATCGTCTTGCACCTGGAAGGGATGAAGCAGGGGCGGCGGTTTCTGGAGGTGGCGGGCCGCATCGTCCCACATAAACCCATCATCGCCTTAAAGACCGGGCGCAGCGCCGCCGGGGCCCGGGCCGCCATGTCCCATACCGGATCCATGGTGGGGGAAGACGCGGTCTTTGATCTGGCCTTTAGGCAAGCCGGTATCATCCGGGCCCGCTCGCTGGTGGAACTGCGGGCCATGTGTACGGCGTTTCTCCATTTCCGGCCCATGAGCGGGCCGCGCTTGGGGATGGTGACCGCCACCGGGGCCTTCGGGATTATCACCGCGGACGCCTGTGCCGATTACGGCCTGGAACTGGCCCCATTTCCGGAAAATCTGCGGGAACTGGAAGAGGACCGCATTGCCTGGCATAAGCTCCACAACCCGGTGGACATCTGGCCCCTGGGGATGGTGACCGGGTCCTTTACCAAGGTATTCCGCCGGGCCGCAGAAGGGCTCTTGGCCAGCGAGCAGGTGGATGGGGTGGTGGGGGTGGCTCCGGCCCTGGCGTCACCGAAGCACAGCGATTTGGACATGGCCGCTTTGGTGAAAGAACTGCTCAAAAGCAATACCGGCCATAAGCCCCTGGCCTTGCTCTTGTATGGCGATGAAGCTGCTTACCGGGCGCAATGCCGGGACCTGGTCGGGGAGCCCGACGTGGCCTGCTTCGACACGCTGGAGGAAGCCGTCCTGGGTCTGGCCGCCACCTGGCGTTACCACCATTTCCGGGAGTGCGGCTGTGCGGCAGAGTCCGTAGCCTTGCCGGCTGCCGCGGCCACCCGGCCGGTGGCCTTGCCGGTTAAGGGAGCGGTATTGGGGGAGGCGGCCCTGGCGCTGCTTAAGCATTATCAGATTTCCACAGTTCCGAGTTTGCTGGCGCAGGATGCCGGGGCGGCCACGGGCTTTGCCAAAAAGACGGGTTATCCGGTGGTGCTCAAGATCATCTCACCGGAATGGCTGCACAAATCCGACCTGGGCGGGGTGCGCCTGAATATTAATGATGAAGCACAATTACAGGCGAGCTTTCAGGAATTGCTGGAGGTGTTTGAGGTACGCACTCCCGAGGGGAGCCTGGAAGGCATCCTGGTGCAGAAACAGGCGAAAGGGGTGGAACTGCTCCTGGGAGTGAAGCAGAACCCGCAATTTGGCCCGGTGCTGGCGGCCGGCGCCGGCGGCGTCTATACGGAAATCCTCAAGGATATCGCCCGGGGCCTGGCGCCCTTGAGCCGCGAGCGGGCCCGGTGTATGCTGGCCGGGCTGAAGATTTACCCCATCCTGGCCGGCGCCCGGGGCCAGGCGGGCGTCAATCTGGAGGCCCTGCTGGATTTGATGATGGGGCTGTCACGCTTGGCGGTGGATTATCCGGAAATCCGGGAACTGGACCTCAATCCGGTGATCGCCAATCAGGAAGGGTGTTGGGCGGTGGACTGGCGGGTGGTGGTGTAGGGGCGCACCTGCGTGTGCGCCCTGGTGTAGGGCGGACACATGGGTCCGCCCCTACAATGATCCCAAAACAGGAGTACCATTGAAAGCGGCCATCTTAGCGGCGGGATTGGGGACCAGGCTCCGGCCGTTGACCGATTTGGTGCCCAAGACCCTGATTCCTATCCTGAATCGGCCCTTGTTGGGGCTGCTCTTGGCGCAGTTGGAGAGTGCCGGGTTTCTGCAGGTGGCGGTGAACACCCACCATCTGGCGGCGCAAGTGGAGGAATTTCTGGCCGGCCAACCCTGGGGCTTTAATCTCAGTGTCAGTCAGGAGCCGGAGATTATGGGCACCGGCGGCGGTCTGAAGGGATTGGGGGAAATTCTGCGGGGCGGGCCATTTCTGGCGGTCAACGGCGATATTTTGACCGACCTGGACCTGGCGGCGGTGTATCGCTCCCACCTTCCCGATGCGGTTTCCACTCTGGTATTGCATGACTGCCCGCCTTACAACAACGTCTGGGTGGCCGGGGACCGGGTGGTCAGTATCGGGGCGCCGCCCGAAAGCTCCACGGCCGGACTGCCCCTGGCCTACACCGGGGTGCAGGTGGTGGGGCCTAAGATGCTGGAGTATCTGCCGGCCGGTCAGCCCCATGATTTGGTTAGCGCCTGGCGGCAGGTTTTGTGCGCCGGGGAAAAGCTGGCGGCCCTGGTGGCGGCCCCTTTCTGGCAGGACCTGGGCACTCCGGCGGCTTATCTCAGGGTTCACCACCGGCTCTTGCGGGGGGAAGGCCCTGAATTGCGACGTTATTTCGGTGAGATTACCGATCCCTGGTTGGGCTCCGGCGTGGTTATCGGCACGGGAGCGCAATTTGGGGGTGGCGTCTGCCTGGGAGACCGGGTTAAAATAGGGGCCGGCGCGGTATTGCGGCGCACGGTGGTGTGGCCTGAGGCTACGATTGAGTCCGGAGTGGTGCTGGAAGATTGCATCGTCGCCTCGAGGGTGCGAGTGACCCGCAGCGCCCGGGAAGAAGTGCTGGTATAAAGACATTCATTAAGTTATAAAGAAAAGAATTAAGAATTCGCTTTACAATTCTTTTCCCTATTTTCTGGGATAGTTTCCATAAGGGGATGTTTTCTTTATGATCACGCATATTGCTTTGTTTAAGCTGGTACATACCAATGAGGAAACCGTAGAAGAGGCC
>JAMCQY010000369.1 GCA_023381945.1 Deltaproteobacteria bacterium
TCCATGTCCTGCGAAAAGGTTTCTGGCCGTAGACGGGTAATGCGGCCACTGATCTTTCCCTGCACACAAGTATGTGGCTCCTGGGAGACATAATAAGGAAGTTTACGATATCCCTGGCCTCTGCCACCCTTATAGCCGTATTGATGCAGATAATCTTGTTCCTGCATGGGAGTGCTGCAAGCCGCTAAGATCAATGCCATGGCCATAAAGCCTAATAGCCGCCGATGCTTCATTTTTTCCTCCTGATTAGGATTAGGGGTAGTCGTTAACGTTATTCCCCGTGAGCGGTTACGAGGCAAGGGGGACACCGGAGATGAGCAAATGGTAAATGAACAAGCCCTCCATCCTGCCAGTACCGAAGGCTGTTGCACTATTCTTCCTGCATCACCGGCAAATCTAGACCTTAAAGGCCCTAAGGCCGTTTAAAATTACCATGAGGGAGACCCCCATGTCGGCGAAGACGGCCATCCAGAGCGTGGCCAATCCCACTGCGCCCAGGGCCAGGAAGATGGTTTTGGCGGCTATCGCCAGGATGATGTTGGCCTTGATAATCCGCCGCGCTTTGCGGCTAAGGCTGATGGCTACCGGTAACTTGGCGAGGTCATCAGACATGAGCGCGATGTCCGCCGCCTCGATGGCGGCATCAGAACCCGCAGCCCCCATGGCGATGCCCAGCGTGGCGGTAGCCAGAGCCGGAGCATCGTTGACGCCGTCACCCACCATGGCCACGCGGTTGCCCTCTTCCAGCAGCCGCTTTACCACTCCTACTTTGTCCGCCGGCAGCAACCCGGCAATGTAAGAATCCAGGCCCAGCCGTTCAGCCACCGCGCGGGCCGCACTGGGGTTATCGCCGGTTAGCATCACCAGCTTCTCAATCCCCACCCGGCGCAGCCGGTCCATGGCCTCCGGCGCCTCGGGGCGCAACGCGTCCTCGATGACGATTAAACCCATCGGCCCCTGGCTTGATCCCACCACCACTACGGTCTGCGATTCATTCTCCAGGGCCTCGGCCCGAACACAGAGGTCCTCGCGGCACAGTTCCAAATCGGCAAATAGTTGATGGCTGCCGACATAGAAGGTTTTTCCATTGATTCTGGCCCTCACCCCCTTGCCTGGGATTGCTTCAAATTCTTCCACCTGTTTGGTAAAACTGACCCCTTCCTGCGTCGCCCGGTTCAGGATCGCCTGGGCCAGGTGATGCTCAGATCTGCGCTCCACGGCAGCGGCCATGCCGAGAACCTCCCCGGCAGTCCAGCCGCTGAGAGGAACCACCTGGGTTACCTCAGGTTCTCCCCGCGTTAAGGTGCCGGTCTTATCAAAGGCCATCACCCGAATGGCCCCGGCATTTTCGAGGTGTACCCCGCCCTTGATAAGAATGCCGGTCCGGGCCGCGCCTGCCAACCCCGAGACGATGGCCACCGGGGTGGAAATGACCAGGGCGCAAGGACACGAGATCACCAGGAGAACCAGCGACCGATAAAACCAGGGGTTGAAGGGCTGGCCCAGCAGGAGCGGCGGTATAGCCATAACCAGTACCGCCGCCACAATTACCGCGGGTGTATAATACTTGGCGAACCGGTCCACAAAGCCTTGCGAAGGCGCTTTCTGCGCCTGGGCCTCCTCCACCATGTGAATGATCCGGGCCAGGGTGGTGTCGCCCGCCAGGTGGGTCACCCGGACCGCCAGCGATCCTCGTTGATTGATCGATCCTGCGAAGACCACATCCCCCGTGCCCTTCTTGACCGGCATCGACTCGCCCGTTATGGGGGCCTGATTTACCGTGGAATTCCCTTCCAGAACTTCGCCGTCCAGGGGTATCTTGGCGCCCGGATAGATAATAATTGTCTCCCCCAGCCGCACTTCTTCCACCGGCACTGTTGTTTCGATCTCATCTCTCTTCACCGTCGCTTCCTGCGGCGAGAGTTCCAGAAGGGAGCGGATGGCCCGGCGCGTTCGCTCCAGGCTGTAATTTTCCAAAATATTCGCCAGTGAGAAGAGGAACACTACCGCCACGGCTTCCGTCCACTGATCGATGGCCGCGGCGCCGATCACCGCCACGGTCATAAGGAGATTCATGTCGGGAGTCAAATTCTTGGCCGCCGCCAGCGCCTTTCTAGCCGTGGAGAAGCCGCCGACGATCATTGCCGCAGAGTAGAGAAAATCCGCCAGGACGTGGCTGAAGCCCAATTGCAAGAGATCGATGCCTAAAACAGCACCCAGATGCATGAGAACCGGTCCTAAAACAGAATCCAGCTGTGAGATCGCGAATCCCATGCCGGCCAGGAGAGCACACAGGCCCAGGAAGACGATTTGTCGCCCACCCTTCCAGGAGGGCACCGCCAGTTCCAGCCTTTGGACCCTGGCCGTGAAGCCTGCCCTGCCTATGGCCCGAATGACGGCCTCAGTATCCGTCAGGGCCGGATTATAATTGACCCTGAGCGTTCCCGATACCAGGAAGAAGTCCAGCCCTTCAATCCCGGAGAGGTCTCCCAGGGCTTTCCTGATCAGCTTCTCTTCATCGGCGCAGTCCATGCCCTCGACCACGATGGTCGTGGTATTTATTTCACCGGCAGGGACTGCGTAGCCGGCCCCTTGAACAGCCTGGATAATCTCACCCGGTAGCACCTGCTCAGGGGAGTATTCAACCCGCAGGCTCGACTTGATAAAGTCGGCTTGCGCCCCGGTCACACCCTTAAGCTTACAGACGGCTTTTTCCAACAACTGGGCGCAGTCCGCGCAGTCGAGACCCTGGACCGGAATGTCCTCTTTGACGATTTCTGCGGTTTCGGATTCAGTCTTCTTTGGTTCTTCCATTTTTTTCCGACCTAATAGCCTCTCTATCCCTTTCTCCTGTACGGATGCGCACCTCCTGCTCCACTGGCAAAACAAAGATGGCGCCGTCCCCTGGATTGCCGGTATGAGCGGCCTTTTCGATGGCTTGGACAACCTCCTCCACCAGTTCGTCCTTGACCATAATCTCTAGATGAACTTTGGGAACAAACTCCCTGACGACCTTGTCTCCTGGACACCTTGCCTTGCCCCGGCCAAAGCCTTGAATTTCGATAACGCTCATTCCGGGAAAACCGGCGATTTGCTGCAAAGCGTGGGTCACCTTGGATAGTTTGAAAGGTTGGATAAAAGCTCGCACCTCTTTCATGGATCATCTCCTAAATTTCCGGCATGCGTTCAGCGAAGGAGCCGTACAGCACCGGCAGGACAATCAAGGTTAACAGAGTGGAAGTAAATAGTCCGCTCACCACCACCACCGCCAAGGGCCGCTGCACCTCCGACCCCGGCCCGGTGGCGAACAACAAGGGGATCAGCCCCAGGATAGCTACCAGGGCGGTCATCAAGACCGGCCGGAGACGCCGGTTGCACCCCTCTTGCACCGCCTTTTCCAGGGGTAGTCCCTCCTGTCGAAGCTGGTTGATCTGGGAGACCAGGACCACGCCGTTCAACACCGCCACGCCAAAGAGGGCGATGAACCCCACTGAGGCCGGGACGCTCAGGTAGAGACCGGTGATCAGCAGGCCCAGGATGCCGCCGATGAGGGCCAAAGGCAGGTTCAGGATGATGAGCGCCGCATAACGCACCGAGTTGAAGGTCAGAAACAGGAGCAGGAAAATGACAGCGATGGTCACCGGGACGATCAGCATGAGGCGGCGCATGGCCCGCTGCTGGTTCTCGAAGGTCCCGCCCCAGGTAAGGTAATAACCGGGAGGCAGGTTCAGACGGGCTGCAAGGAGGGTCTGGGCTTCGGCCACCAGGCCGCCGATGTCCCGGTCTGCCACGTTGAATTCCACCACGATCCGACGTCGGGCGTTTTCCCGGCTGACCTGCACCGGGCCTTCCTCTTCCGTTATCGTCGCCAGATCGGCCAGGGGGATGCGGCGGCCGCCCGAGGCGTCTATCAGGATGTTGCCGATGGTCTGGACGCTGTTGCGCCGTTCTTTCGGAAAGCGCACCAGCACGCCCACCCTGAGCTGCCCTTCGATGACCTGGGTCGCCACCTTGCCTCCCACCGCGGTTTCAATGACCTCCTGGATATCGGCCACGTTGATGCCGTAGCGGGCGATTTTCCGCCGGTCGATCTTGACGTTCAGATAAGGCTGCCCGGCCACCTGCTCCACGCGCAGGTCGGCAACGCCTTTAATCCCCTTGAGCAGGCGGCTCGCCTCCTCGGCCTTGCGCCGCAGGATGTCCATGTCTTCGCCGAAAATCTTCATCGCCACCTGGGACTTTACTCCCGAAATAAGTTCGTCCACCCTCAAAGCGATGGGCTGAGAGAGGTTGAGCCCTATCCCCGGAATCTCGGCCAGCTCGGACCGCATCTTTTCCACCAGTTCTTCGGTGGTGCGCACGGTTTTCCACTCCGAACGGGGCTTGAGCACCACAATGGGGTCGCTGATGTTCGGCCCCATGGGATCGGTGGCGATTTCCGCGGCGCCGATCTTGGAGACCACCGCCGCCACTTCGGGGAACTGCATCATCACCTGTTGGGCCTGGCGCTCGATGTCCACGGACTGGCTCACGGACACGGAAGGGAGGCGAATGACCTGGGGCGTGAGATAGCCTTCATCCATCCGGGGAATGAACTCGGTCCCCAGGAATGGCACCAGGGCCAGAGAAAAAAGCAGCAGGCCCGCTGCACCTATCACTACCAACCGGCGGTGGCCCAAAGCCCAGGCCAGGGAAGGCCGGTAGAGGCGCCGGGCCCACTTCAGGAGCAGGCTTTCCCGTTCGGGGCCGCGCTTGAGCAGGTAAGAACAGAGCACCGGTATGGCAATAATGGACAGAACCAGGGAGGACAAGAGGGCGATGGCCACGGTGAAGGCCAGGGGCGCAAACATCTTTCCCTCCATGCCCTCAAGGGTCATGATGGGTAGGAAGGTGATGGCGATGATCAGCTCCCCGAAGAGACTCGGTTTTCGCACCTCCAGCACGGCCTCCAGCACGGTGCGCATAAAACCCTGGCCGGTGTCGGGCTCTCCCAGGCGGTGCATGACGTTTTCCACCTGGATCACTGCCGCGTCCACGATCATGCCGATGGAAATGGCCAAGCCGCCAAAGGTCATTAGATTAGCGGTGAGCCCCGTCCAGCGCATGACAATGAAAGTCATCAGCGTGGCCAGGGGGAGCGTCAGGGCAATGACCGCCGCGCCCTGGAGGCTGCGGAGAAACAGGTAAACCACCAGAATGACCAGGACAACCCCTTCGGCGAGGGCCTTGCTTACCGTATTGATGCAATCCCGCACCAAGCCGCTGCGGTCGTAAAAGGCCTCCAGCTTGATGCCGCCGGGGAGAATGCCGCCCTTGTTGATCTCCTTCACTTTCTCTTTGACCGCAGCCACCACCTCCCGGCTGTTGCCGCCCCGGATCATCATAACGATGCCGACCACGGCCTCGCGCTTGCCGTCCTTTACCGTCGCGCCCCAGCGGGTGGCGGGGCCTTCTTCGACCACAGCCACATCCCGCACCAGCACCGGAGCGCCGTCCACCTCCTTGAGCACTACCTCCTCGATGTCCTCAACTGACTTGGGCTGCATCAGGCCGATGCCCCGCACCAGGGCCTGTTCGCTCCCCTGGTCCAGGATATTGCCGCCGGCGTTGGCGTTGTTTTGGGCCAGGGCGTTGAACACCTGGCGCAGCGTGAGGTCGTATTTGCGTAGCCGGTCAGGATCGACGTTCACGTGGTACTGGCGCACCTGGCCGCCGAAGGAGTTGATTTCCGTCACCCCGGGTACGGTTTTGAGGATAGGGCGGACAGTACCCTCCTGCACGGTGCGCAGGCGCATCAGACGCAGTTCTTCTTCCCGGGGCGAGACTGGGGGCGGGGCCTGCGGTTCCTCCAGGGTGTACTGGTATATCTCCCCCAGGCCGGTGGAGATGGGCCCCAGCATGGGCTCGGCTCCCTTGGGCAGCTTTTCCTTGGCTTCGATGAGGCGCTCCAGCACCAGTTGCCGGGCGAAATAGATGTCCACCTGATCCTGGAAGACAATGGTCACCAGCGACAACCCGAACTTGGAAAGGGAGCGCAATTCCGCCATGTCCGGGAGCCCCGCCATCGTCACCTCGATGGGGAAGGTGACTTGCTGCTCCATCTCTACCGGGGACATGCCCGGCCAGGTGGTAATAACCTGAACCTGAATGTTGGTGACATCCGGAAAGGCGTCCACCGGCATTTTGACGGCTGCATATGAGCCGAAGCCCACCAAGCCAATCAAAAAGACGAGAATCAGAAAGCGCTGACGGAGACAGCCCTGAATGATTTTATCAATCATTATTCTGCCTCCAGACTTTCTTTCTCCAGTTCGGACTTGAGAGTGAAGGCCCCTTGCACCACCACCCGCTCGCCTTCCTTCAGGCCCTCCAACACTTCCACCTGGCCGTCCGCTTTCAGGCCGGGCTTGATGACGCGCTTGAGATACCGGCCGGGCTCCTGTTCCACAAAAACGTATTGTTCAGCGCCGGAGGCCGACACCGCGGCTTCGGGCACGTTGAGACCGGTGCGAACACCGGAGGACACCTTAATGGTGGCATACATCCCGGCTTTCATCTGGCCCTTGGAGTTATCCACCCTGACCCGGGCCCGAGTCATGCGGGTGGCCTTATCCACCGTGGCGGCAATGTAGTCGATGGCGCCGGTAAATTCTTCTTGTGGCAGGGAACTGACCCTGATAACTACGGGAGCTCCGGTTTTGACGAGGGGCAAGTCCTTCTCCGGTATCTGGATGAAGCACCACAAGGTGGCGGTGTTCGAGACCGTGAAGAGTTCCTCGTCCGGCTTGACCACCAGGCCGGGGGTCACCTTGCGATCCACCACCTGCCCGGAGATGGGGGAGCGCAAAGCGAAGATGGAATCCACTCTCGCATGAAAGCCGGGTCCTTGGCGTGTTTGCTCGCCTCGCACCATCCGGGCGATATCGGCGTCGGTTAAACCCAGCAGGTGGAGGCGGTTCTCGGCATAATCCCGCTCCGAGGCGGCCAGTTCAAACTTTGCCTGGCGCTCCAGAAATTCCGCCTGACTGATGGCCTTCTCCTGCCATAACAGGCGGGCTCGTTCGTAAGCCTTCTGGGCTACCCGATAGCTGGCCGCGGCCTGGAGGAAGGCGTTTTGGGCCTGGCCCAACTCCACGCTGTCGATGACAGCCAAAGCGCCGTCCTTTTTCACCTCGGCCCCGTAATCGGCAGTAATCTTGACCACCCGCCCGGCCAAGCGGGAACTCACCCGGGCCGTTTTCTCCTCGTTAAAGACCAGCTCGCCGGTAAGCTGCACCCTGTCGGCCAATGAACCTACTGCCACCGGCTCCACCTTCAGATTGGCCCGTTTTACCGCTTCAGGGTCCAGCTTCACCTGACCCGGCGGCTGGGCTTCGTCTTTGTCATCATCCTTATGGCCCTTGTGCTTATCATCTTTATGCTTATCGCCTTTGGATTCTTGAGCTTCCTGTTTGTGAGCCTTGTGTCCATGGTCCTTATCCGGGTCTTTTTTCTGGACGCCCCCGGGAAGGAAGAACCACACCGCCGCCGCCAGTACCAGGATGCCTATGATTATTTTCTTTAAAGTGAAGAAATTGCGAATCATGGTTTAGACACCTCCCCCGGCGATGCGCCAGAGTTCCGCCCTGGCCAGCCAATAATCCAGCAGCGCCTTGTAATAGTCCTGCTCCGTTCCACGATAGACCCGGCGCGAATCCAATAGGTTAAGCAAGTCCGTCTCTCCCTGCCGGTAGGAAAATTCGGCCAGGCGCAAGGATTCCTTCGCCTGGGGCAGGATATTCTTCTGGAAAGACTCCACCTGGCGCCGGGCCACCATGTAGAGGCTGTACTGGCCCGCCAGCCTGGTCTCCAGATCCTGCCGGGTGAGGGCGAGATCGGATTCGGCCTGGCGCCTGGCGGCCGCGGCCCTGTCCACCTCGCCGCCCTTGCGGTTCCACAAGGGCAGGGGGATGGAGAGGCCGCCGCCCGTGGCGGTCAGGTCAATGTCGCTGTTGTGGAAGGCTTTCACGGTCACATCCGGCACCCAGGCTTGCCGCTCGGCGCTCAAAGTGCTCTCTGCCTGGCGCAGGGCAGCGTTTTGGGCGGCCAGCAACGGATGATTCGCCAACGCCGCTTGGCGCCAGCGAGTCAAGGGAATCGCCTCCTCCAGGGTAGTTAAGTTCCCGGCTACGGCAAAATCGGCTGGCAGATTCTCCAATAAAAACCGGTTCAGCACCTGGCGGTCCCCGCTGAGCGTCGTTCTGGCCTTTTCGTGCTCCCGCTCCAGGGTGTAAAACTCCACCTGCGCCTTGATCAACTCTATCTGGCGGCTTTCTCCCAGGCGAACGCGTTTTTCCACCAGGTCGAGAAGCTGCCTGGCGGAGTCCAGGTTCTCCCTGGCCACTTTAATAAATTGCTCATCAGCCAGCACCCGGTAGAAGAGTTCCCGCAACTTGCCGATGATATTGAGCTCTTCGTTGGTCACCAACTTCTGGGCGCTGTCTATCCCGAAGCGGGCGGCCTCCTGTCTCCTGGCCCGGCGGCCGGGCCATTCCAGGGTCTGGGAGAACGCCACCGTATAACCTGTGCCGGTTTCAGGTCCCGGACGCTCCTGTTCCCGGGACGCGGTGCCCTCCAACTGCGGGTTGGGATATTGCTTGGCGATGCGCAGCTCGGCTTCGCTCTTCTTCACCCCTTCCCGGGCCTTCTGGAGGCCGGGGTGAACCTTGATAGCGACCTCCTCCAAATCTTTCAAAGAATAAGGCCGTGCTTCAGCCGTCCAACCCGCTTGCACCATGCAAAGCAGGCAAACTAATGCAAAGACGGGAACCCTCTTGAGACGCAAGATATACCTCCATCAAGAGAAAAGATCAAAAACTAGGTGAAATTACTTAAGGATTAATACTTGGTAGAGGAAGGGTCAAGCTTGGGGGGGGCGGAAAAAAGGGGGCCCCCAAAGGTTTTTCCGCATGAGCAGTGAAGTCGCCGAGCAAGGTGTGTAAGGGTCGGAAAGTGACCAGTTGTCAGAGGCTACAGTCAGGAAAGACAGGTGGCACAAGCAGAAGCACGGTGAGCTATGCCCCTGGCAGGCGTCAAAGTGGCAAGAGACCTCACCGGCTGCCGCCAGCGACGGCAGGAGGACGGCCCAAATGAGCATCAGACAGACGACTCTGCGAAAAGCGCGAGATCGCATGGTTATTATTTATCAGCCTCTTCTTATCAGGTCAACGTTTTTTTGCGCCGAACTCCAGGTACGTCCAATCCGGGACCTCCACCAACCCAGGGAACCGAGTTTGGCGGGGGTCGCTCAAACGAGGACCGGATGACGGAGACATGCAGATACCGGACGGTCTGCCGCCAGCGAAAGCGGGCCTGGCGGTCGGCGGGGAGAGAAGATCTTCGACGGCGGCCGCCGCAAAAGAGTGCTGGTGAAGATCATCGGGGAATAGATTATTTATCTACAAATCCAACCGGTAAGCAATCGGCCCCGGCGTCATGGGCGGATCGAATTCCGGGGCTCGCTTAAAGCCCAGCTTTTCATAGATATGCTGGGCCGCCAGCATGAAGCGGCCGGTATACAGGTAGATGGTGGAAATTTTCAGGGTCCGGGCCCGGCGCAGGCATTCTTGGGTAAGCTTCGTGCCCAGGCCCAGGCCCCGGGCCTCCGGCCGCACCGCCAGGAGCCGGATGGTGGCAGCCGCGGCCGGCCAATGGCCCTGGGAGGCGCGGCTGGCGTCGGGGAAAAATTGTACGGCCCCCTGGATAATCCCGCCGGCTTCGGCCACTAGAATAATTCCTTCTCCGGAATGGATAGCCCGGGTGATGCTCGCCATCCAGCGCTCCCAGCCTTCCTCGGGCACCAGTTCCTGAAATTCCCGGTAAGCCCCTTTCACCAGGGACTCGACGGCCTCCAGCTCATCGGCCCAGGTCTCCCGGATGAGGACTTGCTCACCCTTGGCTATGGCGCCACCCCCTAATGTGTCTGACGATCTTTTAATTCCCCCTCCCTTGAGGGGAGGGGATTAGGGGGAGGGTGGCGAAGGATTTTTTCTGTTTCGCACCCGTTTGATTCACCCCCATCCCGACCCTCCCCCTCCAAGGAGAAGGGAGAATTAGTCTTTATTTCTTAGCTGACTCCTGACCTCAGATAGCTTATTTTTCCACCACCACGGCCTTGTTGATAACCACCGGCGTTTCCGGCACGTCCTGGTACATGCCCTTGGTAGTAGTGGGCGCCGCCTTGATCTTGTCCACCACGTCCTGGCCCTTCACTACCTTGCCGAAGACAGCATAGCCCCAGCCCTGCATGGTCTTGGCGGTGTGGTTGAGGAACTTGTTGTCAGCGGCGTTGATGAAAAATTGGGCCGTAGCCGAATTGGGGTCCATGGTGCGGGCCATGGCGACCGTGTACTTATCGTTGGCCAGGCCGTTATCTGCTTCATTTTTTATCGGCGCCCGGGTGGGTTTCTGATGCATATTGGCGTCAAAGCCGCCGCCCTGAATCATAAAGGTAGGAATGACCCGGTGAAAAATGGTGCCGTCAAAAAAGCCGTCTTTAACGTATTGCAGAAAATTGGCCACAGTAATGGGGGCCTTGTCCGGGTTCAATTCCAGCGTGATGTCGCCCATACTCGTTTCCAGTTTTACCAAGGGATGACTCCTTTCCGCCCGGGCCAGGTTCCCGGCGATGAAGATTAAGGATAGCGAGAGTAAGGCCGGCAGTACCAGCCTGCCATAAATTTTAACTGAACGCTTCGGCATTGCCTTTCCCCCTTAACCTGATTCTGTAATTTGCCTAAAGGGCCGCATTCGCCCCAGTTTATCAAATCGGTCTTCAATAACAAGCCAACAACGGCCGATTTAGCCGGCTACATGTCCTAGTAAACCCGGTGGCCGGGAGTAGCCAGCCATTGCCGCAATAAGTCCCGGCATTCCTCCACCAGAAATCCCGGATAAATGTTGACGGGGCTCCGGCCCGCAGCCCTCATCTGCTCATTGCTGATAGTGAGCTCGTTAAAACCCAGGGCCGCCACGTCACTGATAGCAGTGCCATAGACCAGATGAGCAAGGCAGGCCCAGTGGATGGCGGCAAAGCACATGGGGCAGGGTTCGGTGGTGGAGTAGATCACGCAACCCGAGAGATCATAGTTCCCCAGCCGGCGGCTGGCCAGACGGATAGCAGTGATTTCAGCGTGGCACGTCGGATCGTTTTCCTTGAGGACGGTGTTATGAGCCACGGCCAGGACTTCTTCGCCCCGCACGATACAGGCCCCGAAGGGTCCGCCGTCGATGGCCGCCAAATGCTCCCGGGCCTCCCGGAGGGCCAGGCGCATGAAAGCAGCATCGGGTTGGAAGGTGGGGTTTGGCAACGACGCCTCATAAATACAGTGATCAGTGATCAGTAAAAATCTTAATATCACCATTTTGAAAGCAATGACAGATGGGCCTCTTGCAAAAGTCTCCTTTCCTGTCATTCTGAGGGAGCGCAGCGACCGAAGAATCTCAGATAATTAAGGGAAAATACGAGATCCTTCGCTTCGCTCAGGATGACAAAAATACTTTTTGAAAGAGGCTCAGATGTTTGATATTTTTTGAAGGGAAAGAAGGTTAATTACTGCAAATGCATGGGCGCAGGAAAATCGGGCTGGCTTTTACTGACCACTGGCTACTGACTACTGGCCACTATCTTTTCCAGGTCCGCGGTGATCTTCTCGCGATAGGGGGCCACCTCCGCGTCGTTCAGCATGATCATGTCCAACTGCCGGGTGTGGATGGTAAGGTAGCCCAGGATGCGTAGCCTGGAGAGCATGTAGTCCTTCTGCTCGCCCTCCAGCCGGGCAAAGAGGGCGTCTTCTTTGACGTCCACCTGGAAGTGGTGCTGCTCCAGGAGGTCGGCCACGAACCGCGCCCGGCGCACCCGCCTGGGATAGTCCGCCGCCCCGCCCTTGAAGGAGAAGCGGATGTAGTTCTCGTAAGCCTGGTCGCCCACCAGGGCCTCCACCGTGGAGAAGTGAAAGCCCAGACGGGAGGTGAGGTTGCAAAAATCCCGGGAGATCATGAAGTAGTTTTGATTGCCGAAGATGGTGCCCCCGGCGGCGGCCAGGTTGGGGTCGGTGGCCGCACCCATGACGATGGACATGAAGCCCCGGGTATCCACCGGGGGCGGCCCTTCCCACGGCGCCGCGGTGATCCCCTGCCACAGGGCCAGCATGGGGGCGGAGGCAATGTTGGCCAATTCTACGGAATTGCCCTCCGCTTCCTCCTTAAAGCCGTCTTCCAGGTCCAGGACCCACCATTCCATACCCACGTCAGTAATCAGGCGCTTTATGAAGTATTTGGAGAGGGCCCGGTGCTTCTCGAAGGCGAACATCTCCTTGACCGCCACTTCGTGGGCAAAGCGGGTGAGGTCGTGCAGGGTGCGGCAGCCACCCGGGCGAAAATCCCGGGCCTCGGGGTTGGTGAGGTTAAGCGGCGTAATAAAGGTCATGACTTCTTTGAGGGTCTGCCCCACCGGCGTATTTAACATCACTCCCGGCCTGGCGCCGGTCTGCCGGAGCAGTTCTTCCACCCGGCCCTGATAAACGCTGCGGCCGTCAGCGTCCACCGTCACGACTGTTCCGGGGGGGAGTTTCGCGCTGGCCTGGCCGGTGTTGAACAAGGCCGGCAGGCCGAACTCCCGGGCGACATTGGCCAGATGGCCGGTGATACCGCCCCGGTCGGTGACTACCGCCGCCGCCCGGCTCAAGAGGGTAGCCCAGGTGGGGTGGGGAAAAGCGGTCACCAGGACGGCGCCTTCCGGAAATTGCAGGAGATCGAGGTTGTTCCGCACCTGGTAAACCGGGCCGGCGGCCGCGCCGGAGCTGGCCATCTCCCCGCCTCGGAGCAGGATTGGGTAATCCAGGGATGGGACTCCTTGCTCCGCTGCCCCCTCGAGGGCGGCCAGCTGTTTTAAAGGCCGGCTCTGCAAGATTAGGAGGCGGCCGTCTCGGTCCAGACACCACTCGATGTCCTGGGGGGCGTGAAAATGTTCTTCCAGGATGAGGGCAATCCGGGCCAGCTCCAGGACCTGGGCGTCCGTTAGAACCGGCTGCCGCCCCTCCCGATCCCTTTTCATTACCACCCCTTCTGCGGGCAGGCAAACGGCCTTGAGCTCCTTTTCCCGGATCTCCTTTTTAACCACGGCCAGGGGTGTTTGCCGGGAAACGACGTAAAGGTCAGGGGTGACACTGCCGTCCACCACCGATTTGGCCAGGCCATGCACCGCATTGATGAAGACCGCATCGCTTGCCAGGTCGGTGGGGTCCCGCGAGTACATGACCCCGCCGCAGGCTGAATCCACCATGGCCATGCATCCCACGCACATGGCCACGTCTTCGTCCCGCAGGCCCTTATGCAGCCGGTAGCTCACCGCGGTAAGGGCATATTTGCTGGCCAGGATTTCTTTAAAGACTGTAAAGAGATTCTCCCGGCTGACGTTGAGTTCCGAGTGGTATTGCCCGGCAAAGGAGGTCTCGGCGGCATCTTCGCCAATGGCGCTGGAGCGCAGGGCGACTCGCAGAGGGGCGGAGGTTTGCAGCTCAAGGTTATTGTAAGCGTAAGAGATGGCCTCCTGGAGGGCCGCGGGCATTTCGCCGTTGATGATGAGCATCTGGACCTCGGAGCTTTTCCGGTAAAGGTCCGAAATGTCATCCTCTTCTAAAGTTTGCAGGCGCCGGTTGATCTCTTCCTGGAGATTGTTGTGGGTGATGAAGAGTTCATAAGCCGCGGCAGTAATGGCGAATCCGGGAGGCACACTCAATTCTGGCAGCCGGGTAATGATTTCTCCCAGGTTGGCCATCTTGCTGCCCACTCCGTCGGCCAGATCCTCTTGAATTTGATCCAGGGGCAGCACCAGTTCCTGGATGGCAGGCGGTTGCCGCCTGGTCAGGACGGCGTTGATCTCTCGTTCAATGGCGGCAAAGACCGCTTCCAGGGGCTGGTAACGATTGCCCGAGAGTTCATTGAGATACTTGATCATGGCAAAGACTTTGACGCAGACCGCGGTGGCATGGGAGCGGATAAAAGACATGCCGAAGCTATGGCTGCCATGGAGGGCGGCCTCCATATCCGTCATGAGCTGTAGTGCAGTATTGTTGGCCGCCAGGAGGAGCTTGAAGGCGTGATAACGAGACCTAAAGGCCGAACGGATTTCTTCCACCGAGAGGACCGCCTCCGGCTCGCCTCCGGAAAAGATGCTCTTCAATCTTTGCAGCAGGTTGGCCATAACACGGTGATGGCTGGAACAGCCGTCCTCTGGGCCTTTTAATGAGTCTATTTTACCAGGCGCTTCCCGTAAGGGCCGGATAGCCTGGCATACGGCAAAGGCTCCCGTCCCAGGCAGCCCATCCGGAGAGTTAAGAGACGCCAGCCCGCTACCCTCCCCAGCCATTGTTGCAGCAGGGCCGAGCTTTCCTGGAATCCGGATTTGAAACCTAGGGGATCTTTGAGGCGCCCCATGACTTATCCTTTTGAAGATTGGCCAATTTCAGCCCCCTTTGCTGAGCCGGCCGAATTCTTGGGGGTAGTATTTGTTGATCACCTCGGCCACCACGGCCTTCAGCTCATCCGTGTCGCCCTTCTTTTCCAGGAATGCCGCGGCCATGGGAACTGTCAGGTGAGTGGGATATTCCGGTAAAAAGGTATGAATCACCACCGGCAAGGGCGGCTGATGATCCTGAAGCCGGATCCAGATTTCCAGCTCGTCCAGGTAAGGAATCTCCAGGTCCAGGATCACCAGATTTGGCGGATCGTCGCCGCAGATCAGGGCCAGCAATTCGCGGCCATCCCGGGCTACTTCCACCTGATAACCTTCCGCCCTCAGCTCGCGGCGCAGAAATTCGCGGACGTGCCGGTTGCGATCGGCAATCAAGATTTTACAATGGTTAGCCACGGCATGATCTTCCCTGCTTCATAGATCAGCAACGGCCGTGCCAAAGAGCGATGAAAGTGCTATGACGGTAACTAATTAAATATATTGACTATTTTCTGAGATGCGACCTCATTGCCGCGGGCGGTCTAGAGGAGGGGCCTGTCGTCTTTTTTTACAGTTTGTAAAGGGCGGGATTTTAAAGAGATTGTTTGCGGTACATCTCCTTAAGGCCCCTCCAGCTTGATGGAGGTCTCGAACTTCAGGCGGTACTTGCCGATCTTGGATAACAGGGTGGGCCGGGAGATGCCCAGCAGCTTGGCAGCCCGGCTGCGATTGCCGCCGGTGAGGTCCAGGGCCTCGCTGATGAGCAGGCTGGCGAACCGGTCCATGAAGTTGTCGAACAGTTCTTTGCCCTCACTGGTGGCCAGAGATTGCCGCACCCAGTGCCGGATGACCTCGTCGGCCTGTTGGTCGCTCGTCTCCTTTACCGGGCTCTCGCCGCCGATGGCCCGGGAAATGTCCTCCGGATGGATGGGATAACCCCGGCTGAAAATTAAGGCCTTCTGCATGGCGTTGGCCAGTTCCCGGACATTGCCAGGCCACTGGTTGGCGCCGAGCAACGCCTTGGCCTCCGCGGTCATGCCTGGATTGTCGAGACCCATTTCCCTGGCGAAACGGGCCAGGAAATATTCCGCCAGCAGGGGCAAGTCCCCAGTCCGCTCCTTTAAAGAGGGCAGCCACAGGGTCACCACCTTGAGGCGGTAATAGAGGTCCTCCCGAAATTTGCCGGCCGCCAGAGCGGCTTCCAGGTCGCGGTTGGTGGCGGCGATGATCCGCACATCCACCGGGATGGGTTCCCGGCCCCCCAGACGCTCAATACTCTTTTCCTGCAGCAGCCGCAAGATCTTGGCCTGAATGCTGAAGGGCATGTCGCCGATCTCATCCAGGAACACGGTGCCGCCGTGGGCCTGTTCGAACTTCCCCACCCGGCGGTTGATGGCCCCGGTAAAGGCCCCCTTTTCGTAACCGAAGAGTTCGGACTCCAGCAGGGTTTCGGGTATGGCCACACAGTTGATAATCAGGAAGGGTTTGGCAGCCCTCAGACTGTGCTGGTAAATGGCCCGCGCCACCAGTTCCTTGCCGGTGCCGGATTCCCCCCGGATGAGCACGGTGGCGTCGGTGGGGGCTACCCGGCCGATGGCTTTGTAGACCTCCTGCATAACACGGCTTTGGCCGATGATGGCATCGGCTCCGGCCGCGCCGGGCTCCACGGCCATTTCCACTCGGGAGCGCATACAACGCCCGGCCTCCAGGGCCTGGCCGATGAGCGTCAGAATATCCGGGACGTCCAACGGTTTGAGAACATATTCGAAAGCTCCCAGCTTGGTGGCTTCGATGGCCGTCTCGGTGGTGCCGTAGGCGGTCATGATGATGACTGGCAGCTTGGGCTCGATCTCGTGGATGATCCGGAAGGCCTCCAGGCCGCTCATTCCTGGCAAACGCACGTCCATGATCACCAGGTCGGGGATTTCGGCCTGAACCGCAGCAACGGCTGCCTCACCACTGGCCGCCGTCTTTACGGCATGGCCTTCCACGGTCAGAATCTTTTCAAAACTCTGCCGTACCTGGGGTTCGTCATCAACGATTAAGATTTTGTCCATATTAGCTTGATATACCCTGATTATCCTGAAAGTTCAGCAAGTTTATGGGACGTCTGGTTTCTTTCTCCGGAAGAAATGTTAATTATTCCTCCTTGAGGGGCAGCGTGATGACGAAGGTGGCCCCGCCGGCCTCGCTGCTTTCCAGCCTCAGCCGCCCGCCGTGATCTTCGATGATCCGGGTGGCAATGCTCAGGCCCAGCCCGGTACCTTCCTCCTTAGTGCTGAAAAATGGCTGAAAAATCTTGTCCCTGACGGCTTCGGAGATGCCCGGACCGGTGTCGCTCACCCGGATGGCCACGGCCCGCCCCCCCAGGCCCGAAGCCGGCTTTTCCTCCTCCTGGATGGTGATGACCCCGCCATTTACCATGACCTCGTAAGCGTTGACCAGCAGGTTGGCCAGGACTTCCTTGAGTTGGTCCGGATCGGCCTGAATTTCCGGCAGCCTATGGTCCCGCAACAGCTTCACTTCCACCCCGTAAGATTCCAGGCGGTAGCGCAGGAGCTGTATGGCGCCGTCCACCACGTCGGAAGGACTGATCCGCTGCATCTTCAGCTTCGGCGGCCGGGAAAATTCCAAAAAATTGCGGACAATGGCGTCGAGGTGGCGAATCTCCTCGGAGATCACCTCGAAATCCTCCTTCTGGGAGGGAGACATGGCCAGGGAGCGCTTCAGGGAATAGATCCGCATGTTCACCGAGGTCAAGGGGTTGCGGATGCTGTGAGCCACCCCGGCGGCGAGCTTGCCCACCATGGCCCATTTGCCGGATTGCAGCAGGTGCTCCTGACTGCGCTCCAGTTCGCTCTGGGCCTGGTCCACGTCCTCGATCAGGCTGTGGACCCGGTGGCTCAAAGTCTTGACTTCATCTCCCGCGGCCTCCCGTTCACCTGGGCCGGTCTCCAGAGCCAGCCGGCGGATGGGGGTCAGGATCTGTTTAATCAAGATATAGGCCAGCAGCGCCGCAATTACCGCCACCACAGGCAAGGCCGTTAGCGCAAAAGCATTGATGAACCGGGCCCTGGCCTGACTCTCGATGCGCACCCGGGCAATGGCATACTCGTGCATCAGCTTATAGCGATCGCACAGATTCAGGAGTTCCACGAACCGGCGCCGCACCTCCCAATGCAGTTTTTCTCCGACCTCCCGCTTCCCTTGTTGATATAGTTCGATCACCTTTTGGCGATCTTTGACATAGGCCTGATAGTCAGTATCGATCTGTCCCAGAACTCCACCCATGGCCTCGGTATAGGCAGATTTTCGCGCCTTTTGCAGCCATCGGGAGAATTCCTTTTGATGCTGCTCCATCTGCCTGAGCCAATCGGGATTGCCATCCAGGAAAAAATAGGTGAGAAAGCCTTTTTGATGCAGCAGGGAGGCTTCCAACTCCTCGGCGGCCTGGAAGGAGGCCACATCCTTGTCAATGAGGGAGACCAGCAGCGAGTCCATGGCCCGGGTGTGCCAGAGGGTGACCAGACCGCCCAGCAGGGTGGTGCAGATCAAGGCAGCCAGGAGAATATAAATGCGGGCCCGCAGACTAAGCTGTTTCCACATAAAAAGTTCCCAGTAGCCAGCAGTCAGTGATCAGTGAAACCAACGAAAAAGACGATATGGTGGGTTGCAGCCTACGCACAATCACTGCTTCCAAACGTCTTAATTGGTACAGGCTTTCCAGCCTGTGCCAGGCATACCATAAATCCCGGCCTGATCTCCTGGTCCGTGGTCACCACGGCGATGGCATCTTTTGGGGTGGCCTGCTCCACCCGCGCCAAGGCCACTGGCTCACCCCGCGGATTAAAGACCCTTAGCTCGAGGCCCGGTTGCATCCCATGCTCCATACCCAGACTGAAGTGCACTTCAAAATCCCCATCCCGTCTGATCACCCGGTAGATTTCGGCCTTGCCTTCCTGAGCCTGCAGTTGGGTGAGCTTCAGGGAAAATAAAAAGACCGTCCCGAAAGACAGCAGGATGCCAGGCAGGCACAGTGCGGCTAAGGCCCAGGGAGAGAAACCTAGATAGCGCCGGATGACGGATTTGGAGCTATGTTGCAGGCTTAACTGGTCGGGAAAAACCAAAATACGAAACGCGGGGGTGGCTTGTTTGGAGGTGCTCCATCGGGGCGCCACGGTCAAATAGTATTCCCCCGGTGGAATCTGCGGACCGGCGGTAATCTGGCCCCGCCACAGGTTACCCCCGAGAAAATAGCCCTTATGCACCGCGGCAAAAGTGATTCTCAATGAACTGGAATCACTAAAATAACTAAGTTCCCGTGAGTCCTTAACCTCTTCCAGCAGCGGCCCGTCGATTTCCACGGTCTGCCCAGGCAGCAGTTTAATGAGGCTGGCCGGCTCCCGCCACTGCCCGACAAGTCCGTCGATCAAGGCCAGGAAGGCCAGGAGGAAAAATCCGGCTCCAACCCAGCCGGCCAGGTTACGCCAGCGTATAATTCGCTCCAGGTCCCATTTACTCTCAGCGGTTATCAAGAAACCCTCGCCTCATTGGCCAACATATTTATTTTACCACAAAAATAAGAGAATCGTCTCGGGTTTGTGTTGCGGGTCCCCAGGCGATTCTCTCAACAAGCAGGTTTAACTTACTTTTTGAAGATATCCGTCTTGGATATATTCATGAATCTCAAAGCCTTGCCCGATTCTTTATAGTAGATGCGGACTTCATCACCCGCCTCCCAGGTGTTGTCTGGCAGGGACATGTATTCATCCGGCACCGAAAAGGTGGTCAGGAGCTTTTGCCGGCCGGAATAAACGGTGATGGTTTTTTTGGCCCTATCTACCTCGGGGAACTTTTTACCCGCCACCAGCGGGTTATCTTTGGCTACCCCCTCTTTCTGGTCGATCAGGGTGTAGGAGATTTTCTTCATGGCCTTGGTTTGGGGATCATAAATCACGATCTCTTTAGCCTTGGCGTCCAGCTTCATGCGCATCCCGGCCTTGGGATCTTCACCCCGTTCCTTGGGGTCCTCAGGCAGTACAAAAGTTACCGGGGCGCCGCTGTAGTCGGGGTTGGCCGCGTCATGCTTGACATCCACGATAAAGGTGACCGTTTCTTTGGCTTTATCGAAGGCGATGACTCGGCCCTGCTCGACCTTGCCCTGTTCGCCGCAGCCCAGGGCCAGGGCCACCGGAAGTATAATTAACAGAATCAGCCAGTTAACTTTATTGCCCATGATTTCTCTCCTCTTCAACAGAAACAGAATCAGCTGGCCACGGAAACCTGGGCCTTGGCCTTCTTGGCGGCAACCTCCGCCTTGGCCCCTGCCACCATGCGTACAAAGATGTAAAGGGACATGGCGCTCACCAGCCCCAGGATGAGGACCGTGGCGCTGGCGTCGAAAGCCGTCCCGTAGGCGGGGATGCCCTTGGCCAACATTTTCAGGATGATGGATAAGGCGCAGCCGATGACGCAGAGGCCGAAAGCGATGCGGATGCCGTAGCCTTTGATATACTTCGTGGCTACGGTTCCGACCTGGGCCCCCACCGCCGCGCCGCAGAGCATGATCATGGCCGCCACCAGCTCGGTCCGGCCCTTGTAAGTGTAAGTCCCGGTGCCGTACAGGCCAGAGATCATTACTTCGAAGAGGTCGGTGCCCACCGCCACGTGGGTCGGGCAGCCTACGAAGTAGATCAGGGCCGGCATACGGATCAGACCGCCGCCGATGCCCAGGATGCCGGCCAGCCAGCCGGTGAGGAAGCTCACGGAGATGGGCAGCCAGGCAGAGCAATATATCTGGGCCTCTTTGAAATGGATCATGGGCGGAATCTTGATCTTGTGCAGAGTTTTATGCCACTCCAGCCCCGTCGCCAGCTTGTCCACTTCTCTGCCGGCCGCAATAGCCTCCCGTTCCTTCCGTTTCTTCTTGGCCACGTCGGCAAAGACCATCCAGGCGATCAGGCCCAGCAGCACCAGGTAAAGATAGCGCACCACCTTCTCCACCGAGCCCATGCGCTCCAGCCACATAACCATCTGGGCGCCGATTTCAAAGCCGACAATGGTCCCCACCAGCATAATTAGACCCAACTTATAATCGACATTGCCAAATTTGCCGTGGCGCAGAGTCGAGATCAGGGATTTGCCTGCCATGTGGGCAATATCGGTGCCGATGGCAAAGGCCATGGGAAAACCAAGGATATTTAGTCCAGGAGTGACCATCCAGGCCCCGCCCATGCCGAAAAAGCCGCCGATAATGCCTACGCCGATGCCCAGAATAATGAGGCCGGGCCAAAATATCTTAATCCCCGCAATGGGCATGAGAACATATAGCCAGTCCATAAAAATGACCTCCTAAATCTCTCTGTTTAGTGTTCCGCCAGTTCCCGGTGCTTCAGATCAATGCCGATCCAATTCATAACCACATCGGCTATCACACCGAAAAGTAAGCCGACTACAGGGATGATCGCCACAGTGAGCAGGGCGAAATATAAATGGCTTTCGTTGTAGAGGTTGGTCCACCAAGCCTCCCAGCCGGTGAATTTCCGGGTATCGGCCACAATGACCAGGGGCGCGGCCTTCGGCCCGGCCGCCGCGGCCATCTGCGGCAGCAGCAGGACCGCCAGAACCCCCAATCCCATTAACTTTGCCCAAAGTCTACGCATGGTTAAAAACCTCCTTACGGATCCTCTTGTTAACGCACTATGGTTACTTCGCAGGGGGCATGAGCCACCACTTTGGCGGCGGTTGAGCCCATGAGCACCTTCTCTAAGGCATTCATGCCGGTGGAGCCCATGATGATGCGGTCGAAGCTCCCTTCCTGGGCCTTCCGGATAATGAGATTGGCCGGCACCAGACCGGTGGCTAGAATCGTCTCGACCTTGAACCCCTTGGCGTCGAAAACCGCTTTGGCTTTGTTCAAGGCTGCCCGCGCCTCCGCCTCCAGTTTGTCCTGCACGAAGGGAGGCATTTCGTCAAAGTCGCCCCGCTCGTAATAGGCCACCGACATCAGGGTCACCAGAGCCCCTTGATTTTCGGCAAGTTCCAGGGCCCGAGCCACTGCCTTCATGGAGTGCTCCGAGCCATCCGTCGCCACCAGTACTTTCATAAAATCCTCCTCGTCATGACCTAAACGAATCTCAGAAGCCAACCCTGGGCCGCTGCGGCCATCGGACAGATGTGGCTGTCTCATATTTCCTGGCCCCTTCCTGGTCGGGGACAGCACCGCACAAAGTCCAGGCCTTCACTTCCTAATTAAGCAATGCCCGTGCCAGGGAAAGAGAACCCTAAGCCAAGGCATAAGCATATGAATTAACGAGCTAATTTATTAAAAAACGACTAATCTCTGCAGACTTGGGGGGCCGTTTCTGTCAGCATTTTTTACAGTTTGTAAAAGCCCCTCCCAGGCCAACATTCCGAGATGCGGCCTGTGGAGCAAAATCCAAGCTGTATCAGGGGTCCACAATCTGGTATAGTTTTTGTAGCAGCAGGTTTTAGCCTGCGCCTAGAGTATTAACTTGTAGCCCCGCCGCCCTCGGCGGGCAATTGCGCCTGTTAAGTTTGGTCTTACCTTGTTGCTCTTTACTGGCTACTGACTACTGGCTACTGCCATGGTAGAGACCCTCAATCTCTTCAGAGAACTGTATTACAAATTCAAATCTCGGCGAGGCCGGCCCTCCCGGGATGAGGTCGCCGCGCTCTTCCGCTTCCGCTACGCCTGCTTTAAGGACCTGCTGGATTCCAACAGCCAGTTGCTGAACATTATGGCCGACCTGGAAGAAAAACTTCAGGGCCGCCAGGTATTCGGCATGGCCTACGTGCGCTCCCAGGCGGCCCAGGCCGCCTTTCACACCTTCCGCATGATCAAGAGCCTGGATGTCCTTTCGGGCCACAAATATCCGGTGCTCTACCCGGTGCTGGAGGTGATCAATGCCAGGATTAAAAGCCAGTTGGGGAAAAAGAAAGAAATTCAGGTGAAAGAACTGGTTCTGCCCCTGACCGCGGTTAATAAAGACATGGTCGACTGGGTGGGGGGCAAAAGCGCCAACCTGGGAGAAGTGCTGAATCGGGCCGGCCTCCCCATCCCCGCGGGCTTCGCCATCACCACCAAGGCCTTCGATGTCTTCCTGGCTCACAATGACCTTGAGGACGAAATCAACAAGCGCAAGATGGAACTGGCTCCCCAGGATCCGCCCTCATATAAAAGGGTAAGCGATAATATTCAGCAATTAATCCTGGCGGCCGAGGTGCCCCCGGAGCTGGAAAGCGCAATTTTCGCCGCTTACCGCATCATGGCCGCCGGCTGGCCCGCGGCTGGACGGGAATCCAGGCGGGTCTCCATGCGCTCCAGCGCCATCGGCGAGGACAGCGATCTCTCTTTTGCCGGCCAATATCTCAGCCTCTTGAATGTCCCGGCGGATCAGCTCCTCAGCGCCTATAAAGAGGTCGTGGCGAGTCTCTACAGCCCCCGAGCCATCTCCTATCGCATTAACAAAGGGATCAGGGGGGAAGATACCGCCATGAGCGTGACCTGTCTGGAGATGGTGGAGGCTTACGCCAGCGGGGTGATGTATTCCCACCACCCCTTCAATGTCCTGGAGGATCAGATCTTGATCTCCGCAGTCTGGGGCCTGGGGCCTTATGTCGTGGAGGGGGTCATCACTCCGGATACCTACCAGATAGCCAAAGACGAAGCCTTGACCATCCTCAAGACCGAGATTTCCCATAAACACGTCCAACTGGTGAGCAACCCTGAGGGGGGTCTCATGGAAATCCCGGTGGAGCCGGAGTTTCGAGACAAACCCTGTCTGTCCCCGGAGCAGGTCAGGACTCTAGCCGGTTACGCCCTGAAATTGGAAGAGCATTATCGGGGTCCCCAGGACATGGAATGGGCCCTGGACCGGCAAGGCCGCCTCCTGGTGCTGCAAAGCCGGCCCTTACGGTTGCAGGCCCCGGCGGACCGTGATCTCGCCGCGGCTCCGTCGCCGGTGCTCGGCTTCCCGTTATTGTTGGACCAGGGGGCCATTGCCGCCCCTGGTGTGGGCTGCGGGACCGCCTTTCTGATCCGGGAGGATAAAGACCTGGTGCAGGTGCCCGACGGTGCGGTGCTGGTGGCCAGGCATTCTTCTCCCAAATTTGTGGTGGCCATGCCCAAGGCCCAGGCCATCGTCACGGACTTCGGCAGCATTTCCGGCCACATGGCCTCTTTGGCCCGGGAGTTCGGGGTGCCCACTCTGCTGGATACCAGGGTGGCGACCGAGGTCATAACCCCGGGGATGGAAATCACGGTGGATGCCTATTCCGGCAGGGTGTATCAGGGGATGGTGCCGGAACTGCTGGCCCTGAGGAGAACCCGGGAGTCTCATATGCAGGACACCCCGGTCTATCAAATCTTGAAACAGGTGGCGGAGCACATCGTGCCCCTGCGGCTGGTGGACCCCCGGTCACCGGATTTTGATCCGGAGCATTGCCGCTCGCTGCATGATCTGGGCCGCCTGGTACACGAACTCTCCTATACCGAGATGTTCCAACTCAGCGATTTGGTGGCGGAAAGGGGCGGCGGGGCCGTCAAGCTGGAGGCCCCCATTCCCTTGGACCTTTATCTTATCGACCTGGGCGGCGGCCTTACCCCGGAGGCAGCCGAACTCCACCGGGTGACGCCGGACCAGATTGCCTCGGCGCCTTTGCGGGCCTTATTAAAGGGGATGCTGCACCCGGATTTGCGCACCCGGGAACCGCGCCCCATCCAGCTTGCAGGCCTGCTCTCGGTGATGCGGGAACAGCTCATGAGGCCCCCGGATATCGAAGAGCGGTTCGGGGACCGAAGCTATGCCATCCTCTCCGACAAGTACCTCAATTTCTCCTCCCGGGTGGGCTACCATTACAGTGTCCTGGACGCCTATGTCGGCCAGACAGTGAATAAGAACTATGTTACCTTTTCCTTCAAAGGCGGGGCGGCGGACGACCTGCGGCGCAACCGCCGGGTTCGGGCCATCGCCCTGGCCCTCCTGGGCCTGGACTTTACCGTAGATGTCAAGGCAGACCGGGTGGACGCCCGCTTGCAGAAATACGAAGCGGCGGTCCTGGAGGAGAAACTGGACCTCCTGGGCCGCCTGCTGCAGTTCACCCGGCAGATGGACATGCTCATGGTGAGCGAGGCCAGCGTCGAGTTGGTGGCCAAGAATTTCCTGGCAGAGAATTACGGGCTGGATCTGAGCGCCCTGGAAAATACCGCGGCCGGGAGTGCTTAAGGATGTAGGGCGGGAAAGCGCAGGAAACCGTCTCAAAACCTCGCGATTCAGGTGAAAATGTATTAAAAGTAGATATTCCCTGTGCGAGGTGAGTATGTCTCGGGAGATTAAGGCAGATTATCAGCAGCATATGATGTTTCCGCCATCGCTGGAAGATTGGGTGGGGCCGGAGCACCCGGCCCGGTTTATCCGGGATTTTGTGGATTCCCTGGACCTGCCAGGGCTGGGCTTTCGGGTGCGGACTGCGGAGGTGGGCCGGCCCCCTTACAGCGCCGGGATGTTGCTGAAGGTCTGGCTTTACGGCTACCTGAACCGGATTCGCAGTACCCGGCAGTTGGAGCACGGCTGTCGGGAAAATCTGGGGCTGATCTGGCTGACGGGCCTCAAGCCCCCGGACCATAACACCCTGTGGCGGTTTTGGCAGGACAATCGGGAGGCCCTGCGCCAAATTTTTAAACAGTCGGTGCGGGTGGCCCTGCATGCCGGGCTGCTGCAATTGGTGCTGCATGCGGTGGACGGCACTAAAATCAAGGCCGCCTCGGGACGTCGCGGCGTGTGGCACCGGCGGGATTTGGAGAAGGCCCTGGCCCAGTTGGAGGCGTCCGTGGCCCAGGTGATGACCGAGGTAGAGGCCGCCCAAGTTCAGGAACGGGGTGAGTACCGGCTGCCGGAGGAGCTGCAGGACCAGGCGGTGCGGCGGCAACGCATCCAGGAAGCCCTGCAAATGCTGGCAACTGCTGACCGGGACCACCTGCATCCGGGCGAGCCGGAGGCCCGGATGATGAAGGTAGGCTCCGGGGTGGAACCGGCCTACAATGCCCAGTTGGTGGCTGACGGAGCCAGCGGCCTGCTGGTGGCCTCCGAAGTGGTCAACGCCGAGTCGGACAATCAACAGCTGGTGCCCATGTTGGACCAGGTGCAGAAGAACCTTGGGGCCACGGCCGCAGAGACCGTGGCGGACGGCGGCTATGTCTCGGCGGCTGAGTTCTCCCGAGCCGAGGCGCGGGGCTATGAGGTCTTGACCCCGGCGAATTCCGAGGAGGGCCGGCCTTATCATACCAGCCGGTTTATCTATGATGAGTTGCGGGATTGCTGCATCTGTCCCCAGGGCCGGGTTCTCAGCTATGTGCGCACCAAGACCAACCGCGGGAAGTATCCGGTCAGGGTTTACCGCTGTCGGAATTTTCGGGATTGTCCGGTGCGCCGCCAGTGCAGCCGGGACCCCAAAGGCCGGCAGTTGGAGGTTGGCCCGCATCATCTGGCCATGGTGCGCCACCGCCGGAAAAGGCGGGAGAAGGCAGAACTGCTGCGCCTGAGAAAGATTATTGCGGAGCCACCTTTTGCCTGGATCAAGCGGCATCAGGATTTTTGGCGCTGGACGGTGAGAGGCCTGGCCAATGTCCGCACCCAATGGGCCTTAGTGTGCACCACCGTCAATCTGAAAAAGCTCTTCCGGCACTGGCTGGCGGGGCGGTTGGTCCTGCAGCCCAGCTAAAACAGGAATAGGAGGCCCCATCCTGTCAGATGGAACCTCCCCATGATATTGGGAGGCAATTGCTTCAACTCAATGCGGGGTGAGCGATCCGTTCCCGAAATATCAATTTTTGAGACGGTTTCGAAGTGCATCCCGCCTTTTGGGAGACTCACAATCACATGAAATTCTCAGCCGAGGGCTACCGGGAGCGTTCTCTGAAGATCCACGGGTTGATCTGCGCCAAGTGCGGCCGGGAATTCACCGGAAAGAATCGCCGTCTTCTGACCGTACACCACAAAGACGGCAACCCCCGAAACAACCCCGCCGACGGCTCCAATTGGGAAAATCTCTGCATCTATTGCCATGATGATGAGCACAGCCGGCAACTGCTGGGAGATTATCTCAACCAGAAATAATGAAGCTGCACGGTGCACTCGATTTGGCCCTTTTAAGGACGGCCGCCGCGGATTTCCGCTACCTCCTGGCCCGGGATTACCCCCGCGCCGCGGCCCTGGCCCTGGTGGGCAACCGCTACAAACTTGCCCGCCTGCATCGCCAACTCCTGCACCGGGGGGTCTTCGCGCCCGCCCAAGCTGCGGACCGCCGGACCAAGCTTGGCCTTCTGCGTGAGGCGGCCGGTCGTCCCTTGGGCATCGACGGCCATAATGTTCTGATCACTCTGGAATGCGCCCTGCAAAATCTCCCCCTGGTGGCCGCAGACGACGGCTTCCTTCGGGACGTGGGCCAGGTCTCCCGCAGTTTCAAGCCTTCCCAGACGACCGACCGGGTCCTGGCCCTGCTGCTGGATTATCTGATCGAACAAGCCTGGTCCGACCCCGTGGCCGTCTTTTATGACGCCCCCATGAGCCTGAGCGGTGAATTGGCCCGCCGCACCGCCGATTTGGCCGCTGCTCGAAGCCTTAATCTCACGGCCGCCGCGGTGCCGGTACCCGAGCACGAATTACAAGTTTTTCCCGGCCCCATCGCCACCAGCGACACCGCCTTGATCGACGTACACGACCCGGTGGTGGACCTGGCCGGAGAAATTATCCGACAGAACTTGAAAATTGAGATTATTCCCCTATCTTAAGGCTAGAAGGCTTCACCATAGAACCCCAGGAGGACGGCGTCATGGAGCGCTCCCAGATTTATCAGCAGATCGAAGAGATGTTCGGAGTGGTCCCTGCTTTCTTTAAAGCTATTCCGGATGCATCTCTGGAGATGGAATGGCAGCTATTTAAACGAGTGCAGTTTGAGGCGGGACCAATCCCCAATAAATACCGGGAGCTTATCGGCGTAGCCCTGGCCGCGGCCACCAAATGCCGCTATTGCGCGTATTACCATACAGAGGTGGCCAAAGTTTATGGCGCTACGGAGGCGGAGATCGAGGATGCCGTGCACTTCGCCAAATCCAGCCTGGGTTGGAGCACCTACCTCAACGGCTTGCAGTTTGACCTGGAGCAATTTAAGGGGGAAGTCCGCCAAGCCTGCGAATACGTGCGCGCCCAAAGAGGCGGAGCCCAACCGTAATTCCATTGGACAAATTCTGATTCGAGGACTTGTCAAACAGGGTTTTTTTGATATAAAGTTAAACGCAAGTCAGCACGGGCGGTTAACTCAGCGGAAGAGTGCCATCCTCACACGGTGGAAGTCACTGGTTCAAATCCAGTACCGCCTACCACGAAAATTCCAGGGGTTACGGTCAAGAGCCGTGGCCCTTTTTCCTTTTCTGCCGCCATTTTGTTGCCACTTTCTCCAAAAACAGCATTTTCCAACCGGCAAACGGCCTCTTGATTGGTGGGTTTCATAAGGCAACTGGGACACGCAATACCTCAACGCCATTAATTATTTTGAGTCCATTGCCGTGCGGGGCCTCTATATCGGGGCGAAACAAGGACCTGAATCTCAAAGGGGAAGAAATTGAGCGGGTCAAGCAGGCGGTGAAGGACCTGCACGGCTAGTGATGCTGTCTTCCCGGATCTCTGGTCTTCGGCTTCTGAAATATTTTTAACAATCCGTTTGACAATATGCGGATAAACGATTATAAGAAAATCATGAAAGCTGAAGCCCGTCTCTTTAAAGCGCTCGCCGACGAGACCCGTCTGAAAATCCTTTGGCTTCTGAGGGGCAAAGAGGAGCTTTGCGTTTGCGACATCATGCGGGTTTTGGCCATTACCCACTCTAAGGCTTCCCGCCACTTGCGCTACCTCTACCACCAAGGATTAGTCAGTGACCGCCGCGAGGGCCTGTGGATGTATTACAGCCTATGCGCCGCTCCTGGCAGCCACGGTGATAAATTGCTCAGGGTGCTGGAGGAAATGTTGGCGCTCCTGCCTGAGGCCCAGACTTTGCGGGAGCGGCTCGACCAGTGGCTGGAGGAGAAAAAGTCAATCCAGGATCGGGCGGGACTGACCCGGGAGACTGCCTGTGTGTGTTCTTGAATGTTGGTCGTCAAAAATTTTTTTTTGGATAAACAATAATCGTTTAAACGATTACAAATTTATACTTCCTGCTTCGATCGGAGGGTAATTCATGGCCGCCACCGTTGCCAAGCGCCTGGGTTTTGTGGAGCGTTTTCTGACTCTGTGGATTTTCTTGACCATGGCCATCGGGGTCGCTCTTGGCTACCTGATTCCCAGTTTTACCAAGGTCTTGACCTACTTCCAGGTAGGCACCACCAACATCCCCATCGCCATCGGCCTGATCCTGATGATGTATCCACCCTTGGCGAAAGTGCGGTATGAGGAACTGCCCCAGGTCTTCAAGAATTTTAAGGTTTTAACCCTGTCTTTAATCCAAAACTGGGTGATCGGCCCCATCCTCATGTTCCTGCTGGCTATCGTCTTCCTCCGAGGTTATCCGGAATACATGGTGGGCCTGATTATCATCGGGCTGGCCCGGTGCATTGCCATGGTCATTGTCTGGAACGATCTGGCGCAGGGCGACACGGAATATTGCGCCGGCCTGGTGGCCTTCAATTCCATCTTCCAGATGCTGTTCTTCTCCATTTACGCTTATATCTTCGTCACAATGTTGCCCACCTGGCTGGGCATCGCCTCCGGTCTGGAAGTAAAGGTCACCATCCTGCAAGTCGCGGAAAGTGTTCTGATCTACCTGGGCATTCCCTTCTTCGGCGGCATGTTCACCCGGTTCTTCCTGGTCAAGCGCCGGGGGATTAAATGGTATGAAGGAAAATTCTTGCCCAAGATCAGCCCCATCACCCTAATCGCCCTGCTGTTTACCATCGTGGTCATGTTCTCCTTGAAGGGGGAATACATAGTGGCGCTGCCCTTAGACGTGCTGCGCATCGCCATCCCTTTGGTCATCTATTTCGTGGCGATGTTTTTCATCACTTTTTATATGTCGGCCCGAGTCGGGTCCGGGTATCGCATTGCCACCACCCTGTCTTTCACCGCGGCTAGCAATAACTTTGAACTCGCCATTGCCGTAGCCGTGGCCGTCTTCGGCATTCAGTCGGGGCAGGCCTTTGCCGCGGTCATTGGGCCCCTGGTGGAGGTGCCCGTGCTTATCAGCCTGGTGGGAGTGGCTTTGAGATTCAGACAGAAATATTTTGCTCCCCTGGCATGCGAGCCCGGGGCAGCAGATTAGAAGAGGGCAGATCCGATCCCAAAAAAATGCAGCGATTCCGCCAATTCATGAAGCGGCAAGGGGCTCTGGCGGCTTTTATAATAAAAATACATATCTGTAAATTATTTATTTTTAATAATTACCATTTTGTACAAATGTGCATTTTATTTTGTGCATATATGTAAAAAACTCACCATCCCAGAATAATCTTCTCAGCCCTCCAAATATGTAATCTCCTTTAATTTCAATAGCATAGCAATTTATTTCAAAATCTGGCACGCGCCTTGCTCCTATCCTAAGCAAAATTTCGGATAGAGGTATTCGGCTATGCGTAAGATCGCAATTTATGGCAAAGGTGGCATCGGCAAGTCCACCACCACTCAAAATACCGTGGCGGGGCTGGCTGAAATGGGCCGGAAGGTGATGGTGGTCGGCTGCGACCCCAAGGCGGACTCCACCCGCCTGCTGTTGGGCGGCCTGGCCCAGAAGAGCGTCCTGGACACCCTGCGGGAAGAGGGTGAAGACGTGGAGCTGGAAGACATCCGCCGCACTGGTTTTTCCGGGACGGTCTGCGTCGAATCCGGCGGTCCCGAACCCGGGGTCGGCTGCGCCGGCCGCGGTATCATCACCTCCATCAATCTCCTGGAGCAGTTGGGGGCCTATGCCGACAGCGAAGGGCTGGATTACGCTTTTTATGACGTGCTGGGCGACGTAGTCTGCGGCGGTTTCGCCATGCCCATCCGGGAGGGCAAGGCCAAGGAGATCTACATCGTGGTCTCCGGCGAGATGATGGCCATGTATGCGGCCAATAACATCTGCAAGGGCATCGTCAAGTTCGCCGAAGCCGGCGGCGTCCGGCTGGGCGGCCTCATCTGCAACAGCCGCAAGGTGGACAACGAACAGGAGATGATCGAGGCCCTGGCCAACAAGCTCGGCACCCAGATGATTCATTTCGTACCCCGGGACAATATGGTGCAGCGGGCCGAGATCAACCGCAAGACGGTGATCGAATACGATTCCACCCATTCCCAGGCCGATGAATACCGGACCCTGGCCCGGAAGATCGAGGCCAACGAGATGCATGTCATCCCCAAGCCCATGCATACTGACGACCTGGAGAAGCTGCTCATCGAATACGGGCTGGCGGGTTGATTTTAATGTAGCCGCAGGTTTCGGCCTGCGCTGACACAGGCGAGACGCCTGTGCCACTAGGATTTTTTGGAGGAAAACAGCAATGATCATGATCAGATCGGTGGTGAGGCCGGAAAAGGTGGATGCGGTCCTGGCTGCCTTAATGGAAGCGGGATTCCCGGCGGTTACCAAGATGAGCGTGGTGGGCCGGGGCAAGCAGCGGGGCATCAAGATCGGGGAGATCACCTACGATGAGATCCCCAAGGAACTGTTGCTCATGGTGGTCAATGAGGCGGATAAGGACTTCGTCATCAAGACCGTGCTCAAGGCAGCCAAAAGCGGCGATAAAGGCGCTTACGGCGACGGCAAGATCTTTGTCTCGCCGGTGGAGGAAGTCTACACCATCAGTTCCGGCATCAAGGAAGGCGCCGCCGGCAAGCTCGAAGAGGTGTCGCCATGAAGGAGATCATGGCCATCGTGCGCATCAACATGATGAACCGGACCAAGAAGGCCCTGGCGGAGGCGGGCATCTCCTCTATCACCGCCCGGGATGCCCTGGGCCGGGGCAAGGGCCTGGTGGACCTGACCCTGCTGGAAGGCGCTGAAAAGGGCTATGAAGAGGCAGTGGCGCAACTCGGTTCGAGCCAGCGCCTGATTCCCAAGCGGGTCTTTTTCGTGGCGGTCCCGGACCGGCTGGTGCCCAAGGCGGTGCAGACCATTATCGAAGTGAATAAGACGGGAAAATCCGGGGATGGCAAGATCTTTGTCCTGCCTCTGGCGGATGCCATCCGGGTGCGCACCGGCGAGAGCGGGGATGCAGTGCTGGATGAAGTTTGAATGACCGGAGACCGGAGACTGGAGCAAGACATTTTACTCCCTCCTCCGTCTATCACATGGAGATAGGAACATGGCAAACTTAACCCCAGAAGACCTCAATTCCTTGGTGCTGGAGATCAATGCTGAGGATGTGAAGAAGGAACTGGTGGGCAAATATCCCACCAAGATCGCCCGCAAGCGAGCCAAACAGATCGTGGTCAACCGGGTGGAGCCGGACCTTACCGTGCCGGAGATTCAGTCCAACGTCCGCACCGTACCCGGCCTCATTTCCCAGCGGGGCTGCACTTATGCAGGCTGCAAGGGGGTGGTCCTGGGTCCCACCCGGGATATCCTCAACCTCACCCACGGCCCCATCGGCTGCGGCTTCTATAGCTGGCTGACCCGGCGCAACCAGACCAGGCCCAAAGGCCCGGAAGACCATAACTTCATGACTTACTGCTTTTCCACGGATATGCAGGACGAGCAGATCATCTTCGGCGGCGAGAAGAAGCTGAAGCAGGCGATACAAGAAGCCTATGACATCTTCAAGCCCAAGGCCATCGGCATCTTCGCCACCTGTCCGGTGGGCCTCATCGGCGACGATGTCCACGCGGTGGCCCGGGAGATGAAGGAAAAACTGGGGATCAACGTCTTTGCCTTCAGTTGCGAGGGCTATAAGGGCGTGAGCCAATCGGCCGGCCATCACATCGCCAACAACGGCGTCTTTACCCACATAGTGGGTCTGGACGACACTGAGAAGGAAGGCGAATTTAAGATCAATATGCTGGGGGAATACAACATCGGCGGCGACGCCTTCGAAATCGAGCGGCTCTTCGAGGACTGCGGCATTACCTTGATTTCGACCTTCAGCGGCAACTCCAGCTACGACAATTTTGCCAACTCGCATACGGCGGATTTGAATCTGATCATGTGCCACCGCTCCATCAATTACGTGGCCGAGATGATGGAGACCAAGTTCGGCATTCCCTGGATCAAGGTGAATTTCATCGGGGCCGAAGCCACCGCCAAGTCCCTGCGGAAGATTGCCGCTTATTTCGAAAATCCTAAACTGACCGCCAAGGTGGAAGAGATCATCGCCCGGGAAATGCCGGCGGTGGAGGCAGTGCGGGAAGAAGTTAAGGCCAGGTGTGCAGGCAAAAGGGCCATGCTCTTTGTCGGCGGCTCCCGGGCGCACCACTACCAGGAGCTTTTCCGGGAGATCGGCATGGAAATCATTTCCGCGGGCTATGAATTCGCGCACCGGGATGACTACGAAGGGCGGCGGGTGCTCCCCGGCTTGAAGGTGGACGCCGATAGCCGCAACATCCAGGAACTTCACGTGGAAGCGGACCCGGAGCGCTTCCGCCCCCGGCTGGATGCCGCCGGTGTCGAACGGCTGGCCCAGGAAGGCATCAAGCTCAGCGAGTACGAAGGCATGATGGCTGAGATGAAAACCGGCACCCTGGTGATCGACGACATCAGCATGTTCGAGACCGAAAAACTCATTGAAATTTACCGGCCGGACATCATTTGCGCCGGCATCAAGGAAAAATACGTCATCCAGAAGAGCGGCGTGCCCATGAAGCAGCTACACAGCTACGATTCCGGCGGACCTTATGCCGGCTTCACCGGGGCGGTGAACTTCTGGCGGGAAATCGACCGCATGGTGAACAGCAAGGTCTGGAAGTATCTGAAGGCGCCCTGGCAGGAGAATCCCGAATTGGCCGCTAAATACGCCTGGGAATGAATAGTTGTCATTCTGAGCGCAGCGAAGAATCTAGATTCTTCACTCCGCTGGGCTCCGTTCAGAATGACACCCTCAAATGAGGAAACCGAGGATAACATCATGTTACTACGACATACACCCAAGGAAATCAAAGAACGCACGGCCCTGACCGTCAACCCGGCCAAGACCTGCCAACCCATCGGGGCCATGTACGCCGCCCTGGGGATACACCGCTGCCTGCCCCACAGCCACGGGTCGCAAGGCTGCTACGCTTATCATCGCAGCACCTTGACCCGGCACTACAAGGAGCCGGTGATGGCGGCCACCAGCGCCTTCACCGAAGGCGCCTCGGTCTTCGGCGGCCAGGCCAATCTGCTGCAGGCCATCAACAATATCTTCACGGTTTATGAGCCGGAGATCATTGCGGTGCATACTACCTGCCTGTCAGAGACCATCGGGGACGACATTCCTCAGATCGTCGCCAAGGCCAGGGATGAAGGCAAGATTCCGGCGGGCCGCTACGTCATCCACGCCAACACCCCGAGCTACGTGGGCTCCCATGTCACGGGCTTCGCCAACATGGTCAAGGGCATGGTGGATTATCTGGCGCAAGCCAACGGCCACAAGGAAAACCGGATCAACCTGATCCCGGGCTACGTGGAGCCTTGCGACATGGAGGAGATCAAGCGCCTGGCCGGGGAACTGAGGGTACCGGTGATCATGTTCCCCGACACCTCCAACGTGCTCAACGGGCCGCAAACCGGCCGCTACGCCATGTTTCCGTCCGGGGGCGCCACGGTGGAGCAACTGGTGGCCGCGGGCAGCAGCATGGGCACGGTGGCCTTAGGGCCCATGGCTTCCGGGCCGGCGGCCCGGGCCCTGGACACCAAGTGTAAGGTGCCCTGCGAAATCCTGAACCTCCCCATCGGGCTGAGAGCCACCGACGCCTTCATCGACACCCTGCGGCACATCGCCGGGGTGAACGTGCCCGAGTCCATCAATATCGAGCGGGGCCGGCTGGTCGATGTTATCACCGACATGCACCAATACTTTTTCCATCGCAAGGTGGCCCTGGCCGGAGACCCGGACCAATTGGTCTCGCTGACCCAGTTCCTGGTGGACCTGGATATGTGGCCCATCCACATCGTCACCGGCACTCCGGGGAAGAAGTTCGAGGCCAAAATCAAGGAGATCACCAAGGATGTCCCGCATCCGGTTAACGTCAAAGCCACGGGTGATATGTTCCTGCTGCATCAATTGCTGAAGAGCGAGCCGGTGGATCTGCTCATGGGGAACACCTATCTCAAGTACATCGCCCGGGATGAAGACATTCCCTTGATCAGGTTCGGTTTTCCCATCCTGGACCGCGTCGGCCACAGCTACTTCCCCACCGTAGGCTACCGGGGCGGACTGAGGCTGCTGGAGAAGATTCTGGACGCCCTGCTGGACCGGCAGGACCGGGACGCCCCGGAGGAGAGTTTCGAGCTGGTGATGTAGGGGCGGACCCGCGTGTCCGCCCCGGTGGCACAGGCTTTCCAGCCTGTCCAGTAAAAAAGTCCCCCTTTGAAAAAGGGGGATTTAGGGGGATTTGAAGTTTACCCCGTCAATGCCTGCATTAAAAATAAAATGAGGACAAAAACCATGGAAAAACCTGATCATCATATTTTCGTGTGCATGAGTTTCCGGGGCCTGGAGGCCAAGGGCAAATGCGTCAAGAAAAATGCCCCGGACCTCTTGGGCTACCTGGAGTCGGAACTGGCCGACCGCGGCCTGGAAAACGTCATGGTCTCCACCACCGGCTGCCTGAAGCTCTGCGACCAGGGTCCGGTGCTGCTGGTCTACCCCGAAGGCCATTGGTACGCCGGGGTAGAGGGCGAGGAAGCCATTGATGAAATACTGGACGGGCTGGAAGCAGGGAAACCGGCGGCAGGATTGCTGGTTGGTTGAACGTAGGGGCGACCCGCCGGGTCGCCACCTTAAGGTGCGCACCGCGCCCCAACCCTGAAAAATAAAGAACTTATAGAGTAGAGGCCTGACATGAAACCGGCGATTTTTGCAGAACGCCAAGACCAGATCCACTGCAAGGGCGAGGCGCCTTTTAAGATGGACTGCGACCGGGAATCCCTGGCCGGGGCGGTGAGCCAGCGAGCCTGCGTCTTCTGCGGCTCCCGGGTGGTGCTCTACCCCATCGCCGACGCCCTGCACCTGGTGCACGGCCCCATCGGCTGCGCCGCCTACACCTGGGATATCCGGGGCGCCCTGTCATCGGGCCCGGAATTGCATCGCCTGAGCTTCTGCACCGATCTACAGGAATTGGACGTCATTTTTGGGGCGGAGAATAAGCTTTATAAAGCCCTGACCGAACTCATCCACCGGCACCGGCCCCAGGCCGCCTTTGTTTACTCTACCTGCATTGTGGGGCTCATCGGCGACGACCTGGAATCGGTCTGCAAGCAGGTCAGCCGGGAGAAGGGCATTCCGGTCCTGCCGGTGCAGTCCGAGGGTTTTAAGGGTAACAAGCGGGCCGGCTATCACGCCGCCTGTCAGGCGATGTTCCGCCTGGTGGGCACGGGCGATACCAGGGGCATCAGCCCGCAGAGCGTCAACATCCTGGGCGACTTCAACCTGGCAGGCGAAATCTGGGTCATCCGGGACTATTTGGCCCGCATGGGCGTGGAAGTGGTGGCCAACATCACCGGCGACGGCCGGGTGGCCGATATCCGCCGGGCCCATGGGGCGGCCCTTAACTTGGTGCAGTGTTCCGGCTCCACCATGGACCTGGCGAAGATGATGGAGGAGGCTTACGGCATTCCTCACCTACGGGTGTCTTACTTCGGGGTGGAGGACATGGCCGAATCGCTCTATGCCGTGGCCCGCTTTTTTAAGGACCCGGAGATGATGGCGCGCACCCAGGAGCTGGTCCGGGAAGAACTGGCCAGCCTTTATCCCAAGCTGCGGGAGTTTCAACGGGCTCTGGCCGGCAAAAAAGCGGCCATTTATGTGGGGGGCGCCTTCAAGGCCTTTTCTCTGGTCAAGGCCTTCCGGCTGCTTAACATGCAGGTGGTCCTGGTGGGCTCCCAAACCGGCACTAAGGAAGATTACCAAGAGCTGCACGACATCACCGACGAAGGGACCATCATCGTGGACGACTCCAATCCCCTGGAATTGTCGAGCTTCCTGAAGGAAAAGGACGTGGACATCTTTGTGGGCGGGGTCAAGGAACGCCCCATCGCCTACAAGCTGGGAGTGGGTTTCTGCGACCACAATCACGAACGCAAGGAGTGTCTGGAAGGCTTTGTGGGCATGCTGAATTTCGCCCAGGAGGTCTATAACACGGTGATGAGCCCGGTTTGGAGATTTGTGCCTCGCAAAGCAATAGCCAGCAATCAAGAATCGTAGGGGCGCACCTGCGTGTGCGCCCTCATTAGGGCGGACACCTAGGTCCGCCCCTACAAGGAAACAGCCATGAATAGCGGCAAAAACCTAAACACGGCATACGTCTCGACCACCAACGCCTGCAAGCTCTGCAAGCCCCTGGGCGCCTGCCTGGCCTTCCGGGGCGTGGAGGGGGCAGTGCCTTTTCTCCACGGCTCCCAGGGCTGTGCCACTTATATGCGCCGCTACATCATCAGCCATTTCCGGGAGCCCATGGATATCGCCTCCTCCTCTTTGGGGGAGAAGCAGGCGGTTTATGGCGGTGGGGCCAATCTGAAGCAGGGCCTGGGCAACGTCATGAGCAAATACGGAGCCCGCCTCATCGGGGTGGCCACCACCTGCCTGACCGAAACCATCGGGGACGATGTGCCCGGGCTGGTGCGGGAATTCCGCCAGGAGGCTGATGCGGACTCGCCGGAGATCGTGACGGTTTCCACCCCCAGCTACGCCGGCACGCATATGGAAGGATTCCACGCCGCGGTCAAGGCCCTGGTGGCGCAATTGGCCCAACCGGGGGAACCCACGGAGGCCGTCAACCTGTTTCCTGGTTTCGTGTCGCCGGTGGATATCCGCTACCTGCGGGAAATTCTGGCGGATTTCCATTTGCCCGGCATTATCCTTCCGGACCTCTCCGAAACCCTGGACGCCCCGGCGCAACTGGATTATGAGAAGATCCCGGCGGGTGGCACGCCTTTGGCTGAGCTCAAGGCTATGGGGCGCTCCCGGGCCAGCCTCGAATTTGGCCGCACCCTGAGCGGACAAGAAACCGCCGGGCGCTGGCTGGAAGAGCGTTTCGAAGTTCCCAGGCATTCACTGGGCATGCCCATCGGCCTCAGGGAAACCGACCGGTTCTTTAAAGTCCTGGAAGAAATCTCCGATAGCTCCACCCCACCCCGGCATGCCCTGGAGCGGGGACGCCTCCTCGACGCCTATGTGGATGGCCACAAGTATATCTTCAACCAGCGGGCGGTGGTTTACGGCGAAGAGGATTTGGTGGTGGGCCTGACCGCCTTTCTGGCCGAGATTGGGATCAAGCCGGTGCTCTGTGCCTCGGGCGGCAAGAGCGGCCACTTCGAGGAAGCCCTCAACGCGGTGATTGGCGACCTCCTGCCAGAGCCGCCGCGGGTATTGGAGGGCGCGGATTTTTACGAGATCGAGTCGGCCGCCGAAGACCTGGCTCCGGACCTGTTCATCGGCCACAGCAAGGGCTACAAGATGGCCCGGCGCTTCCAGGCCCCCTTAATCCGGGTGGGATTCCCCATCCATGACCGCTTCGGGGGCCAGAGGATTCTCCATCTGGGCTATCGCGGCGCCCAAGAACTGTTAGACAGGATGGTCAATGCCGTCATCGAACGGCAGCAAGAGACCTCCAAGGTCGGTTACGGCTACATATAAGTTTCGAGTTTCAAGTTTCAAGTTTCGAGATTGAGCGGGCCTTTAACTCAGAACTCGAAACTTGAAACTCAAGGAATACTACCATGATAAACCTCGATATTCATCCCTGCTTCAATGCCAAGGTTAAGGGCCGATTCGGCCGGGTGCATCTGCCGGTGGCCCCAAAGTGCAATATTCTCTGCAATTACTGCAACCGGAAATTTGACTGTGTTAACGAGTCCCGGCCGGGAGTGAGCAGCGCGGTCTTGTCGCCGGCCCAGGCCATCGCTTATCTTACGCGGGTCCTGGAGGCTGAGCCTCGCATCACCGTGGCCGGCATTGCCGGTCCGGGGGACCCCTTCGCCAATCCGAAAGAGACCATGGAGACCCTGCGCCTGATTCGCCAGCGGTTCCCGGAACTCCTGCTCTGCCTGGCCAGCAACGGCCTGGGGATCACTCCCTATCTGGACGAACTGGCCGAACTTGAGGTTTCCCACGTGACCATTACCGTCAACGCCGTGGACCCGGAAATCGGCGCCAGGATCTACAGCTGGGTCCGGGACGGCAAAGTGATCTACCGCGGCCGCCAGGCTGCCGAAGTACTGCTGGCCCGGCAACTCGAAGCCATCCGCGGCCTCAAGGCCAAGGGCATCGTGGTCAAGATCAATACCATCATTATCCCCGGCGTCAACGATCACCATGTGGAAGCAGTGGCCCGCAAGATGAAAGAATTGGGAGTGGACCTGCTCAACTGCATGCCGGTCTATCCCAACGCGGACACCCCTTTCGGGGAGATTCCCGAGCCGGAGCCGGCCTCGATGGCCGCGATTCAGGCAGCAGCCGAGGAATTCCTGCCACAGATGCGTCACTGCACTCGCTGCCGGGCCGATGCCGTGGGCTTGCTTACCGCGGACCGGACCGAGGAATTCCGCGGTTGTCTCTCCGCCTGCGCCCAATTGGCGCCTCCCCTGGACGCCTCCCGGCCTTATGTGGCCGTGGCCAGCCGGGAAGGGGTGCTGGTCAATCTGCATCTGGGAGAGGCCGATTTCTTTCAGATATGGGGTCCGGAAGGCGATGGTTTCCGGCTGGTGCAGGAACGCTCGGCGCCGCCGGCGGGCGGCGGCGATCAGCGCTGGTGGGCCATGGCGGAGGTCCTGAAAGATTGCCGGGCAGTGCTAATCAGCGCCCTGGGCGAGACTCCGGCGGCCATCCTGAGCGACGCCGGCGTGGTCCCGGTGGAAATGAGCGGCTTTATCGCAGATGGTCTGAGCCGCATCTACTCCGGCGAGCCGCTCGCTTCCCTAAAAGGCCGTAAAGGCGGCCTGGCCCGCGCTTGCAGCGGCAAAGGAATGGGAAAGGGGTGCATATAATCCGGGAACTTTTCAAATAAACCGGAAATTTTTGTGGGTGGGTTTCAACCCCGCCCCCCTTGTATATTAACAGAGTATTCCAGACACATGTCTTATAGCGATTGCCAAAAATAATTTCTTGTAGGGGCGCACCCGCGTGTGGGCCCTCCTGCGGGCGGACACATGGGTCCGCCCCTACAATCCATCGGGTTATCGGAAAAAACTTTTGGCAAACGCTATAGTTTCCCCTGGAGGTGATAAGATGTGTGCCCTGAATCAGGAAGCTTTCAGCCCCTGGGCGGGCCAATGGGCCTGCCCAGGGGGCCAACGGATGGAGGCTTTCATGGACGAAGACTCTCTATTTACATCAGGCTTGCGAGCCTATGTCAATGCTTGTTCGGCCGTTCTGACAGCAAGTCCTTTAGAAGATCTATGGCAAGATCAGTCGATGATGTCCACTTATAGCCATCAGAGGCCTCATCTTTCCAAGAGGGGCGCGCTTCGGGGTGTGGTCCGCAGACGGCGAGCTTGCCCTTGCCGTATGAGCTCATGAGGGCAGCGATGCTGCCATCCTCATAGTTGGCGATGACTTTCACATTTTCCGGGTGGTTAATGAGTTGGAAACTGGGGCCTGCCTTGAAGTACATGAATCGGAGGTTCCCCTGCCAGTTGACCGGGATGATTCGGGCGGCAAAGTCGCCCCGGTAAACCTTGGTTGCCGCGGGAATGAGGCCCAAGCCTTTAACCCTGGCATTGCCTTCGTTCCACCCGGTGGAGGCCGCGAAGCCGCCCCCGCAGAGCCCCAAGTAGCGCCCCCCGTTGTGCAAATAGCCTTTCAAGGTTTCCGTGACTTTCGGCGTGAAGGCTTTTAACAGAGGGTGAAGATCGTCCTCGGTGCCGCCAATTATGAAGACCGCCGCATTGTTGAGCAAATTTGGCAATTCCCCCACATTGGAGATGAACCTGACTTTGAGGCCGGCACTGGTTGCGATGGCTGCGGCGGCCTCGGGACAATCCTCGGCGGAAACAGGCCCGTTATAGATCAAAGCATATTTTCCTGTTGCCAAATTGCCCTGGACTGGCGCACTGAAGCATGGGCCGGCCCAGGCGAAGCACATACTGAGTGAAATAATGACACAGAGAAGGACCGCGGTGGTTCTGCTGATGAGATTCATTTTCTACCAACCTTTGATTTGAGATTTTTCGATAAGCTGGCCAGCGTGAGCGGCATCGTAGGAGAACCTACTCTTAAGTTTGTCCACTGCCGCAGGCCAGGAGCAGTTCCCATAGGCGCCGGGTTTCGGCCCGGGTGGGGCTGAGCTCGATGGTCAGGCGGCTGCGGCTGGCCTTGGTCAATTTCACCGGGTCAGCCAGGCGCACGCCGGCCACCCAGACAATTTGGCCGCGGCTGACCGCCAGGGGAATGTAGGGCCGCAGCCAGCGGGGGATTTTGGCATCCACCAGGAAGTCCTGAAGTTTTTTGGGTCCCGGTGCGCCCAGGGGCCAGAAGCGGTCGCCAGCCCGGAAATAACGGACTTGGAGCGGGAAGCTGAGCTGCTCCGGATCAATTATGGCCACTTGGGGTTCCGGAGAAACCCTGGGAAAACCTCATCCCAAGGTCCAGCGCCAACCCGTGGGCGACTCCACTTGACATGGAGGCCCTGGCAGCAGGGTGGCCTCGCCGGCGGGTGGCGGCGGCAGGCGGCGGAAAAGGTGGAGTTCGGAACCGGCCCGGGCAACTTGCGCCTCGCCCAGGGAGACGAGGCCGCCACTCTGTTCACCAAAGGCCAGGTCCAGGAGCGCGCTGGTTTGCGCGGCTGAGATAATCGGCTCATCAGTAAGGCGGCCCAGGATGGCCCGAAGGAGGCGCGGTTGCCAGCCGTGGTCCAGGGTGCGGAACCGGCGCAAGTCCACGATCCAAAAATCCGGGGCGGGCGACCGGGTCACCAGGTCCAGGAGGCGCTCGGCTTCCAAAGCCAGGAGGCGCTCTTCCTCCTGCAGGAGGGCCTGGGTGCGCCAGACGGCGCACTTAAGGCGGGGGTTGTAGAGTCGGTGCAATTCCGGCAGCAGGTCCAAACGGATGCGGTTGCGCAGGTAGGCGCGGCTCTGGTTGCTGAGGTCGAGGCGGTAAGGAAGGTTTTGCCGGTCCAGCCAGGCCAGCAAGGCGGCTTTGCCTACCGCCAGCAGGGGGCGCACCGCGCCCTCCGGGGTGGCGGGCCGCATGCCCTTCAGGCCTTCGGGGCCGGCGCCCCGGAGCAAACGGAGAAAAAAGAGCTCCACCTGGTCGTCGGCGGTATGGGCCAGGGCCAGTTTGTCATAGCCCTGGACCCGGCAGATTGACCTGAGAAAGTCGAGGCGTAATTTTCGAGCCGCCATCTGTACTGAAATCTTTTGCCGCCGGGCCAGTTCCTTGACGTCCCCCCGCCCCGGGTGGAAAGGCAGGCCGAGATCTTTGGCCAGGCCCTCCACAAAGGCGGCATCCTCTGCGGATTCTCGTCCCCGCAGCGTATGGTCGAAATGCCCCACCGCCAGTTCCAGCCCCAGCTCCCGGCGCCAGCCGGCCAACAGATGCAGCAGAGCCACGGAGTCGGGACCGCCGGACACCGCCACCAGGACACCATCACCCGGCTCAAACAGATCCTCCCGCCGCACGAAGCTAAGCACCCAATCGGGTAGCCGGGCAGGATCGGCCTGGAACAGGGGTTTGATCAGGCGGCCGGAGTGGGGCAAAGTTGGGCGATAACCTCGAGGATGGCGTCCTTGGAGAAAGGTTTGGCCAGAAAATGGTCCACCAGGGGGTCCTGGCCGGCCAGATCATTGAGATCGGGCGGCTCTGAAGAGATCATGACGATGCGGCACTCCGGGTACATCTCTTTGAGGCGCCGAGCCACTTCCAAGCCGTTCAGGGCAGGAAGATGGAAATCGACCACGGCCACCTGGCAGCCGGGTGGATCATCCAGGCTGCCGATTTCCGGGTCGAACATGGCCGCGGTGGTGACCCGGTAGCCCGCTCGACGCAGGATAGCCCCAAGGGCCTCCCGGGTCCAGGGGTCGTCGTCAATCACCAGAATTGAGGGGCGCATGCCGGTCATGGTTTCGAGGCCACCTATCACAAATATCAATTAAAGCCAGCTGGTTGCCGAAAAATCTTTCGAGCCCAGGCTGGAAGGCCTGTGCCACTGTCAGGGCGGATCTCTCAACCCGCGTCTCTAGACTTCCGAAGCTTTCTCCTCTTCTCGGGACGCGGGAAAGGCCAGGTGAAAGGTAGTGCCCTTGGCCGTTTCACTTTCCACCCAGAGGCGGCCATGATTGGCCTCCACCAGGGTCTTACAGATATAGAGGCCCAGGCCGGTGCCGTCCGCCTTGGAGCGGGAAAGGCGAAATTTCTCGAACAGGTGATCTTTTTCCTCTGCTCCCAGGCCACAGCCGGTGTCGGCCACGGTGATCTCGACCTCGCCGGGCTGACCCCCATCCAAGGCTTGGGCCGCCACCTGGATGCGGCCGCCGTCGGGCGTGGCGGCCAGGGCGTTCACCAGCAGGTTGGAGAGCACCCGGTCCAGGGAAGGCTCATCCACCAGGATGGCAGGTAAGTTCGCCGGCAGGGCCGGGGCGCTCAGGGCCACGCCCTGCTGCTGGGCCAGGGGGCCGAAGTGGTGCAGCAGCCGGTGGATGACGAAGCCCGGCGGCACTGCTTCAGGCTTCAGGGCCAGGCGGCCGGACTCAAACCGGCTCAGGTCCAGGACGTTGTGCAGGTGCAGCAGCAGACCTTCGCTCCGCTGAATAATGCCCTGCAACTTGGCATGGATCTCCGGCGGCAGGGTGTCGTCCTCCAGGGCCTCGATGGTGAGACGTACTCCGGTGAGCGGCGCCTTGATGTCATGGACGATCATCGCCAGAAAGTCGGCGTTGGCGGCCACCCGGTCCCGCTCCTCCTGGAGCAGGCGGGTCTTGTCGCCCAGGGCTCGGGTCATGGCGTTGAAGGATTCGGCCAACTCTCCCAATTCATCCCGGCTGGTCACCGGAATGGCTCCGGCCAATTCGTCTCGGGCGGCCCGGCGGGTGCCCTCGGCCAGGTGGGCGATCTGACGCCGCATTCCCGAGGAGAGCCCAAAGCTCAGGAGGCCGGCAATCAGGGCGGAAGCCCCGCCCACCCCGAAGATCACCAGCTTCAGAGTGAGGAGGGTGGGTTCCAGTTCCCGGCGGTTGACTCCCACCACGATGAGGTTTTCCCAGGGTTTCTCTTCTCCTTCCAGAGGGAGGAATTCGATGGTGTAAGATTCGTTCCCTAAAGACAGGGTTTGGATCAGATTTCCGGCGCCGCTGGCGCTGGCGGCCAAGTCTTTGCTGCGGCGCATCTGGTTCAGAGCAGTCTCATTCAGGTCTTTGAAGGAATTAACTATGAGGCGGTTGCCGTAGAAAATGGCGACCTCGGCACCCGGACGCGACAGGGACTCCACGAAGCCCTTGTCGACGAGCACGCCGGTAAGGACTACGCCCACGATCTTATCCTGGTAGTGGATGGGGGCGGAGGCGCTCAGGGCGACGCTTTCTTTCCAGGTGGTCATGCGAGTGGCGTCCTTACCCCGGAGGCTGGCCCGGACCAAGGGATTGCTGGAAATATTGACCCCAATGGCCTGGGGATCGTGCGCCCTAACTTCGATTACTCCCTGGTAATCGGTGATGGTGAGAACCTGGAGGCCCGTAGCCTTCATCATGGGGTTAACCATACTGCGCAAGGCCTCGACATTGCCGGCGGCCAGCAGTTCACCGTAGGTGGGGTTATCGGCCAACAGATTGGCCGCCTGTTCCACCCGGTGAATCTTGCCAATATATTCCGCCAGCACCAAGCGGGCTACCAGTTCCACCCGCTGGCGGTGCCAATCCAGGATCTGGCGGGTCGCCAGGTATTGCATAACCAGGAGGAGGCCCACCAGGGCCACCAAGAGCGAGAGCAGGGTGACGCCCAGGAGTTTCCCGCCCACCTGATTTTTCATACGAATATTCAACATTATCAAAATAATAGCATATCCTGAAGCTCATGGGAATTACCCGAAAATACAGTTCTCGGTTTTCTGTAAAACCGGCCACACGGAGGTAGTCACAATTCGAGCCGTAGAAAAGTTTTGTAAATATCAAAAAGGCCGGAGGTTAACTCAAGAGAAAAGTGACAATGGCGCGGTACAGCGGCATGATGATCGCGGGAAGCACCTGCATGTACCAGAGGATTAAGATCAGGATGAAGCCCACCTGGTCCAGATGGTGGTAAAGGCGCCTCAGGTCCGGAGGGAGAAGGATGGAGAGGATGTGGGAGCCGTCCAGGGGTGGAATGGGGATTAGATTGAACAGGGCCAGGATGATGTTAATAGAAACACCGTAAAAAGCCAGAGCCTGCACGCCGATACCGAAGTTCTGGCGCAGCAGGAAAGCAAAGACTGCGGCCAGGGCCAGATTGCTCAGAGGCCCGGCGGCGCTGACCGTGATTTCACCCCAGCGGTAGTTGCGATAATTCAAGGGGTTAACCGGCACCGGTTTAGCCCAGCCGATGAAAAACCTTGAGCCGCTAAAAAAGATAAGCAGGGGCAGGAGGATACTCCCGACCGGATCGATGTGCGGTATCGGGTTTAGAGTGATGCGGCCCATAATCTTGGCGGTAGGGTCGCCGTTTTTCAGGGCCACGTAGCCATGGGCCATCTCGTGAATCATGACCGAAAAGATGAAGACTGCGGCCATGATGGCAAATTCCAAGATGTGATTGAAACTTATCGCGGGCACGGTTTTATTTTCGAGTTTTAGGTTTCAAATTGGTTGTGTTTGGTTGGCAGGGGCAGGTTTCAAACCCGCCCGGCATTTCATTTAGGCTGCTTTAATCAAGGCCTCGCCGGCCTGACGCAATTTGGCCAATTCTTCCGGGGAAGAGGCTTCAAAGTAAAAGCGCACCACCGGCTCAGTGCCGGAGGGGCGGAAACAGACCCAGCTGCCGTCTTCCAAAATATATTTGTGGCCGTCAAGGGTGATGTGCTGTTTTACTTTAAGTCCCGCAAACTTGGCCGGCGCCTGTTTCAGGCTCGCCATCAAGCGCTCCTTGGCCTCCGGCGATAGTGAGAAATTGAGGCGGCGGTTGTAAACCGGGCCCACCCGGGAACATAAGTCTGCCAAAAGCTCGGGGAGTCCTTTGCCGGTGCTGGCCACCATCTCGGCCACCATCAGGCTGGCCAGGATGCCGTCTTTTTCCGGCAAATGGCCCTTCATGGAAAAACCTTCGCTTTCCTCCCCCACCATGACGACCTGGTCACGGATGATATATTGGCCCAGATGCTTGAAGCCGACCTTGGTTTCAAAGACTTCCCTGCCGTGAAGTTTGGCCACCCGGTCCACCAGGTGGGTGGTGGCCACGCTGCGGGCCACTCCGCCATCCCAGCCTCGGGTCCGAATCAGATAATCCAGCAGCAGTCCAAGAATTTCGTTGGTTTCGTGGTATTCCCCGGCGGCGTCCATCACCCCGAAGCGATCGGCGTCGGCATCCACCGCCAGGCCCAGGTGGGATCCGGTGGCCGGGATGCGGCCGGCCAGCTCTGAAAGGAATTCGGCCGAGGGCTCCGGGCGGTGGCCGCCGAAATAAGGGTCTCGCCAGCCGTGGAGCAACTCCACCTTGACTCCGGCGTCTCTCAGAAAGGCGTCCAGATAGTCCCGCCCGGTGCCGTAGAGGACATCTGCCACTACTTTGAGGCCGGCCCGGCGCAAAACTTCGTGGTCTACCAGGGTCTTGAGGTGCTGAAAATAGTCCTGCCGGGGATCGATCTCCACCACCAGGCCTTTCTCTTTAGCCTGGGTCAGGGGCAGCATCTTCACGGCTTCGGGAGACAAATCGCCGATGAGGGCCTCGATGGGCTTGGTGACCTCCTCGGGGGCGGGGCCGCCGGTGGCCGGCGAGAATTTGATGCCGTTGTAGGCGGCGGGATTGTGGCTGGCAGTGATATTGATGCCCCCGCCCCGCCGCCCCGCCCGAATGGCGAAGCTTACCACCGGGGTGGGGCAATCCCGGTTAGTGAAATAGCTGATAATACTGTTGCCGGCCATCACTTCGGCGGCGGTGACCGCAAAGGTTTCGGACTCGAAGCGGGTATCAAAGCCGACTACCACCCCTTTGGAGGCCAGCTCCTCCCGCTTCAGATAATCGGCAATGGCCTGACAGACCAAGCGGGCATTGGGGAAGGTAAAGTCTTCGGCAATGATTCCCCGCCAGCCGGAAGTGCCGAATTTGATTGCGGACATGAAAAGACCTCGCCTGTTAAAATAGGGGCGGGTGAAAACCCGCCCCTACGATTACCTTAATTATCCGGCGACGAGTTTCAAGTGCCCAAATCGTAAGAGGCCAGATATTTTTCCTGCTCCGGGGTCAGGGTGTCGATATCCACCTGCATGGCCGCGAGCTTCAAGCGGGCGATCTCTTTATCGATTTCCGCCGGCACCGGATAGACCTGCTTCTCGAATTTGGCGTGGTTCTTGGAAATGAACTCCGAGGCCAGGGCCTGGTTGGCGAAACTCATGTCCATGACCGCGGAAGGATGCCCTTCGGCCGCGGCCAGGTTCACCAGGCGGCCTTCGGCCAAAAGATAGACATGACGCCCGTTTTTCAGCGTATATTCTTCCACGAAATCCCGGATGGACCGATGATCTTTACTGATCTTGGTCAAGGCGTCAATGTCGATCTCGACGTTGAAGTGGCCGGAATTGGACATTATCGCGCCGTCCTTCATCACCTCGAAATGCTCTTTCCGGAGGACGTGGATATCGCCGGTGAGGGTGCAGAAGACGTCGCCGATTTTGGCGGCCTGGGCCATGGGCAGGACTTCGTAGCCATCCATGACGGCCTCCAGCCCTTTGAGCGGATCGACTTCGGTAATCACCACCCGGGCGCCCAGACCCCGGGCCCGCATGGCCAATCCCCGGCCACACCAGCCGTAGCCGGCCACCACGAAGATGGACCCTGACATGAGCCGGTTGGTGGCCCGGAGTATCCCGTCCAGGGTGCTTTGGCCGGTGCCGTAGCGGTTATCGAACATGAACTTGGTTTGGGCGTCGTTGACCGCGATGATGGGATATTTCAGCACCCCGTCCGCGGCCATGGCCTTGAGACGGATGACCCCGGTAGTGGTCTCTTCAGTCCCGGCAAACACGTTGGCCAGGAGTTCCTGGCGCTTGGTGTGCAGGGTAAAAACGATATCGGCGCCGTCGTCCATGGTCATCTGGGGCTTGACGTCCAGGGCCTGGTTGAGGTGGCGGTAGTAAGTGTCGCCGTCTTCGCCTTTAATGGCGAAGGTGGGAATGCCTTCATTCTTGACCAGGTGGGCGGCCACGTCGTCCTGGGTGCTCAAGGGGTTGGAGGCGCAGACGTGCACCTGCGCCCCGCCGGCTTTCAAGGTAGCCGCCAGCACTCCCGTCTCGGTGGTGACGTGGAGGCAGGCGGCAATCCTGAGCCCTTTAAGTGGCTTCTCTTTCTCAAAACGCTCGCGGATAGCATTCAGCACCGGCATGTCGCGCCGGGCCCATTCCACCCGCAAGCGGCCTTTATCGGCCAGGTTTATATCTTTAACATCGTAATCCATGAGTTCCTCATTTCGCCGCGACAGCCTGGGGCTGGCAGATGCAGATGGGGGAGGGGCCTTTGAGGCCGGCTTTTTCCCGCAGGATGTCCACTTTATTGACATATTCCCAGGTGAAGTCTGGATCGGTGCGGCCGAAATGGCCGTAAGCCGCGGTCTTTTTAAAGATGGGGCGCTGCAATTCCAGATACTGGATCATGGCCGCCGGTTTAAAACTGAAGGTGTCTTTGATGATCTTCAACAGTTTGTCTTCGGGGATGACCGCGGTATCGTAAGTGTAGACCATGATGGAAAGCGGGTCGGGCAAACCGATGGAATAAGCCACCTGGACTTCGCAACGTTTGGCCAGACCGGCGGCCACCACGTTTTTGGCCACGTGGCGCAGCATGTAGGAACTGGTGCGATCCACCTTGGTGGGGTCCTTGCCGGAGAAGGCGCCGCCGCCGTGGTAGCCGCGGCCGCCGTAGGTATCCACGATAATCTTTCGGCCAGTAATACCGCAGTCGCCCAGGGGTCCGCCTACCACAAAGCGGCCGGTGGTGTTGACCAGGAACTTGGTGTCCACCAGGAGATTGGCGGGAATGGTCTTCTTGATTACTTCCTCGATGATGGCTTCTTCCAAATCCTCATACTTGATTTCGGGGTTATGCTGGGCGGCGATGACCACGGTGTGGATGCTCGCGGGCTCGCCGTTTTCGTAGCGCACCGTCACCTGGGTCTTGCCGTCGGGGCGCAGCCACGGCAGGGTGCCGCTTTTGCGCACCTTGGCCAGGCGTTCCGCCAGGCGGTGGGCATACCAGATGGGCATGGGCATCAGGTTTTCGGTGGAGGTGGAGGCATAGCCGAACATCAGTCCCTGGTCGCCGGCCCCCTGTTCGGGGGAGAGGCCCCGGCCCTCCACCCCCTGGGCGATATCGGGAGACTGGCGGTCGACGGAGGTAAGGACCGCGCAGGTTTCCCAGTCGAAGCCCATGGAGGAGTCGTTATAGCCGATCTCTTTGATGGTCTGCCGGACGATATCGGGATAGTCGATCCGGGCGGTGGTGGTGATTTCGCCGGCGATCATGGCCAAGCCGGTGGTCACCATGGTTTCGCAGGCTACCCGGGCGAATTTGTCTTGGGCTAGGATGGCATCGAGAATGGAGTCGGAAATTTGATCCGCCACCTTATCGGGATGCCCCTCGGTAACCGACTCCGAGGTGAATAGAAAAGATCTGGCCATTCTTCAGAGACTCCTTTACAAGATAAAGTAAAAGCAATAGAGCCGCTTGCAAAATGTAGCCGCAGGCTTCAGCCTGTGCCAGCGGGGATTTATTTAGCAGTCAGCAAAACATAATTCTCAAAATGAATTTTTGCAATAGGCTCAATAGGAAAAACGCAGGGGAGCCTCGCGTTTAACCGATAAATATTAACCAGGCAAGGAGAAAAATGCCAAAGGTTTTTCGGCAGAAGAGGTATCTTTCAGGCGATTATGCCGGTCCACCATGACCACGATGGGTTCATGCTGTTTTAGTTCAGCCGCATCGTAAGTGGCGTAGGTGGTGATAATGATCAGGTCGCCCGGAGCCCCCTTGCGGGCCGCGGCGCCGTTCAAGCAGATGATGCCGCTGTCCTTCTCGCCTTCCAGGGCATAGGTCTCGAAACGTTCGCCATTGCTGACATTATAGACATGGACCATCTCGTAAGGCAGGATATCCGCGGCCTGCATCAATTCGGCAGATATGGTGAGTGACCCTTCGTAATGCAGGTCGGCTTGGGTAACAGTGGCCCGATGGATTTTGGATTTCATCATCACGCGCAACATAAACGGCTCTCCGAAAGCAGGGTATTGTCCAGGAGGCGGGTGTTGCCCACCCAGACCGCCATGAGCAGGCGGGCCTCCTCATTTATCGTCTCCACTTCCCGCAGGGTCGCCGGGTCCACCAGGGCCAGGTAATCTATGCGAGTATGGGGGGTGCTGATAATAATCTGGCGAACCGCCTCCAGGATATTGTCCCGGCTCCGTGCGCCGGAAGCTACTAATTCCCGGGCGGCAATCAGGCTGCGGTACAGACATAAGGCCGCAGCCCGCTCATCTTTATTAAGATAGGTATTTCTAGAACTCATGGCAAGGCCGTCGGGTTCCCGCACAATGGGCCGGCCCACCACTTCGACCATCAGGTCCAGGTCGGCGGCCATCCGCTTGATGACCGCCAGTTGCTGAAAATCCTTTTCGCCAAACACGGCGGTATGGGGCTGCACCTGATTGAACAGCTTCAAAACCACGGTGGCCACGCCCCGGAAATGGCCGGGCCGGGAGGCCCCGCATAACCCTTGGGAAAGTTGCTCCACCGTAACATACGTCTGGTAGCCCGGCGGATACATGGCCGCAGGCGTTGGGGTATAGAGCACGTCCACGCCGGCCTCACGGGCCAGGGCCGCGTCCCGCTCCAGGTCCCGGGGATAACGGTCCAGGTCTTCGTTGGGTCCGAATTGCGCCGGGTTGACAAAGAGGCTGACCACCAGGCGATTGCCCATGGTCCTGCCGTACTCCATGAGGCTCAGGTGCCCCCGGTGGAAGTAACCCATGGTGGGCACCAGGACAATCTTCACTGCCAAGCCGCGCCACTGCGCGGCCAGGGACTGCATCCTCCCGGGATCGCTGATTATCTCCATAAAAAAAACAAACCCCCGGCCGATTCTCCAGGGGGTGCAAACCGCCTGTGCGAGTCTCGGTCCGTAATAGTGCCGGATCCAAGCCCTGAGTAAAAAGATCATTAATTTTTATCACCCTTTGCCGACAAATGTCAATCTTTTCTTGGATTTTCGCAGCCTGTAGGCCGGAGAAGCGGGAAATTCCCCGTGGGGAGGATCGATAGGGCATGGGGCGAGCAAATTGTGGACAAATTGCCCTTAACTGGTGAAAAAGCGGTCCACCATTGGGAGTAATATCCGACCACCAAGTGACTGGGAGGTCCCAAAAGCGCTTTAGTAAGTATAACTTTTGTGCTAACTTGCCGATAATGGTAAGGTTGCTGCGGGAATCCATCTGCCTGAAAAAGAACTCAATCCTATGATTCGGCGGGTTATTCGTAGCTCTGTCGCTTGTCTGATGCTGGCGATCGGCGTATTTTTCATTGCCGGCATTTCATCGTGTGACGATGCGCCAGCCAAGCGGCCGGCTTGGCCGACTCCGGGGCCGACTCCGCCGCAGCCTGCACCGCAGACTTCGCAACTGGTTTTTTCCACCTACCTGGGGGGATCGGTTCCCTGTGCCCCCGGCGTTAGCCCTAACACCTTCGCCCAGAACTCTGCCTGCGACGCTCTGGGAAATATTTACGTGACCGGCGCCACCCAGGTCTCCGACCTCCCCGTGCTGAACGCCTTTCAACCGAGCCCCGCGCCACTCAGCATTATGTCGGCGTTCGTGGCGAAGTATGACCCTGTTGGCGATATGTTATGGTGCACCTACCTGGGCGGCAATCATCAAAGTATGGGCACCGGGGTAGCTGCCATGCCGGACGGCGGGGTGGTAGTCGTCGGCGTCACCACTTCGGATGCCTTGGGACCGATCCCCGTCATGTACGGTTTTCAAGAGCAAAACCATGGACAGTCGGATTACTTCGTGGCCGTATTTGAGGCCAACGGCAACCTCCGGTACTCGACGTACCTGGGCGGGAGCGGCGTGGAGGGAACGCCTGGGGCTGTTTTTACCGATGATAATAGTAATGGCAACAATGTCGCGGCGGACGCGCAGGGTCTGGTCTATGTAACCGGCACTACCAATTCCGGAGGCGGTGGCGGGTCGATCAAGTTTCCAGTGACGCCCAACGCCCTCCAAAGCGATCTTGCCGGTTCAACAAACGCCTTCCTGTGCATCATCAATCCCGCCATGAGAGGTTCCGCTTCGTTGGTTTACTCCAGCTTTCTTGGAGGGGACCGTGATAACAAAGGGCACAGCGTCGCGGTGGAGGCCTCCGGCCGCTACATCGCCGTGGCCGGCTATACCAACTCCACGGACTTCCCTATCCCTGCCTCCGCCAACTCCTACCGCCGCCATGCCCCGGAGGATAGCTTTACCAGCAACGGCTTTGTGGTGCAGATCGAAGCAAAACACCCCGGCTCCCTATCCTCCGGCTATTCGATGCGCTACTCCACCTACCTGGGGGCGGACAAGGACGACCCCCGGGATGACACCTACGGTATGGTCTTAGATTCGAATGGACTCATTGTGGCTACGGGTCGGACGCAATCGGCGTATTTTCCAATGACCAACGGCGGTCCCACCATCTTCAACAGCGCCCCCTATCTCAAGCGGCACAAGTCTGGCGATGAGCCCTACCTGGTAAAGATCGATCCTTCCTTGGATGGCGAGGCCTCCCTCGTCTACTCCACCTTTTTAGGAGGCGGCCAGGAGGATGGGCAGTGGGGCAGCTTCTGCACCAGTGTGGGCCTCGATGCGCTGGGAACGGTCTATGTCGCCGGGGAGTCCAATGCCCTGGGCCAGGCATACGACCCTTACAACCAGGAGGCGCCCCAGGAGTTTCCGTATACCGAAAACGCGCTGTACACCGCGCTCCAAGGTTACCGTAATGTCATCTTCATGCAGATCGACCCTGGCGGCGCCCCCCTGGGCTACTCTACCTACCTCGGCGGCACGGACAGTGACCGCGCCTACGGCCTGGCTGTCGATTCCGCCAGTAACGTAGTCCTGACCGGTCTCACCGGTTCTGCCGATTTCCCGTTGGAAAATCCGGCGCAGACCTGGCCGGGCAATGCAGGATCTCTAAACGCCTTTGTGACCAAATTTTCTGCTGGCGCCCTGGGGAGGTGATCACTCTGGCCGCTACTGCCGGGTGATTGAAGAGGCCGCCACTTCAGCCTATCTGAGAAAATGGGGTGCGGCTTGGGAACGAAAAGTCTAAATCTCCCCTTCCCCCCCTTTTTCAAAGGGGGGTTTAAAAGTCCCCCTTTGAAAAAGGGGGATTTAGGGGGATTTGATTTTCACGGCAGCCTTGCGGCCACTTGAATTGCGGTCAAATTACTGTAGGGGCGGACCCAAGTGTCCGCCCTGATTGCGGGCGCACACTTGGATACGCCCCTACAGCAGCGGCTCCTGCTGCGGGCCTCCTTTGCGTCGGCGGGCGGCCTTCTTGAAAGTGCCGGCCGGGGCAAAGCGGGGGTATTGCAAAACCTTGCCCGCGAAGAGTTCGGCGATGGTGAGGATTTGCAGGCGCGGGAAGCGGTGGCCGGGGAAAAACTCCGGCTCGTAGAAGCCCGCGGCCGCGGCCTCTTCCCGCATGGGCCGGGTGGGCGGCTTCAGGGTCAAAAGCGCCCCGATGGCCGCCCGTTCCCGCTCCAGCACCCCTTTTAAATCCCGGACTACCGCGGCGTTGACGTGGCCGCTTTTCACCTGGATGACCACTTTTTTAAATTTGCCGGAGTTGTCGTCGTTGAAATGGATGACGCCGTCGATGCCGGAGTCGGCCCCTTTCTTTTTGTCCTGGGCCGGGCGGGCCGCCACCTTGCCCAAGGCCCACCATTCGAACTGGTGGCGGTTGGCCAGGGCCAGGGCCTCAGCGCTGAGCAGGTCGGCGGGCTCGCCGATCACCTCATAAGGGGCCAAATCATCCCCGAAGGTGTCCTGCAAGCGCTCCTTGATCAGGGTGATGGCAAGATGGGTAATGTCAATGCCGATCCAGCGTCTTTTTATCCGCTCGGCTACATTCAAGGCAGTGCCGCAGCCGCAGAAAGGATCCAGCACCAGGTCGCCTTCGTTGCTGGACGCCCGGATGATGCGCTCCAACAGGGCCTCGGGTTTTTGGGTGGGATAGCCCAGGCGTTCTTTGGCCTGCGCATTTATTGGGGGAATATCATCCCAAAAATCTTGCAGAGGAACGCCTTTCACTTCATCTAAATACCTTTTATATCTCGGCCACCCTCCTGCTGGTGGCCAATAAATCCTGCCCTGGGAATCTAATTCTTCAAGCTTTTCAACGGTAAATTTCCAATGGTTCCCTTTTGCCGTAACATCAAAACCACGCCATGTTTGCCCTGAAGAACCATTACGAATTCCCATGGCAGTCAAATCACTTGCCGTCCAACGACGACCTTCAGAATCTACTTGAGTATAATGTGATTTAATATGTTTTTCGTCATGATCCGTAAATTGCGGATTCCATAAATAAGAATCGGTTTTTGAAAAGAAAAAGATTACATCATGGACTGGTCCAAATTTTTTAGCGCTACTATGGGCACTCGTCCTTTTCCAGATGATTTCACTTCTGAAATTCTTTAGACCAAAAATCGCATCCAATATCATCTTTAAATAATGACTCGCCGTGGGATCGCAATGCAAATAAATGGAGCCGGTGGGCTTCAGGACCCGGTGCAGTTCCACCAGGCGCACCGCCATCATGGTGAGGTAGGCCATCATGTTGTTGGCGCCCAAAAAGGCGCGCAGGGCCTGGAGCAGGTCGGCGAGCTTGCGGGGGCCCAGGGTGACCGCGTCTCGGTAGGCGCCTTCGGCTTCGACACCCCACTGCCAGGTGTCTTCGAAGGCGGTGATCTGGGCCACGGACTTCTCGCCGCTCTTTTCGGCGAACAAGACGTTGTAGGTGGCGTTGGAGTTGAAGGGCGGGTCGAGGTAGATCAAGTCAACCGTGCCGGCCGGGATGTGCTGGCCCCGGAGGATCTCCAGGTTGTCGCCGAAGTAAAGCTGGTTTTTCCAGTTTTCCATGGTCATGGGATTACTTTTTAATGGCGGGATGCGCGGCGCTTTCCCGCCCTACACTATGGATTCTGATGCAGATTAGCGTTTTAGCTGCCGGAAGGGAAGAGAAAATTTAAACAAGTAGGGGCGGGTTTCAAACCCGCCCCTACGGCAGGCAGGGACGCCTCCCCCACCGGAAAAAGATATGAGGAATTATTGGCGGGATGCGCTCTACGAGCTTTCCCGCCCTACATCTCTATGGGTTATTTTGTAGGGCGGAAAAGCGCCAGCGCATCCCGCCTTCTGTAGCTTTAGCAAAAAAAA
>JAMCQY010000075.1 GCA_023381945.1 Deltaproteobacteria bacterium
ATGAAGGTTACTCCTCAAAGGGGCGGCGGTTTTCTCATTGAACCCATGGGTCCAAAGAAAAACAAGCCCGTCTCTCCGCTGACCCGGCCCTCCTCCCAGCCCGCGGATAGCAGGAGAGATCTCTCAGCCTCGCAAGTCGATCCAAAGTATGCCAAATTCGAGCCCTGGAATTTCTCGGAATTGGTCCTGGCCCAGGCGGAATACTTTAAAGGTTCGCCCTACTGCCGCGGCGGTTCCTTGGAGACCGGCTCCGCCACTGATTGCTCCGGCTTCGTGCAGTACATCTACCACGGCTTCAAGATTAATCTGCCGCGCTCGAGTGCCGAGCAGGCCCAGGTAGGCAAGACTGTGACCCGGGAGATGGATTTCTCCAAGATGCTTCCCGGCGATCTCCTCTTTTTCCGGCGGGGCGGCCATGTAGGGCATGCCGGGATTTACCTGGGAGATGGAAAAATGATCCATGCTTCCAATTATCGCAATGGGGTCACCATCACCAATCTACGGGAGCCCTATTACCAGGGGACTTTCGTAGTGGCTAAACGCGTCTTCGAAGTTCAATACCCCAACTAAGCAGTACCTCGAGGCCGGTAAAAATTCCTGCTTTTTGCTGAAACCAGGCGATGATCATCGCCGGTTGCGGCGCGCTTTGGACCGGGTAAAAATTACCCGTGTGCTCCACGGAATTCTCTTGCCATCGTTCCCTCTTTTCGTTATCTTGGATATCAGGAATTTTCACCAGGGAAAATTATACGCCACCGGAGAAATTGAGCCCGGCGGCTTTGAATTGTCTTGGGGGTGGGGGACTGGCCAAGGTGGGCTCACCTGGGTTTTCAGCGGCGCAGTTAAAACGGAAGCACCCGATGTTGCAGTACTTCACCGACCGTCCTTTCGGGGTGGAGATTGAGACTTTCGGGCTAAAATATTCCATTTCGGTGGGCGACCGGCAGGTTATTCCTCCTTACAAGATCACTAGCCGCGACTCTTCCGGGACACTCCTGCCTAAGATTTTTCAGAACCGGGGCATCACCTTAAACGGCTTCTCCCCCGATGAACCGCCTTATCAGGCCTGGTCTTTTGTCCTGGACGACACAATCAAAGGAGCCGGCGGGAGCGAACTCGTAAGTCCCATTCTTTCGGGCCTGAAGGGCTTGGTAGAATTATACGAAGTCCTGCTGTTGCTGCGGGAATTTCCCGAGATCCAGGTAAATGAAACCTGCGGTTTTCACGTACATCACGGAGTGGAGCCGGCCGAATTCAATAATCGGGAACTTTTTCAGTTGATGCGGATCATCTCAATCTTCGAGGGCTACATCTACCATCTCTTGCCGGAAGAGCGGCGCGCGGCGGAGACCTGCCGCCCTTTGGAAGTTGATTTATGTGACTGGTACCGGCGGGAAGGCTCAGAAAAGGCCATTCCCCGGGTCCAGAATCTCTGGTATTCCCCGGAAAATCGGGATGATCTGAAGACGCCGCGACATCAAAAGCTTCATCCCACCCGCTACCACGGTCTCAACCTCCATTCTTACTGGTACCGGGGCACCATCGAGTTTCGCTATTATCCTTCGGTCATCGATCACCCTGAAGAGTTGATGCAGTGGATTATTTTCACGCAGTTTCTGGTGGAGTGGAGTAAGGGGCGGCGGCCGATTCTGGATTATATTCCTCAAGCAAACAAATGGTTTAACACTTTATACAAGATCTACCTCGGCGCTGGGATGTTGTCCCACATTCAATTTCCCCGGTCGAGAAATAAGGAGCAACAGCAGCAATCATGACTACCGGCGGCATTCAGACCCAAGACTTTTTGACGCGGCTGCAGAAGGCCGAAGACCATCTACCCCCCTTCTTGTTGGAATTGGCCCGGGTGATGGATCGCCTGATCCATGAGATCGACAACCCGCAACTGGAGGATATTCGGAAGCTGCATGAGGAATTGCGGCAGTTGATTGGCGACGCCGCACACCTCAGGGAAATCTGCGGTACGGAGGGGAAATTTTGCAGCCAATGCCCCTTCGGGGCCTATTTACCCACAGGGTTTCCCTATGCCTCGGAGAAGCAGGCGCTGTGTCTTCCCTGGATCGTAGTGGTGCATCCCATGCCCTGCCCACCCGAGGCCGCTAATTAGGCAGCTTTTGCCGAGAATGGTGAATCTCCCGGCGAATTGAAGGCAGCGGCGGCGCTGCACCGGAGATAAACGATTTCCCTTTCTGTAATGTTTATTTTAAAAATTAAATTGTATAATAGGGTGACGTTGATTTCCTAAACGTCAAGTACACTTGACGTCCTGCTTTATTCCGCCACAACTGTAGTTAAGGTATTTCATGACCGGGAATTGGTTAATCTCTCTCTCTGCTCTGCTGCAAATCGCCGCCGTGGGAATCCAATTCGCTGCCGCGGTTTTTGCCTTGCGGCTGATCCGGGTGACCGGCAAGAGCCCGGCTTGGGTGCTGGTTTCATCGGGTCTCTGCCTTATGGCGCTACGACGTGCCATTGTGGTCGGTTTCCAACTCTCCGGTGCCCAGATTGGGTTACAAGATTTTGGTGATGCGGTAATCGCCCTGGCGATTTCAGCGGTTATGCTGGCAGGCGTTCTCGCCATCCGCCCCCTGTTTGTTACCATCAAGGAAGCCGCCGCAATTCTGCAGCAAGACAAAGAGGTCCTGGAAAAAAAGGTGGCAGTACGCACCGAGGAGTTGCATGACGCCAATGCCCGCCTGTCGGTGGAACTGGACGAGAGGCGCCGGGCTGAGAGGAAGATGGCTCTCTATGCCAACGACCTGGCCCGCTCCAACGCCGAACTGGAGCAATTCGCCTACGTGGCCTCCCATGATTTGCAGGAGCCGCTGCGCATGGTGGCCAGTTTTACGCAACTTCTCGCCAGGCGCTATCAAGGCAAGCTGGATCAGAACGCCGACGAATTCATCGGCTTTGCGG
>JAMCQY010000342.1 GCA_023381945.1 Deltaproteobacteria bacterium
TCCTGAAAAGCCTTGTTGGCCGATAAAAACCCGCCATCAATGCCAGTGAGGGCGATACCCATGGCGGCAGCCTCAAAGATGGCCCGGAAGCGCTCTTCGCTGTCCCGCAAGCGCATCTCGGCGATCCGGCGTTCGGTAATATCTTGAGCCGTACCCAACATCCGCCCCGGTTGTCCCTGTTCATCCTGGGTGACCTCCGCCTGAAAATGCACGTAGCGTACCGAGCAATCATGCCGGATAAGGCGGCTGACCAGATTAAAAGGCTTCATCCCCGCTAGGGCTTCTTTTAGCCTCTCTCGCACCCGCGCCTCATCTTCCGGGTGCAGGCTTCTTATCATCATGCCCGGCGACGGGGTTATTTTATTCGGGTCCGCGCCAAAAATGCGATAGACTTCCTCGGACCAGATCATTTCATCGGATTGTAAATCCCATTCCCAGTTCCCTAAACGGGCCAAGCGCTGAGCCTTGGCCAGGCGGGCCTGACTTTGCCGCAGCCCCTCCTCCGCCCGTTTCCGCGCGGTAATATTGTAAGCCCGGATGCGGGCCACATCAAAGCGGGGGATAACGTCAATATACTCTTCAAATACCGCATCTTTAATCTGAACTTCGCGATAAAATTTTCTGCTTTCGGTTCCGCGGACAGCTTGCAGGATTATTTCGTAATCTTCCGGCAGAAATAGTTTGCCGTCCCCCTTAACTTCCAATTCTTCCAGAGCCTTAGTCGTTGCCGCATTTCTATAAGTGATGACCCCTTCGCCATTCACCTCAAATACCGGATGGGGATTTAATTCGGGGAAGGAGGCCAGACGCTCCACCTCCCTCTCTGCCTCCTTGCGCTCGGAAATGTCGATTCCCAGAGTCAAGACCAGGGAAGCGCCATCCACATCGGCAAAGGGATAACTGTAGACCTGATAAGTCCGATTGCTTGCGGCATAGGTTGCCTCTTTTACCGTGGGCTCACCGGTTTGCAGAACTCTAAAATGCGTGCAGGTTTCGCAGGGTGACTCCCGATTAAAAATCGCCTCATAACAATTTTTACCTTCCCACTCACCACAAATCTCCCGGAACACCCGGTTGGCAAACTTGATAGAGAAATCCGGAGCCTTCAGGTAAACCAGGCCGGGCAGCCCGTCCAACAGGGCATAAAGCCGCTGCCTCTCTGCCTTCAGAGCCTCCTCGGCTTCTTTGCGCTCGGTAACGTCGATCCCCAGGCTTAGGACCAGGGGGCTGCCATCCACATCCGTGAAGGGGTATTTGTAAATATTGAAGACCCGGCCGTTAACCGGAATGGTCATCACTTTCATGCATAAGGTACGGTTCTCCATTACCTGCACCGCCGGACAAGCTTGGCAGGGCTCTTTTTTGCCGAAAACAGCCTCGAAGCAGTGTTTCCCGTGCCAATTCCCAAAGAGTTCCCCGAAGACGCGATTGCCGAACAAGAGAGAAAAATCCGGCCCAATTAGAGAAACCATGGCGGGCAGACTGTCCAGCAGGGCAAAGAGCCGCTGGCGCTCGGCCTCTACGGCCATCTCGGCGGCCCGGCGTTCTTCAATTTCCCGGCGCAACTCCTCGTTGGCCAGCCGCAATTTCTCCTCGATCCTTTTGCGTTCGGTGGCATAGCGGATGGCCCGGAGCAGCAGGCCGCTGTCCGTCTGACCCTTGACCAGAAAGTCCTGGGCCCCCTGCCGCACCGCCTTCAGGGCCACGGTCTCATCATCGAGCCCGGTCAGGACCACGAATGGGATTTGGGGGGCGTGAGAGTAGGCTTTGACAAAGGTGTCCAGCCCATGGCTGTCCGGCAGTCCCAGGTCCAACAGGACCAGGTCGATCTCGCTCCGGACCAGTTTTTCCAACCCCGTCGAGAGCTGCGACGCCCAGTCGATTTCAAAGCTGGCACCTTCGACTTCCGCCAGCATCTCTCGAATCAGCCGGGCATCGCCGGGATTGTCCTCCACCAGGAGGATTCTGGTGTTGCGTATCACTGCATCACCTCGGGGGTAATTTCACCACCGTCAACCAGAAATTTTCAATGGACCTCACCACCGTCAGGAACTGCTCCAGGTCCACCGGCTTGGTAATATAGCAGTTGGCATGGAGGTCGTAGGTCTTCAGGATGTCTTGCTCGGCCTTGGAGACCGTCAGGATCACCACCGGAATTCTTCTCAAGTCCGGGTCTTCTTTGATTTCCGCCAGTACTTCCCGGCCATTCATCTTGGGCAGGTTCAGGTCCAGCAGGATTAGATCCGGGCGGGGCGCTTTGGCATAGCTTTCGTTGCGGCGCAGAAATTTTAAAGCCTCTTCGCCGTCTTCTACGGTGTGCAGGATATTCCGCACCTTTCCTTCCTTCAGCGCCTCCACGGTCAATCGCACATCCCCCGGGTTGTCTTCCACCATCAAAATCTCGATAGGCCGGCCACCTTCCCTTTCTAACATCATTTCTCCTCTCCCCCCAGAACATTGAAATAAAAAGTGCTTCCCTGGCCCGGAGCCGATTCCACCCAGATATGGCCGCCATGGCGTTCGACAATCTTCTTGCAAATGGCCAGGCCGATGCCGGTGCCGGGGTATTCTCCCCGGCCATGCAGCCGCTGAAAAATAGCAAAAATGCGCTCCTGGTACTCCTTGGAGATGCCGATACCGTTGTCTTTGACGCTCACCAGCCAATCTTTCTGCCGGGCTGCCGCCGAGATATGAATCCGGGGGACCTCCCCGCTTCGGAACTTGATAGCGTTGGCCAGCAAATTTTGAAATAACTGAATCAACTGCACCGGGTCACCGCTCACCACCGGCAGCGGATCATGTGTGATCTCAGCCTTACTCTCGCCAATGGTTCGATGCAGGTTGGCTTCAGCATCCTTCAGAACCTCGGTCAGATCCGTTGGAGTCGGCGGTTTCCCCCGCGTGCCCACCCGGGAATAGGCCAGCAGGTCGGT
>JAMCQY010000433.1 GCA_023381945.1 Deltaproteobacteria bacterium
CCCTGAAAGGCAAAGCCGCCTGTCTCTACCTCATCGTCACCGGCAGAGAAGAATTAGTGCCGGTGGCCCAAAAGGGACTGTCCGAAGCCTATTTCCGGTCGCGCAAATCCAGGCTGGCTCGCGAGATTGTACCTCTCCTCCAGGAAGAAGGCTATTTCTACAGCCAGATGGCCGGAACCGGTTCGCAGGTGGCGCAGGTGGAGCACCCGGAAGCCAAGCTGGCGGAAGGCATTGCCGCCATCCTGGCGGTGCCGGTGTGGGTCAAAGGCAGGATCATCGGGATCTTTTGCCTCTTTACTGGCAGCCCCCGGGAGTTTGGTGAAGATGAGCGGGAATTTCTCATGCTGTTGGCCCAGCAGGGGGGTGGCATTATGGAGCATGCCCACCTCATCGATCAACTGCGCCAGAAAACCAAGCTTTTTTTCGACTTGGCGGTCAATCTCAGCGGCAGCCTGGACGTTAAAGAAATTCTTAATGGCATGACCACGAATCTGGCCGTGGCCCTGGGGGTCAAGGCCGCCTCCATCCGTCTGCTGGATGAGCATGAAGAAAATCTGGAGCTGGTGGCTTCGTGCTGCCTGAGCGACAAGTACCTGAATAAGGGCCCGGTGTCGGCTAAAAAAAGCATTTCCCAGACCCTCTCCGGCGGTCAACCGGTTTACATCGCTAACGCCGTCACGGATAAACGGGTGCAGTACCGCCAAGAGGTCAAGGAAGAGGGCATCGTCTCCATCCTGTCCGTGCCCATCAAGACCAAAGAAAAGGTGATCGGGGTGCTGCGTCTTTATAGCGGGGGGGATCGCCCCTATACCAAAGATGAGATCATGCTGGTTACCACGCTGGCCTATCTGGGCGGCCTGGCCATCCAGAACGCCTCGCTTTACCTGATGTGCCAGAAGGATATGGAGAATTTACAGGACGAACTCTGGAGCCACAGGTCCTGGTTTTGAGTTTCGAGCTCAAAGTTTCAAGTTTCGAGATGGGGCGAACCTTGGTTCGCCCTTTTTGCTTTGAGGTAACAAAAAGGGGCGGTTTGAAAACCGCCCTAAAAATCTTTGGTCGGCGGCCACAGGCCGCCCTATAATTCGAAACTAAATCCCCAAATAGGTCTGCCTGATCTCATCGTTCTTCATTAAGGCCCGGGCCTCGCCTTCCAGGTGGACCCGGCCCTCCGCCAAGACGTAAGCGTAGTCGCTCACCGCCAGGGCCATGGTGACATTCTGCTCCACCAGAAGCATGGTGAGTCCGGTTTTCTTCAGGCGGGTGAGCCCCTCGAACAGGGTCAGGGCCAGCAAGGGCGACAGGCCCAGGGAGAGTTCATCCAGCATCAGGATCTCCGGCTCGGCCATCAAACCCCGGGCCACCGCCACCATCTGCTGTTCACCGCCGCTCAGCGTCCCGGCCTTCTGCTTGGCCCGCTCCTTCAGCCGGGGGAAGAGGTCGAAGACCATCTCCAGGTTTTCTTTAAAGGTCCCCCGGGCCCGGCTGGAAAAAGCGCCCATTTCCAGGTTTTCCAGGACCGTCATCTCAGTGAAGAGCTGGCGTCCTTCGGGCACCAAAACCATACCGGCCTTGGCCCGGGCATGGGCCGAAAGACTGGTGACGTCCCGGCCCGCAAAAGTTACGGCGCCCTGCCAGGGCTGCAGGAGGCCCATCACGGTTTTGAGCAGGGTGGTCTTGCCCACTCCGTTGGAGCCCACCAGGGTCGTCAGTTTTCCCTGCACCAGGCGCAGGTTGACTCCCCAGAGAATCTGGACCCCTTCGTAGCCGGAGGTGATGTCGCTAACTTCTAAAAGATTCATGGCAATCCAAAGTCCCTCTTTTTTCAAGAGGAATTTTCACATTTAACCAAAAACCATTAGCTAAAACTAAAAATTGTCTTTATTCTGCCAAAAGCCGGGCCGTCATTTCCGGATCGCCCAGGTAGGCTTCGATCACCTGGGGATTGCTGGCCACCTCTTCAGGGGTGCCCGCCGCGATGAGCTGTCCGTAATCCAACACGATAATGCGGTCGGAAATGCTCATGATCGCCTGCATGACGTGCTCGATCATCAGGATGGTAAAGCCCTGTTCCCGGATGTTCCGGATGGTCGCCATCATGCCGGCTATTTCCGATGGATTCAAGCCTGCAAGGACCTCGTCCAGTAACAGCAGATAAGGCCTGGCCGCCAAGGCCCGGGCCATCTCCAGGCGTTTCTTCTGGGCCACGTTGAGATTAAGGGCCAACTGGCCGGCCCGATCCGCCAGACCAACCTGGGCCAGGGCTTGATCCGCAATCTCGGCGGCGCTACTCAGGGAGTGGCGCTCCCGGCCGAAGCAGGCCCCCACCATGACATTTTCCCGGACAGTGAGATCGTTCAGCGGCCGCACCACCTGATGGGCCCGGGCCAGACCCCGGCGCGCCACCTCATAGGAAGGCAGGGCGGTGATCTTCTCGCCTCGAAAGACGACCTGGCCCTGACTTGGGGCATAAACGCCATTGATAACATTGAACAGGGTAGTCTTACCAGCGCCGTTGGGGCCAATGAGCCCCATGATCTCGCCCTCGGCGATTTCGAAGTTCACGTCCAACAGGGCCTGGAGCCCCCCAAATTTTTTGGAGACGTCCTGAACCTGGAGAATCATTCCAGCCACCTCCTCGTCTGCGGGAAGCGCTCCCGGAACCAGCCTGCCACGCCTCCGGGCACAAAGAGCACGACCAGGAGAAGGATAAGACCGGTCAGGGCCAGGTGCAGGTCTTTAACCACCGGGGTGGTGAGCAGGTAGCCGCGCAGTCTTTCATAGGCGAAGGCCCCCAGGATCGGTCCGAAAACCATGCCTTTGCCTCCCAGCATCACCATCACCAGAATCTCGAGGGACATCTGAAAACGGAAGGCGTCATCCGGCTCGACGTTACCATTTTTAAAGAAGTACAGGGTGCCGATCAGACCGG
>JAMCQY010000370.1 GCA_023381945.1 Deltaproteobacteria bacterium
CTCCTCTTCCACCAGTTCGAGCCAGTCCTCCTCCACCATGTCGGTCTTGGTGAGGACCACCAGGCCCTGCTTGACCTGGAGAAGCTGGCAGATCTCCAGGTGCTCCCGGGTCTGAGGCATGACTCCTTCGTCGGCGGCGATCACCAGGGCCACCAGGTCCATGCCGGTGGCGCCGGCCACCATATGGCGCACGAAGCGCTCGTGGCCCGGCACGTCGACGATGCCCAGGTGCCGGCCGTTGGGCAGGACCAGGTCGGCAAATCCCAGCTCAATGGTGATGCCCCGGAGCTTTTCCTCTTTCAGGCGGTCCGGATCGACGCCGGTCAAGGCCTTGATCATGGAGCTTTTGCCATGGTCGATATGGCCGGCGGTGCCTAGGATGATGGGAGCGGTTGCCATAGGTCAGTTGTCAGTAGCCAGTAATCAGTAGTCAGTTTTCTGTTCTCTGTCTATCGCTGGAGCTAAAAAACGGCGACCAGTGTAAAAAAAGCAGCCGCCTGATATGTGGTCCCGAAGAATTCATTCAGTTTCGAAAAGCCTTAGAATTAGAGTTGCCCATTTAATCGCGTCAAATACCAAAGCCTTAAGGACTGGTTTGGTTCCATGTACATCGCTCATATTGGAACGTAATGTTTGCATTACAAAAGCGGCTTGATTTATAGACCCTTCAAGGTTCTTACAGAATATATCAGCTAATTCCGATTTCCACCCAAGCCCTATTAGGTCTTGTTTGATGTCATTGAAGCTTCCCAACGCAGCCAGCGATCTCTTGATTCTTTCCTGGTAGGAAGCATTATTCGGATCGCCTAGACTTTTTTGAGAGTATATAAAGTTTGTAACTTTATCTACAGCGCCACATGCAGCCGCTACAGCGCCACTCAAATCACCATCTCGCAATCTCGTTGAAGCCTTTAGGAGGTCCGATGTCGAATCTGCTGGTAACTCAGAGAGTTCGCTAATGTCGAGGATGTCAATAGGGACCAAGCATCTTTCACGTAGGGACCAACCCAGCCTCGAAAGGTACTCCTGGAGAGTATCCTCAAGATCTGGCTTTTGTTTCAACAGTTCTTCAACCATTATTTGCAGGAAGCGCTTCTGTTCATTGACACTCATAGAATAAAACGTATGATCGAGAGCCAACATTAATTCATCATACTCTTCTGTTGTTGGCGTGCCTGCAAACGATGGCAACTTACTCATATCAATGCCAGTAGCACCAACCAATTTTCTTACCAAGGAAGCGCTACATTTTGACCGAAGCACCGTCCGGAGAGGTCCCCAGTTCTGTGAGATGATTTGTGTCATTCCTAATTCTTCATGTTGCGTCAAAATAGATGAAAAACTTAATTGAATGCCTGTCAATGATTTATTTGAATAAAGCTGAAATATCTCGATCTTCAAAGATAGCATAAATTTTTCGAAAAATCTTTTCCTGCTCACTGCTTGCTTACTGCTCACCGTAATTCATGCGTAAGTTCATAATAATCCCTTGCGAACCGCGGCTGCTCGGTGATCTCCACCTGGACCTGGTAATCGGCCTCCAGCTGGTCCAAGACAGGCTGGGCTTCCTGTTGCAGCATGGCCGCCACTTGGGGATGGACCGCCAGGTTGAGGCGGCAGCCATGAAATTCCCGGGCCTCGGCGGTCAGTTGCCGCATCAGGTCGCAGACCAGGGTGAGGGGGCTCAACAGCTCGCCGGTGCCGTCGCAGCAGGGACACGTCTCGGTCACCGCATGTTCCAGGGTGTCCCGCAACCTCTGGCGGGTCATTTCCAGAAGACCCAGGGCCGAAATGGGCAGGACCGTGGTCTTGGCCCGGTCCCGGTTGAGGGCTTCCAGGAAGACCTGATAGACCTGGTCCCGGTGGGCGGCCTGCTCCATGTCGATGAAATCGATGACAATGAGGCCGCCGACGTTGCGCAGCCGCAATTGCCGGGCGATTTCCCGGGCGGCCTCCAGGTTGGTCTTCAGGATGGTCTCTTCCAGATCGTGGCGCCCCACGAACCGCCCGGTATTGACGTCGACCGCGGTGAGGGCCTCGGTGGTGTCGAAGAGTAAATAGCCGCCGCTCTTAAGCCAGACCTTGGGGGCCAGCAGTCTCTTCCAGTCGATCTCCAGCCCGAAATGGCTGAACAGGGGCTCGGGGTCGGAATAAAGCTCTACCCGGTGCTTATCCAGGGGATTGAGCGCTTCCAGGTAGCTTTGAATCTTCTCGAAGACGGCCTGGTCGTCCACCAGCACCCGGTCGAGCTCCAGGGAAAAGAGCTCGCGCACCACCCTGAGCGGGGTGTCCAGTTCTTGATGGAGCAAGGCCGGAGCCGAAGCGGCCGCGCTCTTGTGGAGAATCTTCTGCCAGAGGGAGACCAAAAAATCGCGTTCCCGCCGAAGTTTTTCCAGACTCTGGCCGCGGCTGGCGGTACGTGCGATGAAGCCGCCTTCTCCTGATCTCAGATCCTCCAGCAGGGCCCGCAGGCGCTGGCGCTCGGTCTCAATGGTGATCCGCCGGGAGATGCCCAGTTGGGGCAAGGTGGGAGTGTACACCAGGAAATGGCCCGCCAGGGTGATATGAGTGGTGAGACGGGCTCCTTTGGTCCCCAGGGGACCGCGAAGCACCTGGACCAGGACCTCCTGGCCTTCATGGAGACGGTCACTGATAGCAGCCGCCGGCAATTTGGGACGTGCAACCTCTCCGGGTTCATCTTTGAGCCAGAGGCTGTAAAATTCGTCCTCCCGGGGGCTTACGTCCTCGGCGAACAGATAGGCGGGCCGCTGTAAGCCAATATCGACGAAGGCGGCAGCCATGCCGGGCAGCAGCCGGAGCACCCGGCCCTGGTAAATATTGCCGGTGGGGCTTTCGCGAGTGCGGCTCTCAAGATAAAACTCCGCCAGACGGCCATCTTCAACCAGGGCCACCCGGACATCACAAGCCG
>JAMCQY010000316.1 GCA_023381945.1 Deltaproteobacteria bacterium
CCGGGTGACAAAGGTTTCCCCCCGCCGGGGCGACTCGTGGTTGAACAGGATGCCGTTCACCGCGTACAAGCCGTATGCCTCCCGATAGTTGCGCACCATCCAGTAGGCGTACAGTTTGGCCGCGGCATACGGGCTCTGGGGCCGCATGGGGGTTTCCTCATCCTGGGGCGGCGGCGTCGACCCAAAGAGTTCGCTGGAGGAGGCCTGGTAAAAACGGGTCTGGATGCCGCTGCGGCGGACGGCTTCCAACAGCCGCGTCACCCCCAAACCGGTGACGTCCCCGGTGAACTCCGGCATGTCAAAACTCACTCGCACGTGGCTCTGAGCCGCCAGATGATAGATCTCCTCAGGTTGAATATTATAAATCATATGGCTGAGCTGGCCGGAGTCGCACAGATCGCCGTAATGCAGGAAAAACCTGGCCCCGGGTTCGTGCGGGTCCACATAGAGATGATCGATGCGCCGGGTGTTGAAAGTGCTGGAACGGCGCACCAGTCCGTGCACCTCATAGCCCTTGGCCAGAAGCAACTCTGCCAGATAACTGCCGTCCTGTCCGGTGATCCCGGTGATCAGGGCCTTCTTAGCTTGCCCCATTATTTTCTTCCCCATTGTTTCTTATTTTCCTAGCAGCATGTTTGTTTTTAAATCAAAAACCGAAAACTGAAGAGCCTATTGGTAAAATCTTTTTTTTGTCATTCTGAGGGAGCGCAGCGACCGAAGAATCTCAATAAAAAATCAAAAATACGAGATCCTTCGCTTTGCTCAGGATGACAGAAAAAGAATTTTGCAAGAGCCTCTGAAACCCATCTTTTAATAGGCCTGGCTATCCGTCAGACTGCGCCAAAAGGTGAGCCAGATAATCTTCAGATCGAACCCCAGCGACCAGCGGCGCAGATAGTCCAGATCGAACTCCACCCGCTTTTCCATCTTATCCAGGGTCTCGGTTTCGCCGCGCCAGCCGTTCACCTGGGCCCAACCGGTGAGGCCCGGGCGCACCTTGTGGCGCAGCATGTAGCCCGGGATGAGGCGCCGGTAATATTCATTGTGTGCCACCGCGTGGGGCCGGGGCCCGACAATGGACATGGTCCCCTGGAGGACGTTGATAAACTGGGGCAATTCATCCAGACTGGAGCGCCGCAGGAAACGCCCGAAGGCCGTCACCCGGCAGTCGTTTTGGGTGGCCTGCGGAACCTTCGGCCCATCCTCGCAAACCTTCATAGTGCGGAATTTATAGACCACGATTTCGTGGCCATCCAGGCCGTAACGCCGTTGTTTGAAGATGACCGGTCCCGCGGAAGACAGCTTCACTCCCAAAGAGATCAGCAACATGATGGGCGAGACGGCCAGCAGGATCAGGCTGGCCAGAACCAGGTCCTCCACCCGCTTAACCCAGCCGTTGGTGCCGAAGAAGGGGGATTCCCATAAGGAGATGAGAGGGATGCCCCTGAGATCGGTGAACCCGGCCGTCAATAGGGAGAAGGTGAAGACATCCGGGACAAAATAGACGGAGGCGGTGGTGTCCTGAAGGGCGTCCACCACCTGCCGGAGACGTTCTTCCGCACGCAGCGGCAGGGCCAGATAGATCATATCGACCCGGTTTTTCCGGGCGTAGACCACCATGTCGTCCAGGCTCCCCAGGATCCGGAAAGTCCCGGGCTTGTTCCCCCTCACCGGAATTTCCAGCTCTCCCTGCAGGTGGTCGTCAAAGAAGGCGGAAAGACGCATTCCCAGCCAGGGCGTGTCCACCACGTTCTTCGCCAGGCGGCGGCCGAGATCGCCTGCCCCGGCGATTACCACGACACGGCTGTTGTGGCCTTGCTTTCTGAGCCAACGCAACCCCTGAAAAACTCCCAGGCGCAGGATCACCAGTGCCGCCGGCGCCGACATCATCCAGGTGAGGACTACCTTCCGGGAGAAATATATTGAGGTCTTGGTCACATAACCCAGAACCGACAGGATGGCAATCACCACGATCCAGCTGAGGAAAACCCGGCGCACCAGGCTTGCCAGGTTGGCCCCCCGCCAGGGCTGATGGAGATTCGCGGTCTGAAACACGGTGACGGTCAAGCTGAAAGTAGCCAGACCCAATAATTGATAGCGGAGATTAAAGGGTTCTTCCAGAAACCAGCAGAGCAGAAATAGCAGCAAGACCACTACCAGCCCGTCCAAACCCCACTGAATGCGGGTGAAAAGCCACTGGTACTGATCAAAAATTCCCTCTCGACGGATTCGGGACAACCAAATTCTCCTGAATTATTTTAATTTGCTGTCAGGGACTCCACCTGCCCTGATATTGTAATCCGAATCGCTGCCTGGTGGCAACTAAGCATTAGCCAATCTAACCAGCAGATCTTCCCATTGCCTTAAGAGGCGCCCCCGGTCCCAATGTGCCTCGGCATATTGCCGGGCCCTCCTTGACATCTGCTCCCGGAGGCCAGGGTCTTTCGCCAATTTCTGGATGGCCTGCGCCAGGGCTGTCGCGTCTTCCGGCGCCGTCAGCAGCCCCGCCTGGGAGTCCCTAGTGACCCGGCCCAATTCTGTTTGCGCCTCGGCCGTGGCGATGAAGGGCCGGCCGGCCGCCATGATATTGGTCAATTTTGAAGGCATCACCAGGTCCGCGGCTTTCCGCCGCTGAACCACCAGATGAATGTCAGCCGCCGCCAGCAACAGCGGCAAAAGAATGTTTGATTGTAATGGCAAAAAGAGTAAATTATCAAGCCCTTGATGTTTGGCCAGTATTTTTAACCGGTCCCGGGCAGCGCCTTCCCCCGCCAGGAGATAACGAATGGTCCGGTTCTCCCGGGTGAGGGCCGCCGCCAGCAGGACCGACTCCAGACCCTGCTTCTCCCCCATATTGCCGGCGTAGAGCACCACAGTCTCGGAGGTTAATCCCAGTTCCTGCCGAATAAGGTT